>SVBB01000002.1 GCA_015059105.1 Erysipelotrichaceae bacterium | reverse complement strand
GATTAAATAAGATGGTATTTTATTATCTTTTGTCTCTTTAAGCATTTTATGAATAAAATCTTCATTATCATATGTTTTATTATGACAAGGTGTAGAACATTGAAATAAGCCATAATCACCTTGAGTATAAAACAATCTATTTTTATCAAAACCCGCTAATTGGAATTGATGATCAACATTAGTTGTTATTACAAAATAATTTTTATCTTTGAAGACTTCGAATAAATCTTTATATAATTCTTTGACTCCTTGATAACGAGTATAGAATATGTGTTTAGCCCAATATGCCCATTTTTCTTCACTACTATCAAAATGATGAAAACCAGCAGAATACATATCTTTATAGCGTGAACTTACTCGGCAGTTGAACAGCCGAAGATTCCCATTCGGTGTCCTAAAAATATAACAATCTTCTTTTTCCATTCTTACACCTTTTTATAACGTTGGTTTTTGCTGGTTGGTTTATCTGGGTATTCTAAAACTATTTGTCCACTATTAATCGCGGGATCCAAATAATTCTTTCTTAACGTTTCTTTGCTTTTTAAATTAAGTAAACCAAGAATCTCTGTAGAAGTTAGATATATCCCAAATGGCATTACAGATAGTAGCCTTTTTACATAGATAGAGTCACCACTAGAAATAGAAGTAACATCGGTCAAATCACTTAACGCATCTTTAATCATTTTTAGCATAAAAACAATAAATGGGTTGGAATTACCCGCAATGTGTGAATCTGATATAGCTTTATAGTAGGCTTCTTGATTATCTTTGATATAGTTTTCAATTGATAAATAGTAGAAAACATCTTTCCATTTTCCAAGTAAACAAGTTTGCCAAAGTCTCGCGATTCTACCATTCCCGTCTCTAAAAGGATGAATGAAAACAAATTCATAATGGAAGATAGATGATAATATCAATGGGTTGATGGTTTTGTAGTTTTCCTTGCACCACTTGAGTAAATCAATCATCAAACCATTAACCAATTCAGGTGGAGGCGCAACAAAGACGACATTACCGTTTTCATCTGTAACACCTTCGTTACCTGTTCTAAATTCACCAGCGTTTTTAATAACACCATTTCCGATGATTCCATGGATTCTTTTTAAATCTTTAGCTGAAAAAGGATTGATCATTTCCATCTCGTCGTACGCTTTTATCGCATTCTTAATTTCAATGATATCTTTTTCAGGTCCAATAACTGTTTTTCCATTAATAATATCTTGGACTTGATCAAAAGAAAGAGAGTTAGCTTCAATATAGCAACTTGAGTGTATCGACCTCACCCTATTCTGTTTTCTGAGAGTAGGAAAACGACTGAGATTATCAAGAGCACCAATTCTCCCGATTATCTCCATGATTTCTGAAACACTGTTTAGCATTTCATTTGTTATTACAAATGGTGGTTCATATTTTTCCATGACTTTATTATATCAAACAACCACTACTTTATCAATACATCTTGCTTATTATCTTGCTTATTATCTTATCGATTTAAAGAAAAATCCCCGAATTGTATCAGGGATAATATGTTTTGGGGCAGTCTGACGTACTACTTTGCTTTTTTTACCGTGCCGACCAGGACGATTATCTTGACAGCCTCGATGTAGTAGTCCTGTAACACCACATGGAATTTCTTGACAAGCCCTCTTTGGAGAAGCGGCTGTTCTCTTCGTAAGGCATGGGGTACTCTTTTTCCCATATCGAAGAACACATGTATTTTTTCTCAACATTTTTAACAAAATATAGCATGCTAAACTGAATTTGCAAAAAGTTAGGTTTATTTATATGCTATATTTGCAAAAAGTTAGGTTTATTTCAAAGCTGAATTTGCAAAAAAATCACCAACTTGTATCAGGGATTAGAAACGATTCTGGGAAGGTCTACTTTATTTTCTTATAGTTTACGCACTCGTTATCTCTACTAGTTTCTATATAGCCAAGTTTTTTATAAAATGCATTAGTTCTTCTATTTGCTATTGGTGTATCTAAATAAAAACTATTGATTGTGTTATCTAAAGATTCAATCGCGTTCATTATGGCGATGCCATATCCTTGATGGTGATATAAAGGATCCACAAATATTCTTCCAATATAAATACTATTATTATCTATAAAGATAACTGCTCCACCTATAATTATATTATCAACTTGAAAGGTATATAGGTGGCCTTCTTTTTGCATATCGAGATGCCACTTTATATCATCATAGCCTGGTGGGCCATCTAGTTTATTTCCTCCCACCAAATAATCAGTATGAAAAGCGGCAATTGAAAGTTCGGTTAATTTCCTCACTTCTTGTTCGCTTGCTTTTCTAAAAACATAATTGCCTTTATTCTTCATTTTTCATTTCGCATTTTACATTATTATTTTAATTTGCGAAATATAACTATTACTGTTTTTATTTATAAAAAGGCTTTTGAGAGAAAATAAAAATCCCCGATTTGTATCGGGATTAATCCTATGAGACAAATAATAAATTAATGCTTATCTTTGTTTCTGATTTCTTTGATTCTACGCTTAAATTCTTTTTTTAATTCTTCAAATCTTAAATCGCCATATTCTTTGAATTCTTTTAACTTTGAAGCGAGGTGGACCGAATAAGCAAAGTCCACTAATATCGCTCCAATGACCGCTCCAACAAAATATGTATAGATGAGGTTCTCGCTTATCCAAGATATTCCTTCCACTAAAATTGGATTTAATAGGAAATAGTATAATGAGCCAAATACTAGCCAAATTAAAGAAAATGAAGGACAAATGATGCCCATGATGTTTCCTTTACGATCTGAGTAATCCCATAATTTTATCTTGAGGCCTTTTATAAATATGAGACCAGCGATAAATTCAATCAACGTCATTCCCACACCGATAATGGCAATGCGAGCGACAATATCCCATGCTTGGATGGTGATTCCTAATGGAATATTACTGACTCCATAAAGAACGATGACTCCAAAACCATAAATTGGTAAATATGGGCCAGTTAAAAAACCGGGATTCATCCATTTCTTTTGTGAGACGAATCTGCGAAAGAAAAGTTCTATCACCCATCCTAATAATGAACCGATAACAAATAAAGTTGATATGATTACTAAATACTTCACCAACTTATTCTAGCAAAGATCGTCTGAATTTTTAAATTGTTAATGCAATCTAGATCATATAGATAACTGAATCACCAAACTTTGCTTTTATAAAAGTTGCGATGTTTTCTTGCTTTAAGGCCTTAAGCAAGACACGTATCTTTTCGTTATCTTCTTGGGCGTTTTAACTGCGATAACATTGGCCATCTTTTTAGCAATATCAGAATCATTCTTCGGCGACAAGACATATATCCACCACTCCAGCTGATAAAGCATAATTGCCATTAATGACCGCTAAAAATGGGGCTGATAGCTCTGCGATATACTTTCATGTTAAATACCAATCACTTCTTTTATATAATCTAGAGTCTGTTCTTCTTTTTTAACATAGAAAACTAATAATGCATAAGATGCTTCGCTAAAACATATCTTATCTTCTCTTTTTTCTAGAACTTGCATTTTTTCTAATGTCTCATAATCTTTTAAAAACTCTTTTTCTTCTATATTAAAATCTTTTAATTTCTTTAAAAAAGTTTTATACGACTCATCGTATGTATTAGCAAGAGCGAATAGATATGATTTTGTATTTCTTGGTAAAGATTCGGTAATTGATATTATTGGCATATCTTTATAGTAAGCACATTTATGCTGCAGCAAAGACATTGTTAGAGTATTACAATATGTGATAAGCATCTCATAGAAAAGAAAACATTCAAAAAATCCATGCGGACGATAATAATTAATCAAACCTTTTATTTTTTGAAATTGATATTTTTTAAAATACAATTCCTTGCCTATTAAGGCATATAAATAAGGAAATTCATCATATAATGATTTGAATTTTTTATCTTTTTTAGCAAGATTATCTAAATATAAAATAGCAAACTTTAAGGCGACACTAAAATCCTCTGGGCAATTTTTAACAAAGTCTTTTAACTCATTTATTTTATATTGCCCAATATAATAAGCCACTAGATGGAATCTTTCTCCTAAATTATCACCCTGATTTAATTCCATCATTTCCTTAATTATTTGATAAGCCTCTTCGACTTTTTTATTTCTTTCATATCTTTCTAATAAGTCCATCAAAATAAACATATATGGTCTAGTGTCGTGGTCATAATATAGGTCTTCGATATCATTAAAATTATCTTTGATAATTTGCCAAGCATCTTCTTTTAATTTTAAAAGTGCGTCAAGTTGTTGCTTTTCTGGAAGCAAATCCACTAAACGATGCATAGAGTCAATATCAGTTGGATTTATTTCAAGAATTTCATTTAGAACACGCCTTTTTTCACTTTTAGTTGTGGCTGTATCATATTTATCATATAGATTTTCTAATTTTTCTAGTCTTGCATCATCAAACATATCAAATACCTCTATATTTAATTCTATAAATTTTAGTGGTACTAAACCACAAAAATTCTTATAAGAATAAAAGCCCCTAACCATTAGCGGATTCGTAGTGGCGTTGTTGGTTACGCAGTGCGAGATTTTAAAAGGTATTTTTTGATGAGTTTTTTATATGAAAAAAATATGCCTCAAAATTTTATCGTCATTATGTTTTACCCATTAAGGATAAAAAAGACATCCCGATACCATCAGAATGTCGCATTTAGTTCTTTGGGCTTTTGATACCGAAAAATGGGTCAGATTTCTAAAGTGGAACTCAGAAAATGGTATGTATCTCTCAAATGCTCCTTATAAGATATATCCATTATCAATTAACCACTCGATTCTTTCTGCTGGTATTCCAGTTCTTCTTCTCAAATCTTCAAATGAAGTAAATTTATTCTTTTCTCTTTTCACCACTACTTTATTTAAATAATTAGAACTAAAAAGACACGCCAAGGGCAAAAGATATATTCTTTTTATTGCGATCAATAATTATTTTTTTCTGCTGCACTATTATAGATATCTGGTTTGGACATTTTAATACCTTCAGCGTTCATTAACGCTTGTATCTTGAGAATTCTAATCTTTGATGGTAAAGAACTATATTTTTTATAACACTCGCTTAATAACTTGTACTCCTCTTGTTTTGAGTCTATCTCTTTAATAAGTGTTTCTAAGTTTGCATTTATTAGTGATAAATCAAATTCGTGATAGTACATACAATACGCATCAAGATAGGAAACAAAGAAATCAAGTGGATATATTTTTCTAAAGAAAATGCGTTCATATTCTTCAGCGTCTTCTTCACACTCATAATAGATTTCTTTAGCTAATTCAAAACCAACGCCATACTCCTTTTGGATCAAGGCTATTCCTCTTTTTCTTATGTCTTTCAAGTCATAAATGATTCTCTTTTTTAGTTGCTCTCTGCTTTCCTTCGTATTCTTTTGCATCCTTTTCTATATCTTCAAACGTCAATTTATTATTCTGAATCATTTCCACTACTTCGTTATATTTAAGCCCATGTCTAACTGCATAGCAGAAAACCGATATTTTTAAATCGCGGGTTCTTTCCTTTTCTTTTAATGCTTGTTCTTCTTTTGCTTCTTCAATGCAGGCATTAACATACGCAACACCAAGAAGTGACATACAAATTAATTCAAACATAATTAAAGTCCATCATGTGTATAGTGGGCATCTCTTCTAAACACCGTTCGCCTTTCTTCTAAGTTATATTCCTTGATAATTTCGGCTTTGATATCGTCTTTTAATAAATCTTTATCCAAGTAAACAACAAATCTTTTATGGAAATTATCAAAGATAACTCTTCCTCTAGGATAGTTGCCATAATCACCATCAATGCCTAAATTCTCAAAGAAAACAAAATGTGACATTGGAGCATCAAAAAATCTCACATTTGGATTATGTTCAATAATTGAATCCTTATATGGATAAAGTTTCTTATTAATATAAAAGAATGGTCCAACAAAAGAGTTCTTATAAGGCACATGGAGGAACTTTTCAAAATCTCCAGGGATCAGCCATTTGATTTCTGCTAAATGGTATGCAACATGTATTTCTCCTAAAGAAGCAGACATGTAATAAAGATATTTGATATTTTCAAATTGGTTTATCAGGTAATTTGGAACCTCATAAGATGAAAGAGTTAATTCTTCCCATTCGGTAAGTTTATTTCTTTGAATGACGTCATCAATTATCTGAGCGGCTCCATTCTCATCAATGTCATAGACATTAACTAAAAGATTAAAGAATTGTTCCCTACTATAAATAGTTCCATCTATACCATTTTCTTTAATACACTCAATTAGTTTCTTTTTGCTTTTATAGATTCCTCTAACAAGACAATTGATCTTTGCTAAATCAGTTAAATCTTTAGGCTCTACAGCTTCCATCAGCTCATAAATCTCACTAGGTATTCCAAAAACACAACCATTTAAGTTAGGAAGGCAATATCCTTTTTGGTCAGGTGTTAACATGAAATCGATTATTTTTTTATAGTTAGTATCATCATTTATCTTTGATAATTCTTTTTTGCACCATTTAGCATAATCATCGCTAATATGGAACTTGATACCCTCTAACAGGATGTCTAATAATCCGTTCCCATATATTCCAATTCGATATTGATCATTTTCTCCAAAACGAATGATTGATGCATCCGATGTTGATTGGTTTATCTTTGATATCTTATTTAAAATTCTAATTACTTCTTCTTTTTGAGATGTTGGAACGCATAAATCAAATCTCGGTCCAAATCCACCATCTTTATATTCATTATTAAAGAAGAAGTAATTTGTTAGTTGATATTCGATTGGATTGATTTTATGAATCCCCAAAATATAAGCGACTACTGAAGACGCCCCCGCCATACGCAGCAAAACATATGGAACATTACTTTTTGTTAATGTTTCTACAAACTCTTTAACTACAAATAAATACTCAATTTGATTAAATCTTTTAAATATTTTTAGTTCTTTCTCAGCTTCTTTAAGAAGATTCTTCTCTTTTGCTCTATTTTTAATAGATTCAATAAATACTTTTTCGTTAAACATTATTTCTTTCCTCCCATCATTTCAGCGAAAAAACCAAAAAGAGCTGCTCCTAATCCTATCCACCCGCTCATCTGAATAGCAGAATGCGAATCAAAATACCTAGAGGCTGGTTCTTCTATCTTCCAGCAAGGATATGAATCATAATTTGGCTTAATGGAATCCGGAACATATTCACCTGTCACTATGTGAACCCAACCATTTTTAAATTGAATCCAAGGATCTCTGCCTTTGAGAAGTTCATTATCAATTTCATCTGATTCAAGACGATATAGCTGATATCGAGCGTGAGTTAAGCAGTGATACATTGCGGTGTTTACATCAGAAAAAGACATGCCTAAAGCATCTTCTAGTCTTTGAAGTTCGGATTCACCGCTATGAACTGCCTCATATTCTTCACGAATGAAGCATGGGTGTCCGTAATGATAGAAACCTGTAAATCCTCTTCCTAATAAAAACGCCATTTCTTATCCTTTCAATTTTCTCTACATAATATAAATATCATGTAAAGTAGGACATAAAATGGCTGTTTTATACGATAATTCTATTTTAACGCATCAATTTCTTTCTTTGATAAGAATTTTATCTCTGGGAAGAGCAGATTAATGTCTTGCCACGTTATATAACCAACAAAACAATTTGCTATTTGTATTTGTTCCTTCTCGTCTAATTCAATAGTTTCATCTTTAAGCTGAGATTTAAAAGCATCAATAGTCAAATCGTTTAAATACCCACATTCTTTATCAACTAAATAAAACGCATATATTTTCTTTTTGAAGCAATTTATTGCAGCTTGAATGTGTCTAGCCATTTGATTTCTTTTAGGCAAATTCTTTGTACTGGTTGTTATATGTGATTCAGTCCATTTTCCTTCCCCAATCAAAACATAATCATCGCCTTCAATAAAAAGATCGGGATGAGTGTACCCTTCAAAAATGCACCATTCAGTAGAACGCGGTGTAATCTTATCGTAGTTTTCTTCTATAAACCTTATTGCTTCTTCTTCTTTGCGTTTTCTTTCCTCATTGTTCCCAAGCAAAAATGCCTTTCTGTCCTCGTTCATTGTTGGAACAGTCAATCCTTTGGCTTTAGAAAAATATTCAATTATTTTAAGAAGATGTTTTTTAGATGGTTTTAACAATTTCTCATTATCGCCATACAAATAGCAAGTTGGTAAAGAATCAGCTTTTATATTAAACCATGATAAAAATCTGTTTATCTTGTTTAAATCATTTTCTACGTTCTCAACAAAAGGTTTGACTCTATATGTTGAACTATTATATTTTCCCATTTTCAATACTCCTTATCTGATTTCTTAAATATTCTAGGTATTTATTCTTAAATTCATCATCCAAAAATTTATAGCACTTTGTGCTTATTCTAAATAATGGATAATAAAGTTGATTATCGCTGTAACTAGAAACCGAATAAGTTAATTCTTCAAGATTTTTTATTCCCTTACCTTCAAAATAATTATCAAAGGTAAATAACGTCTCTAAATCTTTGCATTTAACTCTTAAAGTACTTTCTCCACCGCTTATGATGCCATAACTATTTATTTCTTTTAGTACTTGTTCTTCTATTTTTTTATCTAGTTTAAAAGATCCTAATTGTTTAATATCGGTCATTCCTGCTACATTGAGATGACGATATTCATCGTTCTTATTAGCACATAATAAGTAATATGTCCTATTGGTGTAATAAATCTTATATGGTCGACAATAATATTGGTTATCCCTTCCTAAATAAGTGAATATTACTTCTTTTTGATTTTCTATAGCAGCAATCAATATTTCTAAGTTATCTAAAACTCTATTATCAATTGTGTTATCACCCACAACAGTGTTGGTAACAACATAGTTAGGTAATGTCGAAAGAACTGATTCTATTCTTTCATTGCGTTTCATCGCTATAGACATAGCTAGAACTATATTTTCAGGCATCGCAAAGCCTTTATCTAACGGCGTTCTTAGACGATATCCACCATCACGTCCGAGTTTTGTTTCAATGTCAATTTCTGGAATGGTGTTTAAATCTTCAAGATAACGCCTGGCTTGTCTATCGCTAACTTCTAGATAATCTGCTATTTCTTTAATGGTTATCCATTTAGTCCTTGTGTATCTTTGATTAAGATAAAGAAGAACTTTTAATTCTTGAGAAATCTTCGACATAAGGAACCTCCACTAATAATAGAATATCACACTAACTAGGACATAAATAAGCACTTTATCTTATTTAAAGTGTTTTTTGTTTTTTAGGATGGTTTTATTTGTTTTAGTCGTCTTTCTAAAACAAATAAAGCTTTTGGTGGCGCTACCACAAGACTTCTAGTACACTAGTATCACGTTAAGCGTAGGACTAATGGCTAACTTATTAGTTCAATATAGGTAGCATGAGAGTTACCAAAAATAATTTCTATTTAAAAAGGTGAAGGAGTCGAATTATCTCGCGGCTCTTCTTTTTTTATTATTTTGCTTTCATGTGAACCAGCAAGTTGTAAGTTCGAACTCGCACGTCTGGTGGTTGGGGTGCATGGTTCATTATACAAAGAAGATTCAATAGTTCGATTCATTATTTAATAAGAAAAGAATATTTTTTATGTCTAAAAATAGAAAAAACGACATTTCTGCCGTTTCTTTCATTCTATTTCAGAATTTGCTACGCATTTTCTCAGTATCTTGAGAATGTCCTTGAATTACGCGTATAATACCTCAGAGTATCAAATAAAACGCAATAATACCTCTCTTTTATCAATAATTGCACCTTTTTACAATTATAATAATCGTTCATAATATCTCGAAAGTCTTCCATCTTCATCAAATTCTTCAATTAAGGAAAAATCATTCTTTTCAAGAACTCTTTGCGAGGCAATATTATTGGAAAACGTAAAAGCGCCAATAGTTTCAAATTTATATTTTTCATGTATATTTTTTAAAAATAGTGAAACAGCTATCGAAGCAATACCTTTTTGCCAATACGTTTTATTAAAAATACAAAAACTCAACATAGCGTTTGGTGTTTCAGTTTTATCAATGCAATAACACCAAACATCTCCAACATATACATCCTCAACATATATAGTCTTTCCATAACTAGTGCTATTAGGAAGTATCGTTTTATAAAAATCTTCAACCGCCTCTTCAACAGTTTTTGCTTTTTGTGGTAACATTTGTTTTATTTCGTTTTGCTGCGATTTTTCAAAATACAGTCTAACATTTTCTTCCGTTCTATCTTTTAATACTATTTTCATAATTAGTTACCATTAAAAATAACATTCCTCATCATCTATTATAGTGAATCATAATCAACTGTATAAACATCAAATTTACATTTGCACTCGCCATACATCATGTATCGGGGTGGGTGTATCGTTATGCGAATACACACAGCCTTGTTCACACGCAATAAAATTCAATGAAAAAGAAAAAATGTGCCTTTTCAGACACACTTTCCGCTACTTTGATGGGATTTACCCCTATATTAACACAAAATTGTGTTAAGTTTTTGAATGGAATAGTTTACCTTCTTTAACACAATTATCAGTCGTCGAATGCTAAGAAGTCAACTGAATATCGACCTTCTCCTTCTTTTTTAAAGATAACTGAATCGATTCCGACTTCTAAAAGATATTCATATGTTAAAAGTTGTCCTTCTCTTAGATTTAAAACATCTCTTAACAGCCATTGCCCTAAATCTCTGTTTGGATCAGACATAATAGCTTTTTCATTATCCTGACATAATTTCATAGATAAATGGCGACCATCTGGCAATCGTAGATCCCAACGAACATCTCTAGGAGGGAAGAAATCAGGGTTAGCATGTCTAATTCTAGCTGGATAATTAATGTACACTTCGTTAGGGTGCCTTCGTCTTCCCGCTGCGTTCCATTGGTTAAGTCCGCTTCTTTCCCAAACCTTCCTATTTCCTCTTGTATCTTCAGTGAATAGAGGAACAACAAGAGTATCAGGTTCGTGTGGAGGCGTATAAAAATTAATGTTGCCGTTGGTAATTTCTTGATAACGTAAATATCCAACTAATGCATCTAATGGATCTGCTATGATAGAAACTTCAAATTCAACAAACGGATGTTCTAGATTGAATCTTTTATAGAGCGTACTTTTTGAATAAACAAATTCATATTGTTCTATGCCGTCAGTAAACGCGATTTTCTTGTCTGTTTCAACAGTTATTCTGATATTGTCTATATCAATTCTATTCATCTCTTCTTCGAAGATTTTAATAATGCCTGGTTCTCTAACTGTGTAATGATAAATCATTCGATTCAAACCATAGGCACGCATAGTCACATCAATTCTATTGTTTCTAAACCCTGCGATGGCTCTGGCTAAATCTATTCCATGAAGATGAGCATAATGTGGCCTAAGACCATTAAACTCAGCAATTTTTTGATTACTAACATTTATGAAAGTCTTTATACCAACACCAGTTCTGCCATAAATAGCATCAGCTGTCGAATCATCTCTTGAAACATTAATGGCGCCCAAGCATTCGGTGTAAATGTTTTCAGCTGATCTGGAATGAATATATGGAGCATCGTTTTGGGAAAACAATTTTGAGAAAGAAGCGATTGTCTTTAGCTTCAAAATGTAATCATCAAACTTACCACTATCGTAATGTAATAACAAATCCATACTAAGATTATATCTTCTTATATAGATTTTTACTATTTTTGATTTTCAGATATTAGTTGCGGCGCGCCGCAATTTTGTTTATACTTTTCGTATGGAAAATGAAGCTAAAAAACTTACTTGTGCCAGTTTCTTCGCAGGAGTCGGTGGTATTGATCAGGGCTTTGAAAACACTGGTTTTTTTGAAACTATTTACGCCAATGAAATTGATGAAAATGCGTGTAAAACTTTTGAGACCAATTTTTCGTTGAAAGTAGATTGTCGCGATGTCAATATCGTACAAGCAAACGAAATACCAAAATTTGATGTAATGTTAGCAGGATTCCCTTGCCAAGCCTTTAGTATTGCTGGATATAGACAAGGATTTAACGATGAAAAAGGTAGAGGAACTTTGTTCTTTGAACTTGTAAGAATGATTAGAGAAAAGCATCCAAAAGTTATTTTTCTTGAAAATGTTAAAAACCTAGTAAGCCACGATAATGGCAATACATTTAGAGTAATTTTGGAATATCTTACTGAATGCGGTTATTTCGTTAAATATCAGGTGCTAAACGCTAAAGATTACGGAAATATCCCTCAAAATAGAGAAAGAATTTATATTGTTGCTTTTAAGAATAAAAAAGCATATCAAAAATTTGAGTTTCCATCTCCAATTGAATTAACCACAAAATTATCAGATGTGATTGATTTCAACAAAAAGGTTGATGACAAGTTCTATTACACTAAAGACAATTGTTTCTTCTATAACGAATTAGAAAAAACCATTACTTCATCCAATACTGTTTATCAATGGAGGAGGGTTTACGTTAGAGAAAACAAATCGGATGTATGCCCAACATTAACCGCCAACATGGGTACAGGCGGGCATAATGTTCCTTTAATTCTTACAAAACACGGCATAAGAAAACTGACACCACACGAGTGCTTTAATTTACAAGGATTTCCAAAGACATATAAATTGCCTGATTTAGCATCAACACATCTTTATAAACAGGCAGGTAATAGCGTTGTTGTTTCTGTTATTCAAAGAATTGCTGAAAATATCTATAAGGCTCTATGAGCCTTTTTTAAAATTCGCACTTGTATCAATGTCTACAAACAAAGAGACAAAAAAAGCATTTCTTGGTGCGAAATGCCATTTTTGACTTAATGGGGCGAGTAATCAGGATCGAACTGACGAATGCCTGGTTCACAGCCAGGTGTGTTAACCACTTCACCATACTCGCCAAGTGCCTATATATAATAAATTATAAGATAGACATTTTTCAAGTATAACTTAAGCTTTTAAGAATGCTTGATATCCTTTATAAGCTTCGTATAAATCAACTTTGGAAATAATTTCCATTGGAGCGTGCATATTGTGCACTGGGATACCCGCATCGATAACATCCATATTGTAGTTGCCTAAGATGTAGGCGATTGTGCCTCCACCACCTTGGTCAACTTTGCCGAGTTCACTGTTTTGCCAGTTCACTTCTGCCTCATCAAGAGCTTTTCTGACAAAGGCATAGAATTCTGGGTTAGAATCGTTAGATCCGCCTTTACCACCTCTACCAGTGTATTTATTAATAACTAAACCTTGACCGAAATAAGCGGCATTCTTTGGATCGTTGACTTGTGGGTATAATGGGTCAAAACCCGCGGAGACGTCAGAAGATAACATCTTGGAATTTTCAAAGACTTCTCTGACTCCATATAATGGGTTCTTATCACCGCTTAATTCTAATAATTTCGCGATGGTGTTTTCAAAGAAAACAGATTGCGCGCCTGTCGCGCCGACAGAGCCGATTTCTTCCTTATCTACTAAGATGCAGCAACCAGTATATTCAAGGTTATCAACATCTAATAATGCTTGTAAGGAAGTATATGCACAGCATCTATCATCATGACCGTATCCAGCAATCATGCTTCTATCTAAGCCATAGTCTCTCGCTGGTCCAGCGGGAACCACTTCGATTTCCGCGGATAAGAAGTCTTCTTCTTCAACACCATATTTTTCTTTGATGATTCTTAAAACATTTGCTTTCACTGCGTCTTTTTCTTTTTCATCCACTGGAATGGAACCTAAAGAAACATCTAAATCTTCACCTTCGATACCTTTGGCTAATGATTTTTGCATTTGGTCAGCGGATAAATGAATCAATAAATCAGTGATACCGACGATTGGGTCTTTTGGATCTTCACCGATATTAACTTCCACTTTCTCACCATCTTTTTTACAGATGACGCCATGTAAGGCAAGAGGAATTGTGACCCATTGATATTTCTTAATGCCACCATAATAATGTGTGTCCGCTAAAGCGAAATCATTCTTTTGGTAGATTGGGTGTTCTTTGAAGTCGAGTCTTGGAGAATCGATATGCGCACCTAACACTCTAATGCCTTCTCTAATTGGTCTTTTACCAATGATATAGGCAGCAACGTTTTTATTCTTATTGACGAAATAGACTTTGTCACCCGCTTTGATAGAAGAAAGTTTCTTCGCGTCTTTATAGCCCGCTTTTTCTAAAGATGCCACCGCTTCTTTAGTGACTAATCTTTCAGTCTTACCATACGTGATGAAGTCTTTATAGCCTTCCGCAAATTTCATCACTTGGTCGATATTATCTTTGTTTTTAATCCATGCGTTTTTACGATACATAGTGATTACCTCTTTTCTTTATAAGAAATGATATACCTTTTTAATATAAAAAGATATTAAGTTGATAAATTATTTATTAATGGAGGATAAAGCGCATCGAGTCTTCGATGACTTCTGACCATGCGCTTTCATGATGGATTTTGCTCTCATCTTTGATGTAGAGGAGATTTTCATCGTTAAATCCCACTTCTTTCATCATCGCTAAAACTTTTTCGCATCCTCTAGTTAAGGTCTTTTCAAGGGGATCAGCTCCACCCATATAAAAGACCCATCTATTCTCGGTGTTACCATCTAAGTGGTAATTATCAAAATGCTCTTTTAAATCTTTATCTTTATAGCCTTCAAAACATGGGGAATAGGTCAAACAGAATTTGAATATTCCTTGATATTTCGCGCATATATGGAAGGAGAATAACCCACCCATAGAAGAGCCGCAAAAGCCCACTAATTCTGGTTCGATATTAAATGTGGAATTGATTAAAGGCATGATATCAGTGACGATATAATCGGAGAATTCATCGCCATATCCTTTACCAGTGATTTTCCATTTTCCTTTATTAAAACAATATGGAGTGTATTCTCTAGCGCGATTAAGCCCGTTATGTGGACAGTCAATACCGACGATGATGAAACGTGGATAGCCCTCTTCTTCAAGCTTCTTTAAATGGTCTTCCATATCCCATTCGCCATACGCTGTTAAATTATGGTCTACCGCATTTTGTCCATCACTCATATAGATGACCCCAATGCGTTCATCCAAAGAGAAGTTATCAGGTACCCAAACGCGCAAATACCTCTTTTGATATTTCTTCCTCGCCATCGGGATGATGATTTCGCGGTCATAAAGGCGACCGTAATGCATCGTCTTTGGTGAACAACGATGATGTCTAAAGCCTGGAATAATTAATTTTGCCATAATTAGTTACCTTTATTCGATATTGTAGATGAAATATCGCCTTTTAGAAAGATATTATCTTTTTAATAGTTACAAAAGTGTTAAAATCAAAGATATGAGAAACGAAAAATTTAAAGATTTGGTATTTTATGAAATATACCCCACTTCTTTTTATGATTCCAATAATGACGGGATTGGAGATCTAAAAGGAATCAGTGAAAAACTTGATTACGTCAAAAACCTCGGTTGCAATGCGATATGGTTCAACCCATTCTTTGTATCCCCATTTAAAGATGGCGGATATGATATTAAAGATTTCTTTGATATCGATCCAAAATTTGGGAATATGGATGACTTTCTTGAAATGGTCAACCATGCCCATCAACTCGGTATCAAGGTGATCGTCGACTGTGTCGCTGGTCACGCGAGTGAAGAAAATAAAGAATTCTTAATGTCTGGAGAAGAAAATAGAAACGAATACTCCGATTTATTCATCTGGACAGAATCGGTATGGAATAATGACCCAAAATATAAATTAATCGCGGGTAGACATCCACGTAATGGCAATTATTTAGTCAACTTCTTCTCTGTCCAACCTGCCTTCAACTATGGTTTTAACCATATCGATGATCCAAAATGGCAGATGTCTTATAAAGACCCAAGAACATTCCAAGCGAGAAACTATTTAATTAAAATCATCAAATTCTGGTTAGAAAAAGGAGTTGATGGTTTCCGTGTTGATATGGCGGATTCTCTTGTTAAAAACGATGATGATAAAGAGGCCACTATTGAAGTATGGAATTACGTCTTTAAAGAAGTGAGAAAAGATTATCCAGACGCCTTCTTCGTCTCCGAATGGTGCAATCCATATCAATCCTTTAAAGCGGGATTTGACGCGGATTTCGTCCTCGACCATTGGGACACATATTACCATCACTTCATTAGAAGTGGCGATTATTCTATTGGCCCATCAATCCTAAACGGCAATAATTTTGATTATTTCTTAAAGGATTTAAAGCATAGAACTGATATCGCGAAACAGTTAGGTGGATATCTCGCGCCAATTTCTGGTAACCACGATGTCACTAGACTTGCTAATTACACGGATGAAGCGGGACTAAGATTATATTATTTATTGATGTTTGCTCTTCCCGGTATTCCATTTATCTATTATGGGGATGAAATCGGGATGAAATTCGTCGATTTGCCAAATAAAGACGGCGGTTATCAACGCGTTGGTAGTCGTACTCCAATGCAGTGGGACCATTCTAAAAATGATGGTTTCTCCAAAGCCGATACTTTGTATCTACCAGTCAACACCGCTAGTGACATCACTGTTGAAGATAATCTAAAAGATCCTTCTTCCCTATATCATTTCATTCAAAAACTCATCAAAATCAGAAAAGAAGACAAAGATTTACAGTCTGATGATATCGATATCGGAGAAGACCAAAGAGTCTTATGCATTAAAAGAGGCTCCACTATCTTACTAATAAATCTTTCTAATAAAGATGTTGAATATCAAGCTAGTGAAGTATTGATATCCACCAGCGATAAACCTTATCTCCCTCCGCGACATGGAGTGATATACAAAATATAATAAGAAAAAAGCGCGATTCATCATCGCGCATTTCTTTTGCTTTTAATCTACGATTATTTTCTTAAACCGAGATCGTTGATTAAGTGGAAATAAGCGTCTCTATCAGTTCTAATTAAGTAGTCTAATAAACTTCTTCTTTGACCGACTAAGATTTGTAAGCTACGTTTGCTCGCCGCGTCCTTGTGGTTCGCTTTTAAGTGAGCAGTTAACGCTTTGATTTGGTCAGTGAGTAAGGCGACTTGGACTTGGACTGAACCAGTGTCTTTTTCGTTTTTGCCGAACTTCTTGACGATTTCCGCTTTTCTTTCTTTAGTTAATGCCATTAACTAGTACCCCTTTCTTTTTTTCTTAGCTTATTCTCGGGAAAGCGTTAGGGACTCGCTATCCTAAGGATAAGTCGCAATAAGTAATATATATTATTTATTAAGCTATTGCAAATGATTAATGATGAACTCTTTATCTTTATGGAGTTGTTTGATCAGTTCATCAGGATTATCGTATTTAACGATATCTCTAATTCTATCCGTGAAATCAACGTAAATGTTGATGCCATATAACATTCCCGAGAAGTCAATGATATGAACTTCAATAATCGGTCTTGGTAATTGACTAAATGTTGGATGGGTCGATACCGATATCATCGCTTTATATTTCTTGTTAAAAGCATAACAGTACCCCATATATACACCTTCTTTTGGCATCACATATGGGAAATCTAAATTGAGGTTAGCAGTTGGGAAACCAATCCTGCTGCCTTGATGCATCCCGTTTTTCACTTCTCCGACGATGCGATATGGGTGACCTAATAAAGACACCGCTTTACTCATGTCACCATTTTTAACGTGTTCTCTAATATCTTTAGAAGATATTTTCATCCCGTTTTTCGATAATAATGGAGTGACTTCAACATCAAAATGTTGTTTTAAAAACTTCGCATCTCCTAAAGCATCTTTTCCGAAGCGGAAATCTTCCCCACAGTAAACTTTATTAGGCTTGAATTTCTTGAGGACTAAATCGACAAAGTCGAGTCGTAAAATATTTCTCGTCACTTCATCGAAAGTGAGGATGAACATATACGAAACGCCTAATTCTTCAAAATAATCCGCTTTTTCATCGATACTCGTCAAACATCTTTTATTATTAATTTGGCCAGTGACAAAATGTGGGGGATTATCAAAAGTGAGGACTCCAACTTTATGACCTTCTTCTACTGCCGCTTTGATCATCTTCTGATGGCCGAGATGGACTCCATCAAAAAAACCGAGGCATAGATTGATGTTGCTATATTCCTCAGGAACTTCGTTGATATCAAATTCGATAATGTTCACTTAATATAGGCCCCTTAAACATTTGTAGTAATTTAAATGGTCGTAACCATAGATGGCAATAACATTGTTATTTTCATCTATTAGAAGTATTCTATCACTCTTTGTAATATCATCAAAAGAAATTGTCATCCCATTCTTCGCTTTTATTAATCTTTCGCCAGATAAGACAACCGAAGGAATATCTTTTAATAAAGAAGCGATGCTTACTAAATCGGAGTCTTTAACTTCCCCTAATGTCTTTGCTTCTTCAACTTTAACATCTCCAATCCTTGTTCTTCTTAAAGAAGAGATGTAACCTAAGTTATTTAATTTAGAAGCGATATCTTCTCCTAGAACACGGATATATGTTCCTTTGCTCACCGTGGCTTTAAAGACGATATAATCCTCGCCTACTTCAATTAAAGAGATATCTTTGACCACTACTTTACGCGTTGGTCTATCTACTTCAACTCCTTTATGGAGATATTGATATAATTTCACTCCATTAACATGAACGGCAGAAGTCATTGGAATTTGTTGTTCTATCTCGCCAGTTAAAGATTTAAATACATCTAAAATGTCTTTTTTAGTAAATGAGACAATTTCTTTTTCTTCCACTACTTCACCAGTCAAATCTCCTGTTGATGTTTTTTTACCCATTTTTAAAGTGGCAACATATTCCTTTTCGTTATCGTCATAATAAGCGCTTGCTTTAGTAGCTTTACCAACGCAGACGATAAGAAGACCGGTTGCAAATGGATCAAGCGTGCCGATATGGCCAACTTTAGGAAGATTAAAAATCTTCTGAACCTTGTTACAGACATCCCTACTCGTCCAATCAGATTGTTTATCGATATAAAAAAATCCATTCATATATTAAATATATAATATTATAATATGTTGCATGAAAGCAATTCGCACTGTTCTCGCCTGTATCCGTAAAGCCGATAATACCTACAATCTCATCAACCATGGAGATAAGATTATCGTCGGTCTTTCTGGTGGCAAGGATTCTGTTTCACTTCTATATTGTTTATCTTTGTATCAAAAATTTTCACATACAGATTTTACTGTTCAACCAGTAATGCTCGATTTAGGATTTGATAGTTTTGATCCAACGAAGATGGAAAAATACTGTGAATCTCTTGGCTATAAACTCATCGTTCATGATAGTAGAGAAGTATATAAGATACTTAAAATCAAACAAGATGGTCCACATCTTCCTTGTTCAATATGTTCAAGAATGAAAAAAGCTGCGATAAATAAGGTCGCTAATGAACTTGGTTTTAATAAAGTTGCCTTTGCCCATCATGCAGATGATGCAGTCGAAACATTATTCATGAATGAAATATATGGAGCGAGAATTGCCACATTTTCCCCAAAAATGCATTTAGAAAATGCAAATATCGATTTCATTCGCCCATTACTATTAGTAAGAGAAAAAGATATTATCCGTTTGGTAAAAGAAGAGGAATTACCAGTTTCCACTTCTACTTGTCCTGCTGATAAACATACGAGAAGAGAAGATATCAAACAGTTATTAGATTCAATTTATAAAACTTACCCAGAAAGCAGAGATAATTTCTTAACGATGTTATCCAATTACACAAAAGAAGATTTATGGGGCAAAGAAATCTATTACCACGTTAATAACGATGGTTTATCTCTTAAACCTGTCATTTACAAAGATGATTTAGTTAAAGTATTTCAAATTAGAAAGATAGTTTATATCGATGAACAGCATTTTTCTTATGAAGATGAATACGAACTCGATAAAGAAGATGGTACGAACACATTCCTCATCTATTTACATGATGAACCGATTGGGACGATTAGATATCGCCAAACAGGGGATCGTCAGTTCAAATTAGAAAGATACGCGATCATCACAAAATATCGCCATAAAGGATATGGGAAAATCGCATTTAAATATCTCGTCGATAAATTAGTTGCTGAATACAATCCTTGCTATATCTATTTCAACGCGCAGTATACATTAGTTGATTATTATAAAAAACTAGGTTTTTCTCCAATAGGAGAAATATTTGATGATGGCGGAGTTAGTCACATCAAAATGGAGAAATATTTTAAATAATTATTTAAAAAGAATAAGTGTTTTAACTGTTCTTAATTTATCGCTAAAAGAAAAAAGAAAAAAGGTCTTTCGACCTCTTATTTGTTTCCTCTTTTAAGCGCCTCATCGATACGGGCTACTTTATCAAAGCCATCATCGAGAACAAAACTGATATCCGGACATCTTCTTATATCGAGTGTTTTAGATAATTCACTTCTGATAAATCCTTTTGCCTTATCAAGTGTTTTCATTCCAACTTCACGGTCCTTTTCTAAGAAAAATGAGGCATATACTTTCGCGTGAGAAAAATCTTTCGATACTTTCACTTCAGTGATCGTTAGAAAACCGAGATGTGGGTCATTTAATTTCAAAGAAATTATCTCAGTGATATTCTTTTTGATTATCGTTTCAATACGAAGCTGTCTATCTGGCATTATTTTTCCTCAACAATTTCATAACCTTCGATGATATCGCCTTCTTTTTCATCGTTATATCCTTCGATAGTTAAGCCACATTCAAACCCCGCTTTCACTTCTTTTACAGAATCTTTTTCTCTTTGAAGTGAACCGAGCTTACCTTCATAGATAACTACACCTTCTCTCATCAATCTGATAAGAGAATTGTTTTTAATGACACCGTCAGTGACCATACAACCAGCAATTGTACCGATTTTAGAGACTTTAAATAATTTTCTAATCTCCGCTTGTCCAGTGATTTTTTCGACCATCGTTGGAGCGAGCATACCTTTCATTGCTGCTTGAATTTCTTCGATTAAAGCATAGATGATGCGATGTAATCGTATTTCGACTTTTTCTTCTGCAGCTTTTGCTCTAGTAAGCGCGTCAGGTCTAACATTAAAACCATAGATAATCGCGTGAGAAGCACTCGCTAAAAGGACGTCAGACTGTGTAATCGCACCGGAAGTTGCTCTTATAACGTTGATTTTAATATCATCCGTGGATAATTTTTCTAATGATGCTTTTACCGCTTCTGCTGAGCCTGTGGAATCAGCTTTGACGATGATATTTAATCTTTGTATATTACCTTCTTTAGCCAAATTAAATAAGTCATCTAAAGAAGCGGCGCTTGTCGCATTACGAGTTTTATTCTCTTTAATTAAACGACGTTTATTTGCAATTTCTCTTGCTTCTGATTCATCAGAGAAAGCCATAAATCTATCACCAGCTTCTGGGACTTCGCTTAAACCGATAACCACGACTGGAGTAGATGGAGTTGCTTCTTTAAGAACTTTATTATGTTCGTTTGTCATACGACGGGCTTTACCGTAACTAGTACCAACGACTAGGAAGTCACCGGATTTTAAAGTACCATTTTGAACCAATAAAGTGGCTTTTGGGCCTTCATTTTTGTCAAGCTTTGCTTCAAGAACTGTACCTAATGCATAACGATCTGGGTTCGCTTTTAATTCTTGCATTTCACTGACTAAAATGATGGCTTCTAATAAGCCTTCAATGTTATTTTTCTTCTTTGCAGAAATTTCCACACAGATGTTGCTACCGCCGTATTCTTCAGCGATGATATCGTGACTCATAAGTTCAGTCTTCACTCGATCAGGATCAGCGCCTGGTTTGTCCATTTTGTTAATGGCGACGATAACTGGGACACCAGCAGCTTTCGCATGGTCAATGGCCTCAATAGTTTGTGGCATGACGCCATCATCCGCGGCGACAACAAGAACAACGATATCAGTGACAGAAGCACCACGGGAACGCATTGCTGTAAAAGCTTCGTGACCTGGAGTGTCAATAAATGTAATCTTTTTACCGTTAATTTCCTTTTGATAGGCACCGATTTCTTGGGAGATGCCGCCCACTTCACCAGCGACAAGGTTAGAATTTCTAATCGCATCGATAAGAGTAGTCTTACCGTGGTCAACGTGACCCATGATAGTCACTACTGGTGGTCTTTCTTTAAGTTTAGAAGGGTCATCATTGATTTCCACTTCTTCAAAGTTTTCAGCTTCGACGATATGTTTCTTTTGGAAATCGAAACCAAACTGTAAACAAACTGTTCCGATTAATTCATCATCGAGAATCGTATTGATCGTAATCATCTTTCCTTGCATAAAGAGGAATTTGATGATGTCACTGACCGGGATATTGAGCGTTTCCGCGAGTTCAGCAGTTGATAAGGCTTTGGTGTAAACAAAGACCCCACCTTTATTGATTTTACTCTTCATCTTATCGGCGTTCACTTTAGTAGAAACGTTTGTTTCTCTTTGTGGCCCTTTAAAATTCTTATTCTTTCCCATACTATTCCCCTTTCAGTAAATTGATGAGTTCATCGTAAATAGATTGATCTATTTTATGACGTAAAGCGCGTGATAATGCATCTTTCTTTTTAGCCATGTTTATGACATCGATATCTTTAGAGATATACGCTCCTCTACCTGGTTTATTGTAGGATAAGTCAATAGAGACGTTATTATCCTTATCTTTCACCACTTTAAATAAGAGGGTGCGATCCAACAACTGAGCAGTGATGATGCATTTACGCTTAATAATCACGACTATTTGTCCTCGTCGTAATAATCGTCGTATTCGTCGTAGTCGATATCGTCTTCTTCGTATTCTTCTTCAGCTTCTTCTTCCGCTTTGATGGCTTCAAGTTCTTCTTCAGTATAAATAGACATACCGTTATCGACTTTTGTAACTGGAGCGCCTTCTTGCTCTTCTTCAACTTTCTTTTTCTTCTTGTTGAAGGATTTTTTGTTATTTTCCTTGTTAGATTGCGCTTCTAATGATGCTTCAAGGTCACTTAAGGAAGTTGTAGTCTTAACGACAGTTTGCTCCACGACTGGGGCAATTGGTTCTTCCTTAACTTCCTCTTTTTCTTCTTTAACTTCTTCCACGACTGGAAGTGGTTCTTCCTTAACTGGAGCAGGAGCAACTTCTTCCTCTTCAGAGACTTCTTGGAGAGCGACATCGAAGTCGTTCTTTTCGTTTTCATAGACTCTTTCTTGAGGAGCAACATAGCCTTCTGGTAAGCCAGGTAAGACTGTTTCTCTTTGGGCTGCTGCTTCTTTTTGAGCTTCAGAAATTCTTTGCGCTTTAAGCGCTAAAGCGATGCTTTCTAATTCTTCACTTGTAGTGTAAGTGATTTCATCTTCAATCGCTTGTGTCTCAGTGATGACATCAATCTTGATGCCTGTTAATTTAGAGGCTAAACGAACGTTAACACCTTTCTTACCAATCGCTAAAGATAAGGAGTCATCTTTGACGATGGCTGTGCATTCGTTTTCTTCTTCATCATAAGCAATACCGATGACTTTCGCTGGTTTAAGAGCTTCGCTCACGAAAATCATTGGGTTTTCAGAATAGGCGATAACATCGACTTTTTCTTTATTGTTACCATTACCTAATTCACCGACAATCTTTTGAATGCGGTTACCATTAGGACCGATACATGCACCTGCTGGGTCAACATTTGGATCGCTAGAATAAACAGCGACTTTACTTCTTTCACCAGCTTGTCTGGCTGCTGCTTTGATGATAATTGTGCCAGAATAGATTTCACTGATATCTTCAGCGAATAAAGCTTTTAAGAATCCCTCACTTGCACGAGAGACTGCAATATGGGAGTTCTTAGTATTACCGACGTCAGAAATGAATAATTTGATTGGATCACCAGTATTGAATTTTTCATCTCCGATCATTTCTTTATGTGGGAGGAACACGCTTGTGCGGCCGATATTAACAGAAGCACCTCTATCATCGAATGTTTCAACTCGACCAGTAATCATCGTACCAATCTTGTCTTTGAATGCTTCATATAAAATGCCTCTTTCCGCTTCTGCGAATTTTTGTTTCATCGTTGATTTAATGGACATTAAAGTCGCATTTTTAAAGAAGACGAGAGGTGGTTCTTCGACGAATTCATCACCATCGATGTATTTTTTGCCCCTATTTTCTTTTGGTTTCTTTTCTTCTTCTTTGATTTCAGCTTGGGCATCTTCTTTAGTGATTTCAAGATAGTCATCTTGGACATCTTTGACAATCTTGCGAACATGCTTCATGTCGATGATGCCTTTTTCTAAATCAAAAGTCACACGGACATCGGCACTGTCCATATCACTGACTTCGCCGCCTAATTCTCTCTTATAGGCTCTAGTCATGGCTTCCGTAAGAGCGTTGATCACTGTCTCTTTGGAAATACCTTTTTGGTTTTCAATCGCTTCAATCGCCGCGTTGAATTGTTCCACATCAATTTTCATAGCTTATTTTACTCCTTAAAATTTAACCGCTAATCGAATGTTATATATATTATTAAATAATATATCAATGTCTTTGACTCTCGTCTTGATCTTAATAGTTAAGATGAATCTATCTTCTTTCACTTCTTTAATGTCACCTTCATAGATATTTTCTCCATCGATTGGATTAATGAGATGAACATTAACATAACGAGAAACATATTTATCGAGTTGCTCAATCTTTAGTGGCTTCTCTGCTCCTAAAGAAGAGACGTCGAGAGTGTAGATATCTTCACTATCATCGATTTCATCTAAATATGAAGATATTTTCTCACTGACCTCACAAATCGCGTTCATATCGATTGGTTCGACACGGTCAACGACTACCCCTAAAACAAATCTTCCCATCTCTTTTTTATAAGATAATGAACATAGTTCATAACCCCAAGATGGTAATACTTCTTTTAGTTTGCTTTCAATGAGAACAAGATTCATAAATACCCCTATTAAAACAAAGAGTGACCAACAGGCCACTCTATATAAACTAGAGTCACGTTAATTGCTTAACGCATTAATATATTAATACATATTATTTTTATGTCAAATAAAAAGTGATGCCGAAGCACCACTTAATATGTTTGACTTACCGATTGACTATTCAGCAGCAGCAATGCCGAAGTAGATGGAATCGTTCCCCCAAGCGAACTTGGCATAGATATCAACAGTGACATCTTGTTTGACTTCCCAAACTTGGGCTTCACCAACAGTGACAACTTCTAAATATGCTTTCCAAGCTTCAGAAGATTCACTGTTTCCACCGAAGGACCAACCTTCAATTGGGCATAACCAGGAAGCGCCTGTGCCAGTATTTGTAAGGGCAATTTGTTGGCCAGCAGTTAAGGAAACGCCTTTAGCCTCTGCTTGGTCTCTTTGTTGATAATCTTTTGTGCCTGTCATTGTTAAGTCACAGACTTTTTCATCACCAGCATAGATTGCGTAAGCGTTGACGACTGGTTCACTACCGCCGCCTTCTTCGCCGCCACCTTCTTCACCTTCACCACCTTCTTGGTTTGGAGTAATCCAGATGGAATAAGAATCATCGGAGTTGACGTGGAAGTAGATATTACCAATCGCGCCTTCAGTAATTGTGAATTCGCCATATTTGGAATCTTGTGGTCTTTCATCATAGTTTGGATAAACACCATGATTTTTATCAGCTTCTGCCCAAATTTCAACAGCTTCACCATTTAAAGTAACACTGACTTTGTCACCAGTTTCAAAAGAAACATCCGAAGCAGTATAGCTGGCATTTCTTCCTTCATCTGGGAGTAAGTTTTCGACTAATTCATAGTAGTATTGACCAACTTTGACTTCAAAACCAATGCCAACTGGTTCAGTTCTACCTTCTTGACCTGGATCTGGTTCTGGTTCTGGGTCTGGGTCTGGTTCAACAGATGATGACTCTGGTGTTGAAACCGAAGAAGCCGACACACCAGTTGGTTGACTGGATGATTGTGCTGGTCTATTAGCACCACTACAAGCAGCCACTAAGAATGTTAACGGTAGTAACGTAAGTAATAGTTTTTTGCTCATTAGAATACCTCCTTTATTATTTACGATATGGATTTACCTGTATTGCTCCGTCTAAACACGAAACAATAGTTGTACCGGCTTTGCTAAGCCAGTTAGAACCTCTTTTAATTTTTCGCCACTCTTCTTTTCTGCCAGCGTAGACAATCTTTTCTAAACCTTTGCAGTTGAAGAAGGCATTATAACCGATTTCCTTAACGGAGGTTGGAATAGTTACTATTTTTAAATTGACGCAGTTAGAGAAGGCGGATGGACCAATCTTATCCACTCCTTCTGGAATAGTCGCTGATTGAAGATGAACATTCTTCGCATAAGCATGTCCAGAAATGTATTTTAAAGTTGGATCAACTTCAGTCTCGTGGACTTTCTTTACTTTAGTAACAACGCGTGTCTCCACGACTTTTTCAGGGATTGGAGCAGCATTAACAATCACTGGTGGTTGATTGTTTTGTGGAGCAGCTTTCTCTCCTTGATTATTATTGATGATGATTGGTTGAGGGACATATCCAATAGAAGCATTATGACCATGATTCATCTGTTGAATAAAATTCTCTAAATAAGTTTTATTTGGAATGAATTCTCTCTTTTTAAATCCCGCGGCATAGATGATGCCCAAAATGATTGTGCCACCGAGCATCGCACTTAAATAGATGATGGAATACATACAGCCTAACTTAAATGATGCCATACCAGCTAGGGATGGGAATTTGAAATTTAAGAAATATGTTAATCCGATAATACCACCGAAATAAATAAAAGCAAAAATGGTCGCTACAATGCTGAGTTTAAATGGTCCTCCCCAGTGGAACAATCTTCCAGAAAGAAGCCCCACTAAGAAGAAAATCACCAAGATGACATCGAAAAGCGCAACTAATATTCCAGCGATTGGTAGAACATAGACAACGGCAATTTCTAAAATCAAACCTTTGACTTGGCTAGCGGCTTTAATTGGAGCGACAACTTGTTCAACAAATACCGCAAAATTCCCGCTTGGTTGTTTGAATAAATTCATCACGATATCTTTGGAGGTGATGATGAGTTCACTACCATTGTTAAAAGTAAAAGCCTGTAAGAAAACAGATAAAACAATAGGTGCCACCACTACAGCGATGAAAAGAAGAGTAAACCAAAGAGGTAAACTCCAACGGTATAACAATTTTGTGTTATATACTTTCTTAATTCTTTTCGCCATAACGATCACCTTTATTTAATTTTAAATTTGGCTTTTTTGAGTTGGTCAAAACTCTTTAATCTCCACGCCCAGTTAGGATAGCCACATGTTCCTGGAAGATTCAAACGCGCTTTCCCGTCTAATTTGAGAACATCTTGAAGAGGGAAAATCGTCATGAAGCTTTCTAAGGATAAGACGTGATCGATAATCTTTTTATATAATTGATGTGGTTTGCAGTTAAATTTCTCAGTCAAGAATTTTAAATCTTCTGGTTTTAAATCTTTAATCCATCCATAAAGGGTGTTGTTATCATGTGTCCCAGTATAGACGATCATATTTTTACCAGCAGTCGCATTTGGTTCAAATAATTTGAATTCTTCAATGTACATACCTGGTAAACCAAGTCTATCTCTGAGTTCAATAACAGATGGGAATAAGTCGCCTAAGTCTTCCGCGATAATCTTCACGTTTGGATATCTTTCTTTTAAGATATGGAAGAATTCGTCTCTAGGACCAACTTTCCATTCACCAATACGTGCATCTTTCGCGTCGCCTGGAATGACGTAATATGTATCAAAGGCTCTAAAGTGATCGATTCTTAAATAATCGCACATATTGCCGAGATAACCAGTTCTATCAACTAATAATTTATAACCGTCTTCCTTCATCTTATCGAAGAGGTAGATTGGGGAGCCCCATAATTGACCAGAATCAGAGAAGGCATCTGGTGGACAGCCACCAACTTGCGTTTGTCTATTGTTTTCATCAAATGCGAATAAGCTCTTGTTAAGCCAGCATTCCATCGAATCAAAGCCGACATAGAAAGGCATATCATCGATGATTTTGACGTTCTTACTTCTCGCATAGGAAAGAAGTCTTCTCCATTGGTTATGGGCTAAATATTGTTTAAAGACGATATAATCGATTTCTTTTAAATATCTTTTTGGAGGGTTGTTGTGATTTTCATAATAATGAATTTCTTCATCGCTCCAATAATTCCATGGGGCGTAATTATTATGCTTTTTAAACGCTTCATAAGTCGCGTATTGCATCACCCAAGGATGGCGAGTTTTGAATTTTTTAAGAGCCTCCATTTTCCCCTTGCGGTAATTTAAATACGCTTTGTAAACCCACTTATCTTTAAAAGCACCGGCTTTTTCATAATTGATATATGGGGAGTTCTCACGATAATGTGGAACATTCAAAATGAGTCCTTGTTCTTCAAGAACTTCTAAAGATATATATCGACTGTCTAAAGCGATGGAACAAGTCGACATATATGGCGAATTGCCAAAACCAAGTGGATTAAGTGGCAAGACTTGCCAATAACGGTAATGATGTTTGCTAAGCCAATCGATAAAACGATAAGCGTTCGGTCCAAAATCACCGATTCCGAATTCACTCGGCAAAGATGCTACTGGGAGCAATATACCTACATTTTGTCTCATATGTTAATTTAATTATAACTTTTAGAGGTAAATAAACAATATGAAAATGACATTTTCCCCACTTTTCCTACTTTAGACAAATAAAAAACTGCCCATTTTTCTTCTGGACAGTTGCTAAGCAATTATTCAAATATTATTTGACGATATTTTCAATATATCCTTTTACTTTGTCGATATTAATCTTACTAAGAGAAGAGACGAAGAAGTAATCATCATCCACGCCAACTTCTTTGATGTGTTTTAGTAAAGCCGCCTTCTCTTTTTGGTTAATCTTGTCGCATTTAGTAAAGAGGATTAATAATGGGATTTTTTGATCGTGTAAATAATTGATAATCTCGACATCGTTTTCCCCGAGTTCTCTTCTTGAATCGAGGAGGACCACTACTAATTTGAGACGTGGATTTTTAAAATACTCATCCATCATCTTACCAAACAAAGCATCTAAATCCACACCTTTAGAAGCATAGCCATATCCTGGAGCGTCAACCATATAAAACTTATTATCGATATTATAATAATTTAATAATTGAGTGTGACCAGGTTTAGAAGATGTATAGGCTAGTTTCTTCTTATTAGTGATGTTATTGATAAATGTCGATTTACCAACATTTGATTTACCAACGAGTAAAACCTCTCCCATGGCTAGGGAGGGGATTTCACTTAATTTTGTTGCCGACTTTACAAAAGCCGCGTTGGCAAAATTGATCATAATTATTCCGTTAAACAGACAGCGATTGCATCTTCCACTTTCTTCATATAGACAATCTTGAGATTATCTTTGACTTCTTGTGGAAGCTCTTCGACATCTTTCTTGTTATCGTATGGAACGATAATCGTTTTGATACCGCTTCTTAACGCAGCGAGAGATTTTTCTCTTAATCCTCCGATTGGTAAGGCATTACCTCTTAGAGTCACTTCACCAGTCATCGCGACGTCAGGATTAACTGGACGTCCACTTAAACAAGAGATGATTGCACATGTGATAGCGACACCAGCAGATGGCCCATCTTTTGGAACCGCTCCTTCAGGAACGTGGATATGAATATCATTATTCGCGAAGATGTCAGGATCAACTTTGAATTTCTCCGCATTCGCTTTGACATAGTCGAGGGCGATACTCGCTGATTCCTTCATCACATCGCCTAATTTACCAGTTAAAACTAAGCCACCTTTACCTTTGAAATAGTTGACTTCAATTGGAAGAATATCTCCACCGAACTGGGTATAAGCAAGTCCAGTGACGACACCGATTTGTTTTTCGGCTTCTTTTTTGCTGTTATCAAAGATTTCAACTCCGAGATATTCTCTGACCTTATCAATGGTGATTTGAACATGTTCAATAGAAGAATCTTTAACGATAGAGACCGCGACTTTTCTTAAACAAGAAGAAATCTTTCTTTCTAATTCACGAACCCCACTTTCACGAGTGTATCTTTGAATGATATACATAATCGCATCATCATCAAAGGCGGCTTGTTCAAGAGTTAAACCATTGATTTCTGTTTGTTTCTTCACCAAATGGTTCTTCGCGATTTGAAGTTTTTCAAGTTCGGTATAAGAAGATAATTCGATTAACTCTAATCGATCTCTTAATGGACCAGGAACATTTTCTAAATAGTTAGCAGTACAAATGAATAAGACATCACTTAAATCATATGGTTCTTCAACATAGTTATCGTTAAAGGCATTATTTTGCTCTGGGTCTAAAACTTCAAGAAGGGCTGAAGCTGGATCGCCTTTATAAGAAGAGGCTAATTTATCGACTTCATCTAATAAGAAGACAGGATTAGAAACACCAGCTTTTCTCATCCCCTGGATAATTCTACCTGGCATAGAACCGACATATGTACGTCTATGTCCTCTGATTTCGGCTTCATCGGAAATACCGCCTAATGAACATTTGAAGAATTTTCTTCCTAGTGCACGAGCGATGGATTTGCCTAAAGAAGTCTTACCTGTTCCAGGCGGACCATAGAAGCAAAGGATTGGGGATTTTAAGTTACCAGTTAATTTTTTAACTGCTAAATATTCAACAATTCTCTTCTTTGGAGTCTCTAAACCGTAATGGTCTTCATCTAAGATGCGTTCGACATTTGTTAAGTCGTTATCATCTTCTGTTTTTTGATACCATGGAATGTTCATAAGAACATCGACATAGCTTTGAATCAAAGCGGCTTCCAAAGATCCTTGTGGCATCATCTCAAACTTCTTGAGTTCGGATTTCACCTTTTTCTTCACATTCTCTGGATATGGTTCTTTTTCAAGTTTTTCTAAAACCGCATCGGGAGAGGAATTATCATCGGTATTTTCACCGAGTTCTTTTTTAATCGCTTTTAATTTTTCTCTTAAGAAATATTCTTTTTGCGCTTTGTCAGACTGTTTTCTGACCGCTTCATTGATATCGGATTCAATTTTGCTCTTCGTTTCTTCACCTTTGACGAGATTCATCACCGCGGTGAATAAAGTTGGAGTGTCATTAATCTCTAATAGTTCTTGCTTTTGACTCGCCGAAGCATCGACGAACGCTGCTAAAGAATATAAAACAGAGATTAAGTCTTCGCTTTTGCTGATTTGGTTGATTAATGCCTTAGGCATATTAGCAACCACGGATGGAAGGGAATCTAATGTTGATGTAATCGCATCTAAATATGCGCTTTCCACTTCTGGGTCATTATTTTCCGGATTATCAAGGGTGCGACCTGTCGCGATAAATGTACGTGTTGCATCATCGTAATGGACATCTTCGAATTTGACTCTTTCGATGACTTCGATACGCACTTTGACAGCATTCTCTCTTTCAGTGATGGAAAGAATGCGGCAGAGAGTACCAATGTTATAAATATCATCCGCACCAGGATTTTCCACTGCTGCGTTTTTCTGAGCAGTGAGGAATAATAATGAATCACTACGCGCTTGATTAACAGCGTTTATCGAGAATTTTCGCCCGGCTTCCACGAGTTTTTGGTTGCCAGGAAAAACGATCATGCCACGAGTGATGATCAGTGGAAGAGTGAGGGTTTTTACTTTACCCATAGAACTACCTCCTTATTATTTGTTATTTTCAATTAAGAATTTTTCAATTTTGCCCATCATGAGTTGGTTCTTGAATTGACCAATATTTGGGTTGAGAGCATTTTTCACTTGATCAAGTGTCATGCCGTATTGTTCTGCCAATTTGCTCATTTCAAATTCGACTTCTTCATCAGTCACAACATTTAATTTTTCTTCTTTGCCGACGGCTTCTAAAACTAAATAGTTTGTCACTTCTCTAGTCGCATTTTCTCTGAGTTGTTTGTTTAAATCATCTTCAGTTTGACCGATAATTTGTAAATATTGCTCTTTATTTAAGCCAGATTGTTGCATTCTTTGTTCGAATTCTTCTTTTCTAGAAGCAAACTGAGAATCGACGATTTCTTCTGGGAGTTCGATTTTGCTATCTTTAACGATGGCTTCGATTAATTTGTTGAAGTATTCGCTCTTGGCATTAGCTTCTTTAGAAGTTAATAAAGATTGTTTTTGATGTTCTTTGAGTTGATCGATTGTTTCAACACCTTTAATGCCTTGGTCTTTGACAAATTCTTCATCTAAAGTGGCTGGTTTTCTGCTCTTCACTTCATGAATATCGCAAGCGAAGACAGCATCTTTACCCTTTAATTCTTCAGTGTATTGTTCTGGGAATTTGACTTTGACATCGACATGGGAACCAGCTTCACTACCGACTAATTGATCTTCGAAACCTGGGATGAAAGCGTTGCTACCTAAGACTAATTCATAGTTTTCCGCGCTGCCACCTTCGAATTCTTTACCGTCGACTGTGCCTTTGAAATCTAAGACGACTGTATCGCCTTTTTCAGCTTTGCCTTCTTTGACGATGAGAGTACCACTATTTTCGAGTAAGCGTTTGATGGCTTCTTCAACTTCGTCATCGTTAACACTGACATCAGTCTTACCGATTTCTAAGCCTTTATATTTACCTAGCTTCACTTCTGGAGCGACTGTGATAGTAAATTTGACTTCGAGTTCAGTGTCGCTGATTTTAGTGACATCGACTTTTGGTTGGGCGTATGGTTCGATTTTATCTTCTTCGAGAATCGCCTTATATAATTTTGGAAGAATCGCGTTGATTGCTTCATCTAAAACTTGGCCTTGGTTCACTTTGCCACGGACCATGTTCTCTGGAGCTTTTCCTTTTCTAAAACCAGGAATTTGAATATTCGCGGCTAATTTCTTGAATGCCGCTTCCTGCGCGTCTTTCCAAGTTTTTTCATCAACTGGACAAATGACTTCGACATGGGCATTTGGTAATTTGTTAACTGTTCTGCTCATAATTAATACCTCCTATAAGCGTTAGCAAGATAAATTATAAACAAGTTTATAGAACTATTCAATTTAAATGACTTAAATTGTATTTTTTGTTTTTATTCCCATTATTTCATTATTAATCATCATATTATTTATAGTTATTTCCCAATAAATAAAAAAGAAATGACTATATTTGTTAATCATTTCCCTGTTGTAATTTAATTATGCTGCGGTTTTAACTTAGAAATCGCTTAAAATGTCACCGATGAGTCTCACTCTTTCCCCAATTTCTTTAGAAGGAATAGAGGTATCGATCTGTAAGTATTCGCAAGAAAGGTGATATAATGCGTCCACCAATGTGTCGTCATTTAAATCGACTGTCTTTGGATAGATATATATTAAATAAGAAGATAATAATGATATCGCGTTCTGTGTGATGGATGGATCTTTATATTCTTCTTGCATTCTCTTCACCACTTTTTCAAAATCATCATCAACAAAAGGCGGTTTTAATAAAGAAGGGTTAACATCAATAATTTCACCCATATTGTTGAATTTAAAAGTTTTATTGACCGCGCGTTGGACGAGCAAGAGCAAAGCAAATGAACGGATTGCTTGTTTTGGGAAAGAAGTTAATATCTTTTGTAAAAAGATGTAGTAAGGGGTTAAGTCTTTATCTCTAAGAGCATCAAGCGAGGCTAAGACATCGTCAGATGATTTGCTCGCTAAGCCTTTGATAATCTCTTCTTTTTCCATTGCAAGATGAGATTTACTAGTTTCATATTCCCTGATGATTTTTGGTAATGATTTCAGCACTTCTTCGCTCTCTTGACTGTCATAAGGGAGATTTTCATAGTATTTCACTTCATCAAAAGCTTCATCAAATCGACCGTCTAAACATAATAGTTCAATGTGTAGACGCATTAACCATGGGAGATTATCTTGTAAAGTCACGCGGTTATTTTCAATGCATTCAATCGCTTCTTTAAGTTTCCCTAATGCCATAAAAGCGGATAAGCGGAAAAAGAGTTCTTCAGACTTAGTGGACTTTCGCGTTAAATCGAGAACTTCTTGAAATTTTCTTTCTTCTAATAATTTTCTTAAATCAGACATACTAGCTATTATACATTTGATATATCAATTAGGCCAAACAAAAGTGTTGTTCAAATCTTTTTCGCCATTATCGATGAGAAAATCTTGTCCAGAAGCAGATTTATTATTAATTGTTAAAAATACCACCCAATCGCACACTTCATCTAAATTCATCCACTTTTTAAGCGGTGTCACTTCCATGATTTTAGACCACATTTTTTCTTCCTTCATCACTATATCATTAGAAGAAGTTATTACCCCGCCTAAAGATAACGAATTGACAGTGACTCGACGTGACGCTAATCGGCAAGCAACGTTTTTCATATAAGTAATAAGCCCACCTTTGCTCGCGGCATAAAGGGGGAATTCATAACCCGTATGCGCAGAAGCAGAAGCATTAAACAATATCGACTTCAAGTTTTTAGATGATAGATACTTTTCTGTTACATTTATGCTTCCTAATAAGTTGACGGAAATATCATCTTCGCTATTTTGCACACCTGCATTATTGAAAATGATATCGATGTCAGAAATATCTGGCAATTCTTCTTTTTTAGAAATATCACATACAAAATGCTGATATTTTTCATTTTCAATACTGCTAGGAAGAATATCTAAGCCCACCACATGGTGTCCTAAAGATAAATACTTTAAAGCCGCAGCGCGACCAATACCTTGACTAGTTCCTGTAATCAATATTTTCATTTGAACACTCCCTGATATAAGCGAAATAATCTTCTCCAACCCCATCTTTTTTCCATTTTCTAGAAATCGTATATCCGATAGGTGAGAACACCACTTCCATTAATAATTCTAATAAAGCCCCTGTTAATGAGCACATTATTACTTGTAAAAAGGTCCAACTAAATCCATCCCAAAATATCGGGGCAAAAATCATAAAAGTAAAGAACGCAAAAATAAAATTATCAAAAAATTGAGCAATAAATGTTGAAATGTAACTCCTCATAAAAAAGGCTGTTTTTCCATCTGGATTATTTTTAAATAATTTGCCGATTAAAAAATTGAGAGAATTATTGATTAGTCCAGAAGCGATAAAGGCAATAGTTGAAGAAAGAAGAATGAACCATGTTCCTCCAACGATTTGATTGAAAACCGTGTAATCATCTTTTGTAGGAATGACGCTGACAATGAAGAATATTAAACAAGTAAATAAGTTTACTAATACAGCAAATAGCGTCATCTTATTAGCAGCGTGAGGACCAAAATGTTTAGTGACCACATCCATGCATAAAAATGTCATCCAAGAGATGATGATACCACCGTCAAGGGCAATCCAATTTTCATTGACGATAGTTTTATTCGCGAGCAAATTCATCGCGATGACTGATACAACAAAAAAAGCCACGATATATGAGGGTATACTTTTAAACAACAGTTTACTCTCTTTAACTTGGCTGATTATCCAGCGCTTAAAAGCGCTTTTACTAATTTTTGACATAATGTTCTCCTTGGTTTTAATTTATTAAACGGAGGTTTTAGAGTAACGTACTCCGTTAACAACTGTATCTATACTACTCTTTATTTTCTTCTTTGTCTTCAGTTTTCTCTTCAATCTTTTTATTTTCTTTTTCTGGAGAATCACCTTTTGTTTCATTATAGAAGTTGACGATGATCGATGTGATTAAAGCGACCACGACGATGCCGTAGATTCCTAAGATAACCGAAAGAATTCTACCAACAATCGAAGTTGCGACAATATCGCCAAAACCAATAGTTGTAACAATCGCAAAGCAGTACCATAATGCATCGCCAATTGACATATTTTCTTCCATAATCGTTAAAACTAAGGCTGTCGCGACGATTAAAACGACTAAACCAATTAAGATTTCCACTGAATATGTTTTCCTAATAATAGTAATTATTGTTCCACTTCTCACCCTTGAAAACACAGCAACCATCGCATGGATAAAAGCGATTAATGCGATGAATAATGGAACAAAAATAAAGGCCATCGAAAACGATATTTCGGCATCGACAAAAGCTAGAACAAATACTAACGCTAATAAAACTGAAAATGCGTATTCAAGAAAAGAGAGCACGATGTGACGAATCTTATGTTTCATCACTAAATGGATTGTAATATCAAAAACAATCGAACTGATAAAAAGCATCGCAAACACAAAGTAAAACACTTCGTTTATAAGAAAACATAAGGATATCGCCATCATCACTAGATAAAAACCCATCAATCCAAGGTTTCTAATCGTATAGTATTTGCTGTTTTTTTCTTTTCTATAAAACTCGAAAAAATAAACTAACGCCATAATGAAACAAGAAATGGAAAGGAAAATAATTCCGATATTATTCTTATTCATCAAATAGCCAATGCTTAAAATGGAGAAGAATAAAGATATGGTTGAAAGCAAACCATCGGTAATTAATTTAGCAATCCTTTTTTGATAAGGTGTGAGTTCATACTTCATGCTTTATATTATAAACACAATTAGTCGTTAGAAATAATAGTAAAAGTTCCAGAAGCGGAATAATCACCATGTTTTTCATATGAATTAGTGACGTGAATAGTCGTCTCAGTAAAACGAGATAATGAAACGCTATAATTGGCATCCGCGTGAGGAATCTTGATGATGATACCGCCAGTACTATATTGACGTTTGTAATTATTGACCGCATGTAATGGGGTCTCGTCGTGGCTATTTGGGTTATCACTGACGAATAATTCTGCTTTTGTTTCGCTGATCTTTAAGAAGAGATAGAAGTCTTCTTTTTCATATCCGCCTTCACCAGTTGGAATGCGTTTTCCTTCTCCATCAACCTTATCTTGAGTGAATTTATCAGAAACGTATTCGCCGTATTTTGGTAAATCAAATGAAGATGGGAAGAGATGGATTGTTTCTTGTGAAGAATAATCATCAGCAATGGATAGCATATTATAATAGCCACCATTCTTATAAATGAGCTTATCTTTACCTTCGTGTTGGAAGAATATCGCGTTATAGTCGTCATATTTTACAAATTGTATCGTTTTTTCAAAGACCGTTGTCCCCTGATTAGCGATGTATTTGTCGTAATCAGAATCATAATCAATCGCGGTTAATTTCTTATTTGTTTTATCGATATCATAGACCACTCTACCAACGATATATTTTCCACTGCTAACTTCGGGAACATCATCGATGATAATGTATGGTTGTTTGCTGCTTGATTCAGCAATAGGAGTAATCGATTGATCGCTTAAAGAAGAAGGAGTACCACCACTAGATGTGCTACATCCAGCAAGTAATAATGGTAAAAAACCTAAACATATAACTAACTTATTCATTTTCATAGTAGTTAAATCCTCGCTTTGATTTTATATTGTTATCTATTATTAAGCAATAATACTTACAATATTGACTTTATATTTATCTTTAACGAAACCAAGCAAGAAGTCACCCATCTTGATATGACTAGATCATCACGCAAGAAGCGCCCACCTCAGATTTCGGAGAACCCAAAAAACACGCATCATAACGATACGTGTCTTAATCTTTCTTATATTATTGTTTTGATTTGTTTAAGGCTTCTTCCGCTTCTGCTTTATTATTATAAACTTCGCTTTCATTACATCTAATCTTTCTGAAAGAATGAGTTATTAATAAAACCATTCCATCAGATTCTTTGATATAAGCCACTCTTTTTATTTTGTTATTATTTGTGTCGATGATATATCTCTTATTAATGATGAAAGGCAAGAAATATAATAGGACCAAAACTAGAATGACACCCGCGGCAACACTGATACTAACAATGAGCATAGGCATAGCTTTTTTATTTCTTTCTGATAATTGATTATAGATAGTTTCTTTCTCTGCTAATATTTCATTAGCTTCACTAATCAATGATTTTTGTTCAGGAGTTAAAGAGTCATATGCAGCTTTAGCAGTTTCAATTTTTTTATGACATTCATCGCTTAATACTACTTCACCAATATTATCAATAAGGGTTTTAACTTCATCAGCAGCTTTCTTATCCTTTAAAGCTTTTAATGTTTTTTCGGCATTAACTAATTTGGACAAATACACTTCCCCAACTTCCGCTTTTTCTGCTTCACTTAATGCATTATATGAATTTCTAACAGCAATAATGTCATTTTCTTTCTCTAAAGTAACTACACCAATGGCGTCAATTTTCGTTACTACATCAACGACCTTAGTCACATTATTAGTTGCTGCTTGTTTTGCACTTTGTAATGTATTTATCGCCTCTGTAATTTGCTCAACAGTGACATTATCGTTACTATTAATCGCATTTCCATTATCTAGTGCTAATTTAAGATTAGAGGCAAACAAAGGATAATCATCTTTAATAGAATCATAATAATCATTTGTAGAAGCCAAAGTTGAAACCAATTCAGTTTTATCATTAGCTAGTATGCTAACAGAAGTTAATGATGTTTCTGCTAAATCGCTATGATTGCTATCGCCTTTGACATAATATGTAATATCATAATTGCCTACATTAGTTGCAGAAGGAAGGGCATCAGAGTATTCGCCATCATTAATTTTGTACATTAATGTACCACCAGTGGCTGTTCCGTTATCAACTAACTGGTGGGATTCTCCAGTATAATTAGTGTTACTTTTAACTGTTGGAGCAGTATCAAGTACAGCAGGAATTTTACTAATTTTAACATTGATTACATCTTTTGATATGTTATTCCCGGCAGTCGCTTGGTAATAAATCTTGTAATCCCCGGCTTCGGTAAAAGAAGGAATTTCCGTTAATGTATATTCGCGCCTTCTTTAGTGCCGTATTTAATTTCATAATCGATTGAGTCATCCGCTAAAGAAAGATCGCCAGTATGTTCATCCCCATCATAATCACACGAACAATCTGTTTTGGTAAGATTGTTATAGATGACATTATTTGTATCCCCATTTTTAGTAAAGAAACGGTTATTCACATTTGAAATGAAGATATTGTTTGGGTCTTCACTGCAGTGGTTGTAATAATCATAAATGGTTTCCAAACGAAGATATTGAATACCGATTCTAGAAGATGACTCTAGGTCACCATCTAATATTAGTTTATCTGGTTGACCACCAGAACCATGACCGATATAAAGATCAGAAGGCGTACCATCTTTTAATGTATTGCCGTATAAAAATACATTGTGTGAGATATATAAACCAGATTGTTCATAAACTCCCGCACATCCAGAGCCGGAAATATTTTTTGTAATAACAGTATTTCCTGACAAATCCATAAATCTTTGATTTGCCTGATGGAAAACGCCGCCACCAATACCATCAGCTACATTTCCTATGATAGAGCAATCTGTTAATGAGATAATACTTCTAGCTTTTGAGCCGTAATTATAACCAATTCCACCACCATTTCCAGAAGCGTGATTACCGATAACTGTCACATCAAGCATATATAACTGTGAGGTTTGACTTTTGCCTGGCGTTGCTACTAAAACACCTCCGCCAGTAGTCGCGTTACCACCAGTGATATAACCACCTATAAATGTTTCATAATCACCAGTTAAACTATCATCAACAACAGCTAAACCTGTTTCATCAAACGTATATTTATGTTCTGTTGATTTATCACAGTCAAGTATTTGTAAATAACCATTTGCTGGCGATTCAATAACACTGCCACTTCCAGTCATTCTAATACCATGACCATTTAAGCATAATTTCGTGTCATTAGCAGGTTTCCATGTCGAAGAGATAGTAACATCATTAGCCAAATAATAAGCGCCATTTGCAGGCAAACTATCTGTTGATGTCCATTCATTAAACGTAACCAAGTTATGCGCGTGTTCCTCTGCAAAAACTGGTACATATTCATTATTAGATGATGCAAAAGCTAGTGATAATCCACCAGCAACCATTATAAATGAAAGGCAAGTTGCTAATAATTTTTTAAATGTCATGTGATGCTTCCTCCATAGTTTGATAAGCATACATTAACATTTATAGTGCCACAAAAGTGCAACAAATATGTGCGTTAGCAAATTCCACTCACTTGCATCTTAAATCTGGGTTTATATTCAAAGATAAATATTGGTAATCCACAATTAAAAGGTGGCAGTGCCATCACTACAGCAAATTACCTCTGCCTGCGTATCAGCAAAGCAGTTAGTACCCTTTTTAACTTAATATTGCCCTTTACATATGTAATTAGAGTGGATATCTTCTATGGATATATTTGATTGCAAAGATGAAAATGCTTGATAAAAAATGTGTTAATTTTCCCTCTAATATAGGTTTATATAAAAAGGTATATCAAAAAAGTATCGATGCAATTAAAGAAAAAGGACTGACACGAAGAGAATCAATCCTAAACATTCTGGATGCCCTTGAAGAATATTGCTGATACAAATCAAGGTTTTGCCGATAGGTTGAAGAAGTCCTTTGATACAAAATCACTGAGGTGACAGGACTTGAACCTATTTCGGTATAAGATTGTGAATATTAAAAATAAAATATTTCTTCAAATTTCTTATCTAGTGCCACACAAAGCAATAAGGCTAGCTTTGCCGTTGGTTGATATTGCCCTGTTTCAATTGAACTAATTGTGTTTCTAGAAACACCAACGAGTTTGGCTAGATCAGCTTGAGATAAGCCTTTTTCTTTTCGAATATACGAGAGTTTATTACGTAATATTAATCCTTCATCCATACTAGAACACCTTGCATAATTGGAGGATCCACACTACTAGCATCGAAACGGAAAGAGCTCCCCAAATGATTAATGGTATTAGTTCATGCTTCTTTCTTAATCTAATGAATTTAACCAAAAAAACAACAAAAGCAGCACTGAATAAGACAAAGTCTATTCCTCTATTGACATTATGTAACACGAACCCATTAACTGTATCAACAATGATTACCAAAATTACACACACGATGTAAGCGATCCAAGCTCCATCTTTTTGAGCAGACTTATCTGCCAAATCAATGCCATTGTTCTCTTTTTGGGCTTTCGCCAATATTTCATCTTTTTCCATATAACACTCCTTTGCCAAGTTAGCTTGTCACTTATATCTTAGCTTATGCCAAGTGTGCTTGTCAAATACATTATTAATAAAAGCGAAGTAAGTCCATCAAAAAGCGATTTTGTGAAATCAATAAACAAGATGGACTCCACTATAAGGAAGAAACAAAGTTATTTGCAAAAAGAACTGGTTCATCTTATACAAACTTTAGATATGAGATTCATGAAAATGGATTGCATGTATTAAGGCCAACTAATAGTTCCTTGAGTTTCTTTGTATCAATAAACGTGCATCTTAGGTAGTTCAAGTCCCCTCGACAATCCATAAATATGCATCTAAGGTGTAGCAATTGATGGTTTCGATACAGATTGTTGCCTGATTGATGATCTTCCGATAACTTCCAAAACCATCAAAAATCGATAAAAATAGGCAAAAAAGCAAGAAAAAAGGCTCGATAACGTGTATCGAACCTATTCTTTACATATGGTGCCGACTACCGGACTCGAACCAGTCACCTATTCATTACTAGTGAATTGCTCTACCAGATGAGCTAAGTCGGCATGTTGATTTTTATCAACGCTAAAATATTATAACAAACTATTTCTTTGTGGCAACAAATTATTGAATTTCTTCACCAAGAAGGTCATAAACATAGGTATCAGTGATTTTCACTTTTATGATATCACTAATAGATAATTCGTTATTTGTTTTAATAAATATCTTCCCATCCACATCATCAGGGGCATTCCAGTAACTTCTTCCAACATAATAGCCGTTTTCTTTACCAGTAATTAAAACTTCCATCACTTCATCGAGGTGTTTTTTATTGACTTGATAAGAGATTTTTTGCTGTACTTTCATCAGCTTATCTAATCTATCATTTTTAACCTCTTCTGGAATTTGTTCAGGATAGGAATATGAAGGAGTATCTTCTTCTTGAGAATAGGCAAAAGCACCGAGATGATCAAACTTGATATCTTTGATAAATTTAAGAAGATTATTATATTCTTCTTCGCTTTCGCTTGGGAAGCCAACCATCACTGTTGTACGCAATATAGCGTTAGGAACTTTTTCTCTGATTTTGTTGATTAATTCAATGAGCAATTTCTTATCCCCACGGCGATTCATTTTCTTCAAAATACGGTCTTCGCTATGTTGGATTGGAATATCAAAATATGGGTAAATTACAGGGTTTTTTGCAATAAAATCGATTAATTCATCGCTTATTTCGTCTGGATATAGGTATAGTAGTCTAACATGTTTTAGACCATCAATTGCGACTAATTTATCCAGCAGAGTAACTAGAGTTGTTCCATCTTTAAAATCGGAACCATATTTCGTCGTATCTTGCTCTAACAAAGTGATTTCGTTGACCCCTAAACTGACGAGGTGATTTGCTTCTTCAACAATGTCATCTAATGGACGAGAAACATATTCACCACGGATGAGAGGAATCGCGCAATAAGTACAGTGGTTAGAACAACCTTCACCGATGCGTAAATAGGCTGTGTTTTTCTGGGTTGTAAAGATACGATTATGATAGTCTAAAGAAGGTGTTATGTTCTTGTTATTATCAAGACTTAATAACAATTCATTAAAACGATAATAGTCCCTAATCGGAATCCATAAATCAACTTCTGGAATCTCTTTTTTAAGTTGCTCTAAATACCTTTCTACTAAACAACCTGTGACCACGACTTTTTTACCGTAATTAATGGTTTCTAAAATCGTATTGATTCCCTCTGCTTTACTATCAGTGATAAAACCACATGTATTAATGATGATGATATCGGCTTTATTTATAGAAGAAACTATCTCGTAGCCATTACGCGAAAGCAAGCCCAAAATGAGCTCGCTATCGACGCGGTTTTTATCACATCCTAATGAGATGAGACCAACTTTACTCACTACGGAGGGCCTCCACAGGATCTTGTCTAGCGGCATTTCTTGATGGGATGAATCCAGAGATGACATTTAATACGATTGATAAACCAATCATAATGAGAGCAATCCACCATGGGAGCATCGCAATTGCAGGGGCACCAAAGAAGCTGACCGCCACATTGATGATGAGACATAAAATATATGTCACTGCAATACCGAATAATCCACTTGCTAAACCAGTGATTAAGTTTTCAGCAGTGAACAAACGAGAAACATCTTTCTTTCTGCCACCAAGAGAACGGATAACACCGATTTCCTTGACTCTTTCCACCACCGATATGTATGTAATAACCGCAATCATGAAGCATGAAACCACTAATGACAATGATGTAAACGCTACTAAGGCTGAAGTTACTATAGTAATTAAGGAATTGATCACAGTAATGATGACCTCCACTGTATCGGTATAAGATAAGTCAGTACGTTCAGCACGTGTCACTTCTTTTCCATCAATAACTAAAGTATCATCAGAATTCCAGTGATTGAGGTAGTTAGTAATTTTATCTTTGTTATTGAAATCCTTTGGATAGATACGCATGCTTTGTGGAATTTTTTCAAAGACATATAATTCATTATCGGTATACGCTTTTAATCCAGATAAAGCGCGCATTGCGGATTGGTTTCTTTGAATATTTTCACTGCCACCTAATAAACCGCTGAATAAGCCATTCACTCCTCCTGTGCCGTTAATAGCATTTGCGTAACCACCACTAACGATAACTGGATTAGATTCATCGCTACTATCGAGATATGAATAAGTGACATATGCTTTATATCTTTCGGTTTCTGCTTTTCCTGATGAAAAGAGTTTTTTGATACCGAATTCTGAATCATTAATAATCGCACTATCACTTGCGTTAGCGTCTTTCATATATCTTTCAGTAAATGCCGGTGTGTAATAGACACCACGGGATAAAGAGCCAAATCTAGTTGTCGGTTTTGCTCTTAAAATGCCAGTCACCTTCATCTTCATTCCTTTACCGGAATCGATCCAAGATTGGTCAGCGACAGCAGGATAATGATATCCTTCCACTAAACCGCTTTCATGAACATCTTTTACAACATTAGGATAAACAGTTGGAACTCCCCCGCTCATCACTGTCGCTCCAGAAGCAGTAATCATCAATCCATCAGTTGTGGAAATCGCATGTTCTGGGTCAGTAACGGCCTTAGAAACATCTGCATAGGCCCAAGCCCCATAAACGAATGTATCGGGATCACGGCTTGCAGAAGCTTCTCTTACATAGTAAGTTAAGTTATTTAAATCAATTGGGGTACCAGGAGCAATCTTAATACCAGCGAGGATATCTAAATTATGTCCTAATAAGTTTTGGGTTGATAAAGTGAAATAGAACAAATTGCCATCATTATTTGATAAAAACACTGTTCCTTCCATTGTGGTAGATGTAGATACATTGCCGTACTCCCACATAGTTGAATGTGGGAAATAATAGAATTCTGTACCGATTAAATCAGGATAATCATTAAAGAATGTACGATATGGATATAATGTATCGAGTTCTTTGACCTTGGCGTCATATACTTCTTTAGTGATATCTCCATTGTTATATTGAGTTGTATATTCATTATATTTAACAGCTTTTTTACCAATATTGATGAATTCATCGTGTTCATAGAATCCCATTTGGGCCAAAGTGAAGTCGGTGAGAGTTGTATTGCTATCCACGACCAACATGATTTCATTTTCAGCGGAAGCAAACTTTGAATTCTCACCAATCAAATCATATTGGCTAAGGATATATTCCTCATTCCCTGGATATTGATTCATAAAATTAGTGAATAAATCGACATAAGAAGCATAGGCAGAGAATCCTTCTACTGTTTTAAGTTCAGAAATATATCTTTGGGTTAAACCATTAAGAGAGATATTTAATTTTGCTTTGCCTTCTTGTTCAGATGAAGTCCAATTTGCAAAGATGTTGTTAGTGACGTCAATGCCGTAATTATCTTTGATAGTCGCGTATGTATCTGTTGGTAAAGCGTGTACATAACTCACCAAATTTTTATTGATATCATTGGTTTTGATATTAGTGATATCAGAATACCTTCTCATGAGGTAGGAAATCATGGAGTCCATCCCCACTTGGGTTGAAACATCAAATTTCGCTAATTCACGTTTTTCATCTGATGATAATCCGCTCATTAAAGAAGATAAATCGACGGAAGCTTCGCTTATTTCAAGAGGATAGGAGGAAAGCATATCATCTTGCATGCTTTTGATATAATCAGTTACTCCATATGAAACGGATAAAACTGTGGAGACACCAATGATGCCGATACTAGAAGCGATGGCAACCAATATCGTTCTTTTTCTTTTGCTGATTAAGTTCTTAAAAGATAACTTAGTGGCAGTCCAGAAACTCATTTTCGCTTTTGTTTCTTTTTCTTCTTCTTTATAGTCTGCTTTTGGTTTTAATGGGTTGCTATCATCGCTGATTCTGCCATCTAATAAGCGAATGATACGAGAAGAATATTCTTCGGCGAGTTCGGGATTATGAGTAACCATGATGACCAAACGATCTTTGGCAATCTCGGAGATTAAATCCATGATTTGTTTGCTGGTTTTAGTATCTAATGCCCCAGTTGGTTCGTCTGCAAGTAAGATTTCTGGATTATTAACTAAGGCACGCGCGATTGCCACTCTTTGGCATTGACCACCAGAGAGTTGATTTGGTTTTTTGTTGATTTGGTCATGCAAACCGACTTTATCAAGAGCTTCGATTGCTCTTTGTTTTCTTTCTTCTTTGCCAACGCCAGAAATAGTTAAAGCGAGTTCGACGTTAGAAAGAACGCTTTGGTGAGGGATTAAATTATAGCTTTGGAAAATGAAACCAACGCGTAAGTTACGGTATTTATCCCAATCTCTATCTTTATATTTCTTCGTGGATTTACCAGCGATGATTAAATCACCTGACGTATAATGGTCAAGTCCTCCGATGATATTCAATAATGTAGTTTTGCCAGAACCAGAAGGACCAAGAATGGAAACAAATTCGTTTTTACGGAAATTTAAACTTACTCCATTAACTGCATTAACTTTGTTATTGCCAGCTTGATATACTTTGACAATATCAACTAGTTTAAGCATCGCCTTATCATCTTTTTGATTAACTGGTTTAACCTTAGGTTTTTGTTCAGTTATTTCTGGATGATACTTTAATTTTTTATTACAATATGGGCAACGTTCTCTTTGGTTTTGGAAGACACCTTTACATCTCGGACATTGATAATTCATAATACGCCTCCTTTTATTAATAAAAGTCATTAAGTATTATGCATAAGAAAAACAATTTTGTAAAACAAAACGATTATTTTTAGAAAAATTTTATAGCATTGGGGCAAAAAGTCTTAGGACAGCAACCAAGAAACGGTAACCTTTTGAGAATTCTTTATCTATGACTTCAAGAGTGAATTCTTTAGAAACTTGGAAGCAATCCTCGAAATCTTTTTTGATATCTTTTAATGTTTTTGTCTTATATAGGAACACACCATTTTCGCTGTGGAGGAATAATGAGCGATAGTCTAAGTTAATCGTTCCGACTGTGCCCATTTCGTCGTCAGCAATAAATGTTTTCGCGTGGACGAAACCTGGGGTATATTCATAGACGCGAACGCCGGCTTCGACGAGTTGACGGTAGAAGCTTCTCGTAATACCAAAGACAATCTTTTTATCAGGAATATGTGGGGTTAATAAACGCACATCAACACCATTTTTCGCAGCAAGCATAATCGCATTCATCATTTCAGAATTGAGGATTAAGTATGGGGTAGAAATATATAAGTATTTCTTTGACCTAAAAATGATATCTTGATAGACATTTAAACCAATGGTTTCATAAGTATAAGGAATGGAACCATATGGTTGGACGAATCCGTCGCTTTTAAATGCCGCTACTTCATCCGCATATTTACTAGGTAAATAAGCTGTAAAATCATCAATTTTTTCTTCTTTAAGTCTTGCCCATGTTTCTAAAAATAAAGATGTTAGTCCAAATACGGCATTACCGCGTAACATAATCGCATTATCTTTCCATTTGCCGAATCTAATTTTCTCATTGATGTATTCGTCGGCAATGTTAATGCCACCTGTAAAGCCAGTATGACCATCGATAACCATAATTTTACGGTGATCGCGGTTGTTCATTCTAATATCGATAAAAGGTCTAATCGGCGCGAATACGCAGCACTTAATACCTACAGACTCTAAATATTGGTCATAATCATTTGGTAATGTGTTCATACAGCCAAGGTCATCATACATTACGCGGACATCAAGACCTTCTTTTGCTTTTTCAATCAATATATCTAATATTGAATTCCAGAAATGCCCTTGTTCAATGATGAAGTATTCCATAAAGATGTAGTGCTTCGCACTTTTGAGCTTTTCAAGCATCACTGGGAAAGCTTCTTCACCCCATGGATAATATGTTGTTTCTGTGTTATCAAAGATGTTCGTGCGACTATTGCGGTGGATATATCTTGCAATGTTATAAGCGTCTGGTTCTTTATTAACGTCTATTTTCTTAAGAACACCTTTAGAAGAATAAGACATATATTTATCGAGTTCTTTATGAACACCAGAGACATGTTTTTGTTCTTTTTTAGTAAACTTCTTATTCGCGATTAATAAATATAATGTTGCTCCTAAAACAGGGAGAACAACCATTACTGCTAACCATATTATTTTATATGCAGAATCCATACGGCTATTAACAATTGGGATAAGAGTAAGCCATGCAAGCGCACGAAAAATCCAGTATACCCAAATATACTGCCCATTTGCAAAAACCCTAAGCAAAATGATGGCGGTGAGTAATAAAGCGACTTCGAGAAATAAAATGATGCCCGCTATTAACTTTTTATTTATATAAAATGGGGTAATAACCGGTTCTTGAATAAGTACAGTTTTCTCTTTAACTTTTTTAGCCATAACTAGTTCTCCAATTCTTTTTTAATTATATTAAGGTCAGATAATATTTGTATATTTTTGCTATCGAAATGAAAGCGTAAATAAGTATATATTGCGTTAAGAGGAAGGATGATAAAAGCAGGTAACATAAAGTATAGGAAATAGGAAAGGCGATCTCCACCACTTAATGTGAAAACCAAAAATAAAGTAACTAGTAAAAGAATTAATAAACAACCGATAATCACTGGAATAAATGATAAAAACGGAGAAAGCGTATATTTGGTTTCAATTTCATCGTATTTTTTATTATCTTCTTCTCTCACGAATGTCATTTTATAACGTGAAAAAAGCGCTTCTGTTTCTTCTTCTAAAGTATAAGAAAACAACGCAAAATAATCCTTCACCTGTTCTTTGATTTGATATGGGCAAGTAATAATTCTCTTTTTCATTGAAATAAGTATAACTTATATTTAATAAAATAATAAGAACAATCATAAAGTTACAGTTGTCACATTAACAATTGATTGGTAAGATAGTTAATATGAAAAGCAAGAAAGCGAGAAGTAAAAAGTTAATACAATTAGCCTTTTATTTATTGCTTCTTAAAAAAGATTTTGACGATATTTCTATTAAAGAAATATGCGACCGAGCGGGTGTATCGCGAATGTCCTTTTATCGTTATTATTCAACGAAAGAAGATGTTTTCATCGTTTTTTGTGATGAAACATTTGATTCTTTCTTCCAACAGATTTCCCACGATCCAAGCCTCTCAATGAAAGATATGTTCGTCCTATTCTTTGAAGGACTAAGAAAATATCATCGTGAAATCGATATCTTAAAAAAGAGCCAAAGAGAAACGATACTTCTCGTTCAATTCGAACAATACGCTTCTTATATGGCATCTAAGATGAATCTTACCAATTCTTTAAATCCATATTCCATCCCCTTCTTCGCGGGTGGTTTATTCAATGTCGTCATTCGTTGGAGCAATCGAAATTATATCGATACCCCCGAAGAGATGACGAATTCGATGTTAACTTATTTAAAGCTCGCTGATTAATTATTTTGTAAATCTTCATCAAATTGTAATTGATAAAGTTTGTAATATTCGCCTTTTTGGGCAAGTAATGACTGGTGGTTACCTCTTTCTAAAAGGACGCCATCTTTTAATACGAAGATTTGATCACATTTTTGAATCGTTGATAAACGATGAGCAACGATTAACATCGTGCCGATAGATTTCATCTTTTCTAAGCTTTCTTGAATGAGAACTTCTGTTTCTGTATCAATGTTTGCAGTCGCCTCATCTAAGATCAATATTTGAGGTTGATGTAAAACTGTACGAGCAAAGGAGAGAAGTTGTCTTTCACCTTGGGAGAAGTTTTCACCTCTTTCAATCACCTCTTCTTCAAGTTTATTTGGAAGTTTATTAATAAATCTATCCGCGTTAACATAGACGCATGCATCATTGACTTGTTCATCGGTAAATGACTCATCATGTAGGGTAATATTAGTCTTGATTGAACCAGAGAATAAGAAGACGTCTTGAAGCATTTGTCCAATCGCTTTTCTAAGCGAACCAATTTTAATCTTTTTAATATCGATATCATCGATTAAAATCTGGCCTTTAGCAATCTCATAATTTCTCACGATTAAGGAGAGGATTGTCGTCTTGCCACTCCCAGTTGCACCTATAAATGCTATAGATTGTTTTGGTTCGATGACGAAGTTTATACCTTTTAATATCCATTGTCCTGGACGATAAGCAAACCACACATCACGGAATTCAATTTTTCCTTCAAAATGATCTATATCAATCGCGTCTGGAGCATCTAATACTTCTGGTTCAACTTCTAATAAATTGAACAATCTTTCAGAAGCAGTTCTTGCTCTTTGAAGGTTATTTAATTGGTCGGCTAAATTCTGCACAGGATTGAAGAACCTAGATAAGTACAAGAAGAAAGCAACAACTCCACCAGAAGTTAAACCAATCCATGGTTGAATACCAACTAAGAATGTCACCGCGATAGCCGCATAATAGATAAATGAGATAGATGGACGATAAATCGCGAAAGCTCTCATAACTTTAATACGCGCTTTATAGTATGCGGAATTCTTCTCATCAAATTCATCCATTTTTCTCTCTTCTTGGTTGAAGATTTGAGTGATTTTCATGCCGCTTAAGTTTTCATTTAAGAAGGTATTCAAATCTGATAAACAGCCTCTTTCAATACGGAATAACTTAGAAATGATATTACGGAAATAGAAAGAGATGATGAAGACGATGATGACGAAACCGAATAAGAACAAAGATAATAACGGTGAAAGAACAATCATGATGATATAAACACCGATAATGGTAAAGATATTTCTCACCATTGAGACCAATGTTGTTGTAAATAAATCAGACATGTTGGTCGTATAGTTTGCAACGCGCGTCACTAAAGAGCCAACTGGCATATCATTGAATTGATTCTGCGACATATTTTCAATATGAGTAAAAACTTCCATTCTTAATTCATATACGATTCTTTGTCCTGTGCGTTGTAAGAGCATCGCTTCTAAATAGAGAATGATTTGGTTACCTAAGCAAAGGACGAAATAGCCAACAGAGAAAGAAACGATATATAAGACAGTTGAATTGACATCAGCTTTTGATAAATAATCGGTAATTTCTTTAGTAAATAATGGGGTGATGATATCAAGAGCGACATTAATAGTGATAAGAACAAACGCTAAAAGGAATCTCTTCCAATATTTAGAGACGTATTTAACTAGGTTCTTCACCAGAGTTTTGGTAGGGATATGGTGATCGCCCTTAAGCTTCATTAATTCTTCTTCCATGGCGCGACACTTCCTACTTCTTTCTCGAGTCTTTGTAAATAGACCATCTTTTGATATGTTGGAGAAATCTTTGATAATTCTTTTGGCGAACCAAAAGCTTCAATCTTTCCATCACTGATCACAATAATTTTATCCATATGAGCAACTGTAGAAACACGTGAAGCAATCACAATTGTAGTTTTTCCAGCGCGTTGCTCTTTAATATTCTTTAAAATCTTTTCTTCGGTTTTTAAATCAACCGCAGAAACGGAGTCATCTAGGATTAATATAGGCGCGTTTTTCGCATACGCTCTTGCTAAGGAGATACGTTGTTTTTGTCCACCAGAGAGAGTGACCCCTCTTTCACCAGATATCGTCGCATATTGTTCTTTAAAATCGATGATATTGTCATGAACATCGGCGAATTTTGCCGCATCAATCGCATCATCTAACCCTTTGCTTCGATCTGCAAAGTTAATATTTCTTTCAATAGTATCTGAGAAAAGGAAATTATCTTGTGGAACAATTGCAACACTTTCACGAACGCATTTAATTTTCATATCCATAATATCGACATCGTCAATTAATATCGAACGAGGTGATACGTTATATAGTCTTAATAAACAGTTTACAAATGTGGATTTACCACTACCGATTTTACCGATAACACCAACTGTTTCTCCTGCCTCGATTGTGAGATTGATATCTTGTAATGATTCATTTTTGCTCTCAGGGTAAGTAAAGAAGAAATGGTTGAAAGTGATTTTGCCTTTCACAGGGAATTCCACTGCGTCTTCTTTGTCGTGTATTTCTTCTTCAGTATCCATATATTCGCTGATACGTCTTACGCTTGCTTTGCCTCTTGCACGCATTGTAACGATCTGTCCTAAGGCGATAAGTGGCCAAATCATCGCGTCAAAATAGCCGATAAATTCTACAAGTCTACCAGCGGATATGTATATTTCGTGACCCATGATGATAATTGGATTGCCTTGTACAGCAGCAAGAACAAACCAACCGCCAAAGCCAAGGATAACGGCAAAGCATAAAGCGATAATCACTTCAATCGCAACATCAAAACCCACAGACACTCTTGCTGCATCAACTTCAATCTTTTGACTGCGACGAGCAACTTTAGAGAACGCCAAAATTTCTTGGTTTTCCTTAACGAATGCTTTAATAACCCTGATACCTGTAAAGTTTTCTTGAGAATAATCATAAATTGCATCAAAACTCTTTTGTCTTAAATCCCATTTCTCGGACATCACTTTTTCAACTAACGCACCCCAGATAACGATTAACGCAACTGGAATGATAGAAATAAGGGTTAATGATGGATCTAAGACAATCATCTTCACAAGTGAAAACACGAGAAGGAACGAGCTATCGACAATCATCACCGTGCCAAAGCCAAAGCATTCTTCGATGGTCTCTAAGTCATTCGTGAACCACGCCATAATCGCCCCAACTTTATTATTATGATAATAATTGACGGACAATTTCTCTGCTTTTAAGAACATATCACGACGTAATTCGCCTTCAATTTTACGCGATGTAAACATGATAGCGACACGCCACAAGATACGTCCAACAAACATTCCTAAACCGATTAATAAGATCCATATCACTTCTAGAGTAATCGCACTGATATCTTCATCGGTGACAAAACCATCAGATAAACGATCGACAACATCACCAGTGAATTGTGGAATGTATAACTGAATCCAGTCAACCGCAATTAAAACAATGATTCCAAAGAGGAACATGAACCAATATTTTTTATAGAATTTATTGATATATTTTCCCGTAATCATACAAAACATTATATATGAAAGTTATATAATTACTAGAAATATAAATAAAAAAAATAAAAAGGGACAATCCGTCCGAATCGATTATCCCTTCGTTATAAACTTATTATTCTTCGCTTTCGCTATTTTCTTCTACTCTCACTTCATCGAGCTCGCCAGGAAGGAGTTCTTCAAGTAATCCTGGGACCATTAGTAACGAGGCAACTTCTAATAATGGAAGTATCGCGGATGTCCAATTTGCTCCATCGGCTAATGAAACGAGATTAAAAATCCAGTATAAAATGCCAAACACTAATGTAAGGAAGAAACTTGCTTTAACCACTAGTTGAACTTTCTTAACTTTAAATAAATAAGTAAGTAAAAGGCAAACGAGGAATACACCAAGAGAAATACCATAGATGAATGTGAATACCCAATCGAGGATTGTTGGAGTGCCCGCATTTCCAATAAAGCTCATTCCAAAAGCGGAATTAACGACGCTTGAGGAGAAAAGAAACGCCAAGAAAACGATTAGTGATACTAATAACACTGGTTCTTTGCTTTTATAATGGCCCACTAAAATGCCAGCCGCGATTAATCCATCAAAGATGAGGATTAAGATGTAATAGAAAGATTCTTGTGGAAGTTCAATTACACTGCCAAGAAATTTGATGAAGATGCCTAAGCACAAGGCACAAACGCCAGCAAAGATAAACCATTTATTCAATCTTGACGAGAATAAATCATAAGATTTATTTAATAAATTTTTCATAAATGAAAACCATCCTTATTTTTTATTATAAACATATAGCGGTTTTAAATATAGTAGGAATTTAAAAAGTAGGTTTTTATACCTACTTTTCTGCTTTTATATGACTTTGATATCCTTAATCATCACATCTTTACCAGTAGTTAGATATGTATTTGGTGAATGGCAATATGGACATTCTTTACCATATTTAACCGTTTGGTAAGTCTTTTTGCAGTCTTGACAATACGTAATGCCTTGGATGGTGATGTAATTGAGTTTACATTCCTTCATATATTCCGATCTTTTAGCTGCCCAGTTGAAGGCATCGACGAAATATTCTTTCACCACCCCGCTGACTTCACCAACTTCAAGGGTGACTTCAACAGCTTTAGTCGCATTATTCTTTTTGACAATTTCTTCGACTTGTTTGACGACGTGGATAACGATTCCTAATTCGTGCATTATTCGACAGCGTTACCGGTCCAAGGTTTTTCTTTCTTGGCAGTCTTGTAGTATTTCTTCCACTCTTTGCGTTTCTTAGCCATCATACGAGCTTCTTTACTACCGGAGTGTAACAAGATCTTCACTTCACGTTTTAACGCATATTTGAGTAAAGTACCAACTTTATCTTCAGCACGTTTCATATTGGAGCATTCTGGATGATCTCTCACTAAGTGAATGGCGTCAAACTTACATTTTGTCGTACAGACACCACAACCGATACATTTGTTGTAGTCAACGTGAGCTGCACCACAGGAGAGACATCTGCTAGTTTCGATATGAACTTGCTCTTCTGTGAGAGTGTTATGAGCATCTTTGAATGAGTTCTTGTGATCAATCTTTTCGTTCATGCCCGCTTCTTGTCTACCAGATTCATCGTAACCTGGGAGAGTAATATCATCTTTATTAAGAGGTGTGAATCCACGTCTATTGAAGGCGATAGTTGGGTGAGCGTTTGGTCTGACGTGTCTCGCGAGAGCATCAGCAGCTTCGTGGCCAGCAGCAATCGCGTTGATGACGAATTTTGGACCAGTGAAGACATCACCACCAACGAAGATGTCGTCATCAGCAGTTTGATAAGTTAACTTATCTGCAAGTGGGTAATTACCATGCCAGAATGTAACTTTGCTTCCTTCTAAGAGGTTACCCCATTCAATAGCTTGTCCAATTGCGAAGATGACTTTATTGGCTTTCACAGTCATTGTTTCAGCTTCATCATATTGTGGGTTGAATTTGCCATCTTTGTCTAAAGTGGCAGTGCATTTCTTGAAAACGATTTCAGTAACTTCGCCTTTAGCGTTAACTTTGAGTTCTTTTGGTCCCCAACCGTTGTTGATGAGAATGCCTTCATCGAGTGTTTCACTGATTTCTTCTTTAGAAGCTGGCATAGTTTCTCTTGATTCAAGAGCGAACATTTGCACATTCTTACTTCCTAATCTATGCGCTGTTCTAACACAGTCGATAGCGACGTTACCACCGCCAACGACAACGACGTCACCAGTGAATTTAACTTGTTTGCCGAGAGCTTCTTTTAAGTAGCTGACCGCGATATCAGTTCCTTTAGCATTATCATTTGGAACATTTGGTCTTCTACCACCTTGACAACCGATAGCGACATAGAACGCTTTATAACCTTGTTCTTTGAGTTCTGCGATGGTGACATCTTTACCGACTTCAACACCACATTTGATTTCCGCACCCATCTTCTTGATGATTTCGATTTCATCTTCAATGACATCTTTTTCAAGTTTATAAGACGGAATGCCGTACATCATCATACCGCCAGGTTTTTCATTCTTTTCAAAGACTGTTGGTTTGAAGCCCATTTCGCATAAGTAATAGGCCGCGGATAAACCAGCTGGACCAGCACCGATGATGGCAATCTTTTCTGGGAAGCCTTCTTCGTGGAGAGTCGCCATAATCTTTTCTGGAATATAACGATCTTTTTGTGATCTTTCGAAATCAGCGACGAATTTCTTGACAGCATCGATAGAAACTGGTGCGTCAACTTTACCACGCGTACACGCTTCTTCACATTTCTTATTACAGACACGACCACAAACTGCTGGGAATGGGTTTTGTGTCTTGATTAAAGCTAAAGCTTCAACATATTTGCCTTCTTTGGCTTTTTGTAAATATCCTTGTACTGGGACGTGAGCTGGACAAGCAACTTTACAAGGTGCTGTACCTGTTGCCCAAGTATCAGTTTTACGAGCAGTATCACGGTAGTTTTCATCCCATGCATATTTGCCCCATTTAATCTTATCTGGTAAGACGGAGAGAGGATATTCTTGCTCTTTACCGTCACCTTTGCATAATTTTTGACCTAATTTAACAGCGCCTGCTGGACAATTGGAGACACATTGACCACAAGCAACACACTTACTCTTATCAACCTTGGCGGAGTAAGCACTTCTTTCAAGGTATGGAGTATTGAATAATAAGGCTGTTCTTAAGGCATTACAAATCTTAACGTCACAGTTACAAATATCAAAAATCTTGTTTTCGCCATCGATATTAGTGATTTGGTGGACGAAGCCATTCTTTTCAGCAGCTTGGAAAATCTCAAGCGCTCTTTCTTTTGTAATATAATGCGCACGATTAGTTTCCACTGTGTAATCAGCCATATCGCCGAATTGGACACACCAATCGTCAACATCATCAATACAGCCATCGCCAATCATCGCACGGGAAGCACGACAGGAACAAATACCAGCAGAAATATGTCCTTCATATTTGCTCATCCAGTGAGAGATTTTTTCAACATCAATTGCCTCTTGGTTATTTTCAATCGCCTTTTCAACTGGAATGACGTGCATACCAACACCACCGCCACCTGGAGGAAGCATTTCAGTAACACCAGCAAGAGGAACAAATGTCATTCTTTCAAAGAAGGAAGCCACAGCTGGATTCTTCGCGATACGATCGACGGAAGAGTTCATTAATTCGGCGCTGCCAGGAACGAAGTAAGAGAGCATATATCTCTTAATCTTTGGTTTGTCTTCTAAAGGATGATCCCAAGCATAATTGTCACCATAGTCATATTCGATAATACCAATAACGGACATATCGTCGAATAATTTTTGAAGTTTCGCAGGTTCGATTTCTGGGAATTTCTTCACTAAGTCTTCGAATGTGTAATGTTTTCTTTGCTTTAATTTAAGTAAAACATCAATCATTTCCTCTGTTAAAACTTCTCTAAGACCAAAATATTCTGGGTCATTAGTTGTCATTCCAAATAACTTATGAGGAACAACGTCAGTAATCTTACGGCATAATTTGATCAATTTCTTTTCGTAAGAATAACCTTGTTCTCCTTGGAATGGGGGTTTTTGTTTGTAATATTGTTCTGGCATTTTTACTTCTCCTTCCAGTTTTCAATGATATTACTAAAGTATTCAGCAACTTTATCGATGTTTTCCCCAGTCTTACCACTAATAGGGATAATGGTCGCATTGGGATTTCTTCTTAGAATTGCTTGACGGCATTTCTCGATATCAAAGTCGAAATAGGAAATGGTATCAATTTTGTTAATCAACACCAAATCACACTTTTCGAACACGAGCGGGTATTTAAGAGGTTTATCATCACCTTCAGGGATAGATAGAATCATCATATCCATACTCGCACCAGTATCGAACTCTGCTGGGCAAACAAGATTACCAACATTTTCGAGGAAAACGAGGTCTAAATCGCTAATATCGATTCCATCAAGACCACTTTTGGTCATCCCGGCGTCGAGGTGACACATTCCAGAGGTATGAATTTGAATCGACTTGACTCCTGTATTCTTCGCGATTGAAATGGCATCGACATCACTATCGATGTCCGCTTCCATCACGCCGATACGGAAATCTTTTTTCAAAATATTGATCAATGAAGTAAGGGTTGTTGTTTTACCCGCGCCTGGCGAAGACATCAAATTCACAAGAAAAGTGCCGTGACTTTTCAAATAATCTCTTAGCAGATTTGCTTCTTCGTCATTATCAGCATACGCTGAGCGTTTAACGATAATAGTTTTTACTTCATTCATCATCTTATGGCACATACATTTTAAACTATGTTTTAAAATAAAACTACTAAATATTTTGTGATATTATATATGAGGAGTTTTATAAATATGGATTATCGCGTCGTAAAAGTTAAAGAAGACCTTCTCATAGAGAACAATGGCAAAGCAAAAGAAGTTAGAAAAACGTTAAAAGAAAAAGGAATTTTTTTCTTAAATGTGATGGCTTCTCCAGGAAGTGGGAAGACTACTTTATTAACAAAACTTATTAATATTCTTAAGAATAAATACAAAATCGGGGTTATGGAAGCCGATATTGATGGCGAAGTTGATGCCGACCACATCAGCAAGAATACAGGCGTAAAAGCAATTCAGGTCCACACTTCTGGCGCCTGTCACTTAACTGCCCAAATGGTCGATGATGCCATTAACGCTTTTGGGGTTGAAGACTTAGATTTATTGATATTAGAAAATATCGGCAACCTCGTTTGTCCAGCAGAATTCGACACTGGTAGCAACATCAACATGATGCTCTTATCGGTCCCAGAAGGTGATGATAAGCCTCTTAAATATCCATTGATGTTTCAGGTCAGCAATATCGCTGTTATCACGAAAATTGATACTCTTCCTGTCTTCAATTTTAATTTCGACAAATGTGAGGAAAATATACATAAGAGAAATCCTAATGCCAAGGTGTTCAAAGTGAGTTCAATAAAAGATGAAGGCGTCCAAGAACTCGCAGATTACCTAGACTCATTAATTTCTAATAAGTAATTTATTACTTATTGATTTTTTCAGCCCAAAAAAATATATAAAAAAATAAAAAAAATTTCCCGAAAATTTTCACTTTTTGCCCTCTTATATATTAGGAGGGTATTTTTTATGGCTTACAACAAAGGGCAACTTCTAGAAACAAAAATTGTTCAATTGTTGAACGAAAACAAAGTTGAAAAGTTGCCACAAAACCTAAAAGATTTGGTAAAATTCATTTTCCCAAATTGTCAAGACAACGATATCGTTAAGGCAGAAGTTATCGAAGGAACAATGAAACCAGATTTTTCCATCACTGTGGGTGAAGAAACCCATTACATCTCAATGAAAAGCGGTGTCAATAATATCGTTCACCAGGAGTACATCAAAAATTATATCAGGATTCTTAGGGAATATGGTTTTAGCGAGACCATCTTAAGAGCAGTGCTATTCTTCCAATATGGCGATGGTACTTATAATGGAACCGGCAAAGAACGAATGAGTTATGCAACGCTTAGAAAGAAGCTAGAAAAAGCGTTTGTTCTTGCTAACGAAGAATTGAATAAGAACCGTAAAGCAGTTATTGAATTAGTAGATAGGTTTTTATTCAAAGGCTCACACGAAGAGTATATCGCTGCTGATTATATCTATCACGGCGATACAAACTCCGGAACCATTGTTTCAAGAAGCCAAATAATGAAACATCTTGAGTATAAAGATTGGAACTTTCTCGAAACACTTCACATCGGTCCTATTCTTTTTAGACCTCATGCGCGTTACTACAAAACAGATATAAAGAAAGAATCATATCGTGCTAGAGTCGAATTCTATTGGCCAAACTTCTTAAATGATTTGAACTATATCAAATCCCACTATCTTCCATAATTGCTGCCTAGGGTGTTCTAAAAGTATTTTTAGTCACCCTTCTGCTCAGGCAGTTAACCGATTATAGGTCGTGGGTGTGTAGGTGCCAAGTTGCCTTGGAAAGCGCTTAACCATTCATGGTTCGCATACAGTCACAACAAAAAAACAGCCGAAGCTGTTATTTTTGTGTTGGTGAGCCATGTGCTTACCGCTTTGAACTATTAGCTCTAAGTGATGGATGGACAATCCAATATCGTTTTTGAATTTAAATACAATATCAATTGTCTTTTCGGTGACATAGACAGAATCGATGAAGATTTCAACAAACGCCTTCTTTGTTTCTTCGTTCCAAGCATCGTATTGCTTGATGAAGAAAAAGTATTCCCTAATCTCCTCTTTAGCCTTTTCCAAGTCAACAGGCTCGCATTTCTTTAATTCGAGTTCCTGTTTTTCTTTTATCTCATTAAGTTCCTCTATTCTTTTTAAGAATGGCTCCACGTTCCCGGCCTTTTCCACCACAACAACAAGATTATCAAGCTTCTTCATTGTGTCTGCTAAAGCTTTCTTTTTAAGCTCGGTGTCTGTGCTTAGAGACTTATAAGATTTAATAATGTCGTTAATAAGCATGTCTCCAAGATCCTTATCCTGGAAGAAATTGAATATCTCTCTAAAGATAATCTCCTCAATTTCCTCTTTGTTATATCTAACGCTTGGGTGACCCATCTCATGAGCACGACTGCATCTATAGTAATAGTATTTATTGCCTGTTCCGGATGTCCCTGCCTCGCAGTGCATTTCAGCGTTACAATATTTGCATTTCATCAAATGCCTGAAATAAAATGGCTCTTTTGCATGGAATTTGCCTCTAGACTTATGATTTATCGTTAATCTTTCCTTAGCTTTTTTGAATGTTTCCTCGCTAATAATGGGAGGAAAGACATTCATGTTCACGGTCCCTTTGAATTCGTAATAGCCATAATAACGAGGATTGTTCAGCATATTTTGAAGCGTTCCATGAGGGATATATTTACCATTGTTGTCCAAATACCCTTTCATTTTGAAAGAATTGCAGATATCCATGACGGTTTGACCGCCTATAACATAACTATCAAATAACTCTCTCACGATATAGGCTTTATTCTCGTCTATTACTATCTTGCCGTTTTCATCTTTCTTATAACCAATAGGCATACGCCCACCATTGAATTTCCCTTCAATGACGTTCTGGGTCATCCCTCTTTCAACTTTAGCCGCTAATTCGACAGAGAAATATTCGGCAAAGGCCTCATTGATGCCATCCATTAATATCGCTTCCGGACCTGTGACATTCGCTTCAGTTGCAGACAATACTCTAATACCAAGTTTCTTCAATTCACCTTTATATCTAGCAGCATCCGCTCTGCTTCTAGAGAATCTATCGCCTTTCCAAACAATGACGACATCAAATAGATGAGCATATCCATCCTTAATCATCTGCATGAAAGCCGGTCTTTTGTTTGCTGTCCTTCCAGAAATTGCCTCATCTTTATACACCTTCGTTATATAGATATCATTCTTCTCAGCAAATGAAGAACATTCCCTAACCTGGCCTAAAATAGAATTCTCAGTCTGTTTTTCGCAACTATATCTCGCGTATATAACCCCGTTAATCATAAAAAGAATCACCTCCGTTATATTGACTAATTTAATTTAATCAAATAGAGATGATTCTTTCAATAACATTTCGTTATATTTATACTTATTTGTTATTTTTAACTATTTCCTCAATAGCCTTTCTGGATTTGCTTCCTGGCTTTAATGAATCAGCTAATAAGTTATCGAATTCGCGCTTTAAATCAGCAGATATCGGCTCAAAGTTCGAATTTTGATATCTAACACTTCTACCGAATATTTGATCCAAGGATACATCAAACAAATCAGCATACTTCAATAACACTTCCTCATTTGGTGTAGTGATTCCCGCTTCATATCTTGCCACTGCTGCCTGAGTGACTCCTAAAGCCTCAGCAAGCTCTGATTGACGCATGTCCTTATTAATTCTCAAAACCTTTAGATTCGAGGCTATAATGTCTTTTAAACTATCCATAAAGCTATACCTAACGTATATATTATAATAAATAACATTTTGTTATCAATGTTATCATTAAATACCTAACTTAGATTGTATTAATGCGGCAGTAATTCCGGCACCAACGCTAATCAAAAAATCTTTTAAACCAATTAGTGCGGTTTTAATAAACGATGTTTTCTTTTTTTCTTTTATGCTTTCTTTTATATCTGACAATATTTCTAACGCTTTTTCTTTGTCTGCCTTTTCAATTGTTTCTTCGTTAATTTTATTTTGGACCTCTTCAACAATTGAATAAGCAGTATCATAGTTGAATACATACGAGTTGTTAGATTTAATTACTTGTTTTAATGTATTCTTATCGCCATTAACTATATTAGTTGTTCCATAAAAATTATTAACGTTTTGAGGTATGTTTGAAGCAGCATTTTTCTCTTCGAGTGTAAATTTTAATCCCTCACCAAGAATTCCATCTTCTTCGAGCTTAAGAGTCCATTCAAGCAAAGCGTTTTTTACTTTTTCTACAATATCTGCAACAGCTGATTTTGATAGCACTATCGTAATCTCCATTGCCATATAATCATTACACATGTTATTAATAATCATCTGTTGTTCTGATGGAAGTTTTAAAACCAGTGTTTCATGTTCACTAACCAAATCTATAATTTCAGAAATTGAATTCGGAATTGGCCTTACACATATCATTGTTTCTAGTTCATTATTATTTAATAAAACAGGGATCATACCATGGTAAGGGTTTTTAGCTTTTAGTTCCCCACGAATTTTTCTATAATTTGGAAATTTATCCTGAGGGCAATTTTCATAGCCATTTAGCTCAAAGTTGATCCATTCATCCATTTCATTTAAATTTAATTTTTTACAAATTACATGAGCTTTTCTAAGCGATGAAACAACATCGCAATTATTACTTAAGACATCTTTTTGTAATTCTAGGACGATACTATTAGACATAAGGGCCTCCTATTTAGCAATTTAATATTAATATTTTAACACAATTAATCGTCAAATAATTAGAGTTCAGCCTTATTCTGGAATATGCTCTGGCGGACCAAGGGTCGCGGACATTTCCAGATAAGGTTGACTCGTGGCATTTTTTCAATTGTAGGCAGAGCCGGTGGGGATAGTAACACCCCACCTAAAAAGTAAAAATCACCTTTCCGGCCCTCTTCTAAAATAGTAGTTTCCACCATTTCTAATTATTCACGTATTGCATATTTTATACGCTTTTGTTATATTGGTTATGCATCAGTCATGAATGATGTTGGACTTTCATCTAGAGACGTTAAACATTTGTCTCCGTGCTGGCCACTATGGACACGTTAAAAGATAGCTGGCTCAGGATTCACCACCTAGCTTGAGTGATAGGAGCTTACCCGAACGATAAGCTAAAATAAAGCCTTGGGATGCGCATTCACCAAGGCTTTTGATTTAATTTACTAAACAATAATTATTGTTTCATCTCCAAGAATATTTCTAACTTTGATACGTTTTGGATCGTCAGTAAGAGGAACTTTTCCGTCCCATCCTTCTTTTGACTTATCACCATTTAAAGTTACAGTGTTATCTTTTTCAACTTTAATCTCAGCATCAGAATGCCATTCCCCTTCAGTAGAAGTGCAATCGACGCTAATCATTTCAATACCTTCCAATCCTTCTTTGCTTAGTTTTATTGTCTTAGCATTTTCAGGATGTTCAATTGCTTGAGCAATGGCTTTGTCATTAAATTCATCAATCTTTTGTTTTAATCTGTCAGAAATAAACTTTTTAATTACTAGTTGTTTGGAAGAGAATATTGAAGAAGATTCTTCCACCACTTCATAATCCAAATAGTCTTCTTCAAAAGTTAAAGCTAAAATCGATTTCAAATCTCTAAACTCAATTTCTGTGCCACTAAGATTATTGTCTTTAATAAAACTATTAAGTTCATCAAAATCTGAAATATCGACGTAATAAACGACAACCTTTTTATATTTTTCTTCAAGAGCAGGAATATGTTCGTTAATGATTTCGTTTAATTTAACAATATCAAAGATTTTAGAAGATGAATCTTTAAGGTCTTGAATATAAACAGGTATTTTGCCATTCTTACTATCTGTGAAATAACCAGTCCAAAACTTAGGTAGTGAATTATCAACCTGCAAACCAGGGATCAACTTCACTATTTTATTCATTGTTTGAACAGGGTTTCTGAAAAGATTAACGCCGTCTTTTATTTCATAAATTTCAAAAGATGCTTTATCGGACATTAATTTATCTCTAATAATTTGGATGCTATTAACACCAACATCGCATGTGATAAATTTTCTATTTAGTTTATGGGCGACTGCTGCAGTTACACCACTGCCTCCGAAAAAGTCAGCAACAACCTGATTTTCTTCTGAAGAGGCTTTTATAATTCTCTCTAATAAATTATCTGGTTTTTGAGTTCCATAAACAGGGTTTTGTATACCTGGAATCTCAAATACCTCAGTAGGCGTGCCTTCGTTCATGTAAGCTCTTCGTACGGTCCCATCTTTTTCATTGTAGATTTTGTATCTTTTACCATTTTCATCAATGTGATCATATCTTTTAATAGCTTTTTCATCGTAATCAACCAAACAAGCGTCGAAGTTAAAATAACCTTCATTTGATAAGCAATAATAATAGATGTTGTCATGCTTATGAGGATAATTGTTTTTTCCACTTGTTGGGCCGAAATATTTCCAAATTAATTCATTTTTAAAATTATCTTCACCAAATATTTCGTCCATCAAAATTTTCACATAATGACCAATATGCCAGTCTAAATGAACATAAATTGAACCCGTGTCTGACATGACAGATTTTATGGCCATAAGATTCTCGTACATCCAGTTTAAATATTTTTCTTTATCCCATATATCGCCATACATTATTTCTTCAAATTGAGAAGCGGATAAATCTTCAAGTTCTTCTTCAGCTTTTTTAATGGCCTTAGCAACTAAAGGATTTCTCCTTATATAAATTTTCTTCGCATAATCAGCTCCACTAGCAAACGGAGGATCAATATATACTAAATCGACTTTGATGCCTTTATCCTTAAGATAAGCGCATGTTGAAATGCATTCGCCATGGATTAATAAATTATCAGAAGGGTTATCCTTACCAACAGTTTCAACTCTTTCAAGCTCGTAATAAGGCATACCTCGTAAAATTCTTTCATATATCTCATCCGCACCACGATAAATGAGTTTTCGTTTTGTGCGCATAAAATTACCAAGGACTGCTTGTCCTTCTATTGGAGTAGGAATGTAAGGAACATATTTAATTGGCATAATTAATCCTCCTTGAAAAAGTCGTTTAAAGCATCTGTTATCTTCGACATCATTTCTATTTCTCTTAACGAATCTTCAATATATAGGAAATCAAATTTGTCATATCCATATTTGTCATTATTCATTGGAACAAACATGTCGAACATAAATTTTTTCTTATCTTCAAATTCTTTGGCATAGATGCTGCCTTTAGTTTCTAAGATTAATACCTTGTGAATATCACCATTATCGTCTCTCTTTAAAAGAATAAAGTCTGGTGTGTAATTTCCAATTGGATACGATTTATCTGCGACTTTTTTATAGCATCTAATTTTAAACGTGCTAACAAATCTATCGCCGTTGTAATAGATTTCTATACCTTTGTTTCTAAATGTGTCTAAATGCAATATTTTTTCAAAAACTTTTTGCTCAAAATTACTATCATCAAAAATATATGGCGAGTAATGAAGAGTTTTTTCTTTGGAAGCTATTAATCCACGTTTTTGTTCCAATGCACTAGCGTCACCACCAAGGGTTTTAATCATTGCTATCGATTCATCCAGCTTTTCCAAAGTGATTGAACCAGCACCATCATCAGCATCTTTTAATTCTTTGTCAGCATCTCTATCAGGAAATAGCTCAGACAATTTTAATACTAGTTTTGTCTTGGTTAACGTCGCTGGATCGATCCAATCACAATGATCAGGCAAAACTTCTTCTTTAGAAGAGAAAGTAATTTTATCTCTAAATGACTTCCTTATTTCAGAACGAATTTTTGAATGGTTTAATTCCTTTCTCAAGAAACAATCATCTCCAACTTTATCGCATATTTTCTCGAAGACATTATGAAGCTCATTTTCAAATGGTTTGATTATTTCAAAAGACAAGGAACCAAGAGATTCTTTAACAAGATCATTGATCCATTCAATATATGTGGTTGGTAAAGAATAATCGTCAAACGATTCTAGTTCCGCAACATTGTTGATGTGCCCATTAAAATCTTTAACCGCAACTTTAAAAGTTTCTGCTTTATATGAGTCAGGATTAAACGTATTTAGGAATATTTTAGGGTTAGCCTTGGTGACAATTTTTGTTTCTGTCTTTATACAAACTTGATAAAAATCGATATCAGGAAGGTTCAATTTAGAAATTCTGGATCTTCTTTGAACATGGTATTTAGGTTGATTTCTATTTTGGAATTCTTTGATTGTGATACCTTGTTGAGCTTGTAATTGTGAATCAAGTGTTTGAGCGTTTTTAGAATTTAGCCAGATAATAGCATTTTCTTTCGAAGCATCATCCACTTCTCTTAAACATCTGCAAGATGTTTGAAGAACACTATTTGTCGGACAATCGTTTTCTTGAGACAAAATTACACCGGTCAAACTTTTGCAGTCCCAGCCCTCCTTTCCAATTTGGCAAAGTAAAATAACTCTTATCTTTGAAAGAGGAGTATCCAAAGAATTGAACTGCAAATCCGCATCTTGTGGAGCAGGATATGATTTATTACCATTATGGAATTTAAGAATAACTTCATTTGGATTAAGACCTATCGAAGTTACATATTCAGCAACTAATGGATATGTGTCTTCTTCAAGAACTTCGATTGTTGGACTATAAATAGCAATTTTAGCAACTGCACCATTGCCGTATTTAAGGTCTTTATAATTATCAAAGAAATCTTTCAGACCATTGCTAATGATTGTTTTTCTATCTGCATTGCTTTCGTTTACAGTAGGCGTTTTTAAAAAGTTGCCGATGCCTTTAGCTAACGAATAATAATAGACAATATTCGATATCATCTTAGATGAAAACTTTGCATTTGAGCTAACTTGTATTTTTTCAGCCGATTTTAAATAAGGTGTTCCGGTGAAACTTAAAACTGAATTAACATTTCCGCTTTCTGCCCATTTATTAACAACCTGTCTTAATTTTGCTTCATCAGTTGAGGCGTGATGAACTTCATCAATCATAATTACTAAATTAGGTATTTCGCCGAGTAATCTTCTTAATTCATTTGAAATCTTATAATTTATATCGGATTCATCTTCAAAAATGCTAATCATCCCGCTAGATTTTCTAAATTCAATAGCGTTCAAAATGACTTTTTCAGCATTAGTAACAAATATTAATCCTTCTTGGTCAACTAAAGGAGCGTGATTGTTCACTTTTTGAACATTTGGATTCTTTGTTTTATTAGATTTGTTTCCTGTTTTATTCTCTTCTAAAATCTCAAAAACAATTTGTGATTTTATCTGCTCTGCTGCCGGATTAGGAATAACCCATGTAGGATCAAATTCTTCAATTGTTTTAATGCTTGGAATAACAGATGTTTTTAAACCGGACGGCACTAAAACAAGGAAGTTCTTACCAAACGCTTTATTTCCAGGTTCAAGCGATGAAAAATATAAATCAATATAAATAAAACATGCCATTAAGAATGTCTTGCCGGCACCCATTGGAAGACTAAACAAAAAATCAGCATATGTGACACCATAGAATATGTCATCAATTACTTTCTCATAATCGATTGAACTCGGATGATTTTCAATTTCAGACTTCATTTCTTTGAAAAGAGGATTTCCATCTTTATCTTCTAAACATGCAATTTGATACAAAGAGAGAGCAGCTTTGCTTCCTTTCAATTTATTTCTAGCGTGTTGGGTCAAAGGTAAATCATTAACATTTATATCATCAGCAAAACGTCCTTCTTTAAATAAAATTGCTAACGGTTTATTTTCACAGGCAATTTTTAAAAATAAGTATGTTTCAATTGCTTCTATTTGTGCATCTCTTAATGATCCTTTGTTTTTAATGTAGTCAAAAAAATCTGAAATTTTACATTCAGGTGAAACTAACCATTTATCTTTCGATTTTTTAATAAGTTCAAAAAACATATTAAAATTATAACAAACATAAGATTTTAACGCTATTATTTCTATTATTTTTAAATAAAAGAAAATCCTCATTTCTGAGGACTTCTATTCCTTTGAATCGTAGGAAGTTTGAACTTATAATCATCCATTCCTAATACGTTCAAAATATTAAGCATTTGGTGACCTGTATGGGATTCGAACCCATGAATGCCACCGTGAAAGGGTGGTGAGTTAAGCCGCTTCTCCAACAGGCCAACTTTTGGCGCCTACCGAGGGACTCGAACCCACGACCGATCGGTTAACAGCCGATAGCTCTACCGACTGAGCTAGGTAGGCGTAAGCGCTAAGCGCAAAAATGATATTATCACAAAGATTTTAACGATACAAGGAATTATGCTAATTTAGCATTAATCAAATCAATTACGCTTTGAATTGTTGTCAAATTTGTGATCTCTTCACTAGTGAACTCGATGTGAAGCGCATATTCAATTTCTAACATCACTTCAACCAAGTCTAAAGAGTCCAAACCTAAAGAAGCTAAAGAATCTTCAGGTTTCAATTTCGAAACATCGACGCGTTTCGCTAAAATTTCTCTTACTGTTTTAATAACATCCATTTTATGACCTCTTAGAATAATTGTATTGTTTTTATACAAACTATAAAAGTAAAAAACTCAATTATTTATAAGAAACAAGCTCGCTCATTTGATATCTTGCATTTTTTCTAGAGGTATTAGTCATTTCACTGACTTGATCTTCAACGGTTTGAGTTAAACCATTAAAAATCGCCACCATCGCTGCTGATACAGCTCCGAAGATCATCAAAACCAAAATCACGCCTAATAATTGTCCTTTGATTTCTGACATGCTTTTTCTCCTTTCTATCCATAATAACCAATTACTGCTTCTCGAGAAACAGCAACCACCATCTCTGAATTAGAGATAATTAATGGATTAAATATATCTTTGACTACGAACTTCACCACATCCCCATAATTAACGGATTGATTAGGATCGAGTAAGATTTCAACTTTATATCTATTTGACAACGAAGATACAAAATCGTTATCAATTCGCGAGTTTTTTGCAATATGATAGGCAACCATCACTCCTTTGGAATCGAGTTCTGAATAATGTTGCTGCAAGCATAATAAATCTGTCCCAAATAGGAAGAACAAAACAACAAAAACCATCGACAAAATCACCCCGAGTTTAGAAGACATTGATCATTCCCCCAATACTTGAAACGATACCAATAGTCAAAGTGACAGTAATTATGCCGCTACCAAAAAGCGGAAAGGAGGATAATATATCCAAAGACCTTTTCTTCTTCTCTTGCTTCCGACGCATATTCGATTGGCTTAATTCATTGAAAAGAAAAACGAATTCATTGTTCTTCTGAATATTCTCCCCTTCATCAACCATTTGATATAAGGATATTAAAAGCGATTCAAAAATGAGATTTTGAAAATTCTTGCTGAAATTGATAAATGGTTGTACTGATTTGTCATTATCAATCTCGCTGAGAAGGAGTTTAATTTTCTCTTTCATCCACGCGCTCGAATAATTAAGCAGGTTTGTAAAAGCTGAATAAACCGGTATGTGGTTACCAATAAAAACCTGAAAATACGAGAATAACGCAATCATTTCATCATCATGTAGATATATCAACTCTGTATGACGAACAAAATATGAATTGATAAATAGGTAGTTTGCTAAAAGTAAAAAGACGGCAATAACTATGTAATAATAGTTTTCCATTTTAAGGAAATAGACGAGAAAAACCAAAGCGATAAAAAATAGATTCAAGATGAGCAACTTTGTTATTTCTTTTGAAAAGGTTAGTCCCAATTCTTCGATAATCTTTTTAAGTTTATTCATATTCATCCCATCCTTTTATTTCTTTTTTTGTTATCTTTCTCACTAACACATCAACACTTATCAAAAAGAATAAGAAGAATAGCCCGAGCCCAATTTGATAGACAGCCTTATTAATGATATGTAAGAACAGTTGGTTTAAAGAGATACGCATCACGACAAGAATGATGAAGGCAAAAATCCATAAAACGATAAATTCCACTGTTCTAGTTATATATAAGTCATGGCAATAACGGAGGTGTTCTTCACTTTTTCTTCCTTCTTCTAGTAGATGTGCCGACATCGTCAAAATATCGCCACCCTGTTCTTGCCACAAACTGACTACTTTTATAAATAATCCATAGAAATGGAACGGGTAATATTTCTGCAAATAACTGATTTTATCTTCGCTTTTATTCGATGCTATTCCTTCATAAACCGCTAAATATGATTTATTCATCGTCGTGTTGATCGAAGAAAAAGCACCGCTCAGAGAACCGCGAATATCTAAACTTACAATAAAGGTATTTACAAAATGAAAGCATTCATGATATCGGCTAAATGATTGCTGACTTTTTTCAAGTTTTTTGACCAGGAATATTTGTGGATAAAGCAATAATACGGAACCCACTATTATCGTTATATATAAGTTTTCACTCGCGAAATAACTAACTGCCCCACACACTAATGCCATAAGCAAAAACGTCAAACGATAGCTACTCATAATTATCTCCTAAGAAACATCGAATAAAAGCTTTTTGACTCTTCTTAATTCTTAGTTGTGAAGCATTATTTCTATCGATTTTTCCATACCTTTTCTTTTTCAAATTATTGCTATATACAAAATGTTCATTCCCCTGGTTATCAAGATGCACAATCGAATCGATGTATCTTTTGACTTTTCCGGAAGAATCCTTCCCTCTTTTTAAATAGACAAAATACCTAAAATGATATTTGATATCATTCAAAATATCTTCATACCTGCAATTTTCATCGTTCATCATCACCATCCTCGCCATTCTTACAGGAATCGAATGAACATCATATGAATGAAGTGTTGTGATAATCGGTAGTCCTGTAACTGCAGAATTAAGGATGTCTAACATCTCCTTCCCTCTTCCTTCTGCAAGAATGAGCCAGTCTGGCATGTTTCTCAACGCTTCTTTAATTAGCACAGGTAAAGTGATGCTCTGATTGTTTTCGTTATATTGCCATACTGTCAAATCATAGTTGATATAGTCTCTAATATTTTCAAGTTCTAAAACGTTATCGACGACGATGACACGTTGGTCTTTATTCAGTCGCGTTAATATATACTTTTGTAATTCTGTTTTACCAGTTCCAGGAAGCCCCCCAATAACAATTGATTGATTTGAGTTAACCAAAACATCAAACAATTCTCTAAGCTCATCGGTTAAAAAATCTGTATCATCAAAAATTCTTATTTTTGGAGAAGCAATACGGATAGAGAAAGTAACAGCCTGCTCCCCTCTTTCCCGTCCAATCGATTGATGAATCGCATTAATTCGGTAATTTCCAATCGTCACATTCAAGCAAGGATTAGCGATTGAAAACTGTCTTTCGCATATGTTGGCAATTTGACGGATGAAATCACGCGCATCGTCTTTACTAAACTGTATATTGCTTTTCACTCTTCCGACATTGTTATCGAGATAGAAAATGTCTTTCCCGTTATATCCCACATCAGTAATGTTCTCCTTTGTAAGAAGCGGATATAGAGGTGAAGAATATAAATATTCTAAGCCTTGTTGTTTATCCATGCCTTACCTCCCTTATTTCATAAAACATCGTTCGTGAATAGGAAAAAGAAAAGGCAATATTTGATGATAGTTTTATCTCTACTCCTTCACAGTTTTCCTGACATAATCCCCCAGTAGATGGATTATAAAAACGAAACCGCAAATCATATTTATCGACATATTGATGAATGTTGTCTTCTATATAAGAAAGGTAGCGTTTTTTAATTTCTTCTTGTTCGTAATAAACTAAACCATTTTCACTGCTAACAACCGAATATTCAAATATCCCGCGAGGAGCATTAATCACCATACGATTTATTCCTTGGATAGATATCGATATGGTGAAAAACGAATAGCTCATTATTATGAATAGTAACGAAATAAAAATATTGATCATTCTTTGATTCCTCCTACGATGCAGTAATCAGCGTCAACACAATTGCCGAGATAATAAGGAGAAATAGAAGTTTCTAAGCTATGAGAAAAACTTGTTTTATTAATTCCTATATTATGCGCTTCAATGATGAATTCATAATCCTTAATTGCTTTACTTTTTCCTTTAGGAACATATAGATATTTTGTCTTGCTGCCTTTTTTCTGATCACTAGGCTGTAAACTTATTGGTTCATAATATAAATCTGGGAAATCGATAGTAATTCTGCCGTCGTTATCAAGTAAATCTGCTTTTATTACACGATAACCATCTTCGTCTTTATTTATAAAAGGGAATACATCATTCTTGTCGATGAATTTTATATAGCATTTTTCATAGGTTAATCTAACTGGATAGGAATAAAGAAATGATAGCTTTGAAAACTGCATTCTATTATATTCATCGCATTCAACATAATCGCGATATTCATCAAATAAAAAGCTCTCTTCAACATCGTTCTCATTTAAGTAAAAAGAGCGATTCTTGATGGTGTATTTGTTTGAACGATAATTTAAAGGGTTAATGTTATTAGGAATTACTTTTTTTAACTTCTTTTCTAATAAAGCGATATAACTACCGCTATATTGAACGCCAACTTTAAAAACCAAACCTGATTCAGATGATAGTCTCGTTTCTGGAATCTTATAAGTATAAGATAAGCTACGGCTTTCTCCAGAAGATAAGGCATGCCTTGCAACTCTTTTGCTAACGAGTGGCGCGGAAGAATAAGACGGACAGTCGATAATAATATAATCATTAACACTACTATAATTGTTAGTTGATGTATTCGTGTACGACCAAGAGAATGTCACGCTTTCGCCACCACTATATGGGCCATATAAAGTAGAACTATTAAAGGATATAGGGGAAGAAGGTGCACTTTTTCGACTTCCCATTTTAAAGGAGTTATCAATGCTTGAGGACAATAGCATCGATAATAAAGGAATAGCAATCAATAAACAAGCGCGAATCATTTTAATTACCATAAAAGTGCACCAAGAATGAACCCACGGCCTTATAACGCAAATTGAGATAGCTTTTGCATGAATAAGTATTTCGCCACCACTCTGGATGGGAACGGTCGATGAAGTCGTTTTCAATCAATTCTCTGTGTTTGGAATCTAACGCGCTGAGAGCTTCTTCAACGCGATGAAGATACATAAAAGATTTTTGGAGATTGTTTGGATGAGGAAAGTTAAGAATATTATCAATGATGTTCACATAAATTGACGCAATCACAATCACTTCATCTTCATTTTTGACCATATTTTTTAGTGAGTTCACAATTTACCCCCCTAATATATATAGAGTCGAAAAATCGGAAATTTTCGGATTTTATTTTCGGTAATTTTTACAAAACTAAAAAAAGACCCCAAAGGGGTCTTAGTTTTCTGTGATTTTTAAACTTTTTTAGAATTTACGGTTTGCAAAGGCTTTAACACCGATAAATTCAGCGCTTTCGCCAAGCTCTTCTTCAATTCTGAGGAGTTGGTTATATTTGGCCATACGATCAGTACGGGAAGCAGAACCAGTCTTGATTTGTCCAGCGTTGACAGCGACAGCTAAGTCAGCGATAGTTGCATCTTCAGTTTCACCGCTTCTGTGGGAGACCATGCAAGTATAACCATTGCTTTGCGCTAATCTGATGGCATCGAGAGTCTCAGTTAAAGTACCGATTTGGTTAACTTTGATTAAGACAGAGTTTGCGACGTGGTTGATGATACCTTTTCTGACGAATTCTGGGTTTGTGACGAATAAGTCATCACCAACGAGTTGAATCTTACCGCCTAAACGACGAGTGAGCTCCGCCCAGCCTTCCCAGTCGGATTCAGCAAGACCATCTTCAATAGTAACGATAGCTGGGTAATCTTTGACGAGTTTTTCTAAGAATTGAATCATCTCTTCAGTAGATTTCTTACCTTCGCCAGATTTGACTAAGTTATATTGGCCGTTACCTTCATAGAATTCAGAAGAAGCAACGTCCATACCTAAGAAGATTTGTTCGCCGAGTTTGTAACCAGCGTTTTTAACAGCTTCCGCGATTAACGCTAATGGTTCTTCGTTACCTTCGCGGCAGGAAGGAGCAAAGCCACCTTCATCACCGACACCAGTTTCATAGCCTTTTTCTTTAACAACTTTCTTTAAAGCATGGAAGACTTCAGTACCAGCACGTAAAGCTTCTCTGAATGTTGGGAAACCAGCTGGAATGATGAAGAATTCTTGGAAGTCAACAGTGGATTGTGCGTGCGCACCACCATTGATGACGTTCATACATGGAGTTGGAATAACTTTACCATTTGTACCACCGATATAGCGGTAAAGTGGTTGATGTAATGATTCAGCAGCAGCTCTAGCAACAGCGAGAGAAACACCAAGAATCGCGTTCGCACCTAAGTTTTTCTTAAATGGAGTACCATCTAATTTTAACATTGTGCGGTCGACGAGGACTTGGTCGGTCGCTTCTAAACCTACGACAGCTGGAGCAATTTTAGTATTAACATTTTCAACAGCTTTAAGAACACCTTTACCTAAGTATCTGCTCTTATCACCATCTCTTAATTCAAGAGCTTCACTTTCACCAGTGGAAGCACCTGAAGGAACGATCGCACGAGCTCTAACACCATCATCTAAAGTAACTTCAACTTCAACAGTTGGGTTACCACGAGAATCGAGCACTTCACGACCATGAACTTTGACAATTTTAGCCATAAATTTTAACTATCTCCTTTAATTGACTATTACATTATAAATAAAAAAACTAACTAATTACATACTTTCTTAATAATTTTAAGAAAACCAGATTCAGCTATCCTTTGATAATATTTTTGTTTTAATAAACTACAAAAGGGTATTATAATACTAAAAACAGGTTAAAAACTATGATTGTATTAAGTGGCCCAAGCGCAAGTGGCAAAACAGAGGTTGCCAAACGTTTGATGCAAAAATATGACATCAAGCGTGTTATTACTACGACTACGCGTCCCATGCGCCCCGGAGAAATCGACGGTATCGATTATTATTTCGTAAGCAAAGAACGCTTTGAAGAGATGATTAAAGAAGATTTATTCGTAGAATATACGAATTATAACAACAATTTATACGGATCATTAAAAAGTGAAATCGCCGACAACAAAGTCATCGCTATCGAACCTAATGGAATGCACGCATACGTCGCGTTACACGATCCCCACATTGTTGTTTTCTTTTTAAATGTTGCAGAAGATGTACGACGTCAAAGAATGATAATTAGAGGCGATAAGCCAGAATGCATCGAACAAAGGTTAGTTGAAGATAAGGTTAGATTTGGCAAAGAAAATCTCACCGATGTCGATATCATCGTCGATAGCCAACATTATAACGAAGACAAAGTAACTGGTTATATTTATAAAAAGTATCTCGAGGTATTAGAACAAAGAAGACTAAAATGATTAGTCTTTTTTTCTATAAACGCGACATGCCTTAACTTGATTGACACTATATCGATCAGCTTTTGTAATTGTTATTTTGTAATTACCGATATGGAATGAATCACCAACGTTAGGGAAATCATCGAAGAATTCCTGGCATAACCCACCAACTGTAGAATAATTCGTATCAAATTCATCGTGATAATCGATAAGCTCAAAGAAATCATCGATGTTCATCATACCGTTTACTAAATAAATGCCTTTTCTAATCTTTTTGACTTCTTCCACTACTTCGTCGCTTTCATCAAAGATATCACCGACAACTTCTTCAATAATATCTTCCATAGTAATGATGCCATCTGTTCCACCATATTCATCTTTTACAACGGCAATGTGCACTCTTTCTTGTCTGAAATCATCTAATAACTTCACTATTTGGTAATTTCTTGGAATAAAGATTGGTCGATATAATAACGATCTCACATCGATTTCCCCACCGCTCAGCAAGAGTCTTGCAAGAGTTTTAACCGGGATAATACCAATTATGTTATCAACCGTATTTTCATAAACAGGAATACGTGAATGTTTCAATAAATCGGAAATCTCATATTTTTCTTTGATGTTTTCATCGACATCAACCGCGAAAACATCAACGCGTGGAGTCATGATTTCATATGCTTCAATATCGATGAGGTCAACCGCTCCACGAACGAGTTCTGCTTCATCTTTTTCAAGTTCGCCACTTTCTTCGATTTCATCGATCATTTCATCGAGTTCTTCTTCCCCAATTTCTTCTTCCTCTTTTGCCCTTTTAGTGAACAATTTACCAACTAACTGGAACACTTTAGAAATCGGCCAAACGAAAGCAAAGAATAAAACAACCGATATAAATACTGGATAAGCAAAAGCTAAACAAAGTGAATAGCTAAATCTTTTCGCAACAGCTTTTGGTAAAAATTCAGAAAAGATGATGAGCACGACAGTAATGATAATCGCACCAATTGATGCACCAATTTCTCCATTTATGCTCGTTCCGACAATCGTCACGATAGAAGAAGCGAGAATGTTTACTAAATTATTGCCAAATAGTATCGTTGAAATCGATAATTCATAATTATCCACTAATTTCAAAGCAATTCTTGCCGTGCGGCTTGTCTCACTCTTCTTAATAAGTCTGTTGCGGTCGACAGAACCATATGCCATATCGCTTGCTGAAAAAAACGCACTGAAGACGAGCAAGACGATGAGAATGACCCAATAATACCAACTCATATTCTCGCACTCCTTTTGATGCGGTTAGGCTCGCTGATGTCTTCGACAAGCACTTCTAAAACATCTTCTAAAGTCACCATACCAATCACTTGGTCTTCTTTTTTAACTAATGCTAAATGCGTATGGCTATTTTTAAAACCATTTAATAAATCTAATAAGTCGATATTGCTATTAACAAAATACGGGTTTTGCAGGTATTTTTCGATTTCTTGGTCAGGGTTTTCTAAAAACATCTCCACAAACGATTTGACGTTCAAAACCCCAATATAATTATTATCATCACCTTTATAAATCGGAATTCTCGAATATGTTGTTTCTTTTATGATTGTAATCAGTTTTTCTTTATCTAGGTCATCGATGTTTAACATGTACATCTTATCTTTATAAGTAATGACATCTTTTAAAGAGGTATCGATAAATTCAAAAGCCGAACGAATGATTTCACTATTCTCTTCCTCAATCATCCCCTCTTCTTCAATTTGGTCGACGACGTTTTCAAAATCTTCTTGGGTAAAAGCTTGTTCATCCTTCACTTTGAACATTTTTTCAATGAGGAACATCATTTTTTCAAAAACAATAGTTATTGGGAAAATGAGGATTGTGAACCAATAAATCGGATAGATGAAAGCAAGCGACAAAGTATCAGGTATTGCTTTAGCAATCGTTTTAGGAAGAGTATCCGCAAAGATATAGACAACAAAAGTGAAAATAATAGAGGAAATAATCGAAACGTATTCCTCTAAATTAGTGCCTGCTAAATAGTTATAAAATAACAAAGTCGCAACAGAAGAAATACCGACAGCAAAGATATTGTTCCAAATGAGTATTGAAGTTAACGCACGGTCAAATTTCTCAACGACTTTATTGACGAGTTTTGCTGACTTGTTGCCCTCTTCTGCTAAAACGCTCATACGAAAGCGATTACAAGAAGCAAGTGCTGTTTCGGAAGCAGAAAAGAAGAAGTGCCCAAGAAGGCACAACCCAATTAAGATCCACGATAGATAGTCAGGCATATAGTATAACTATGTTAACATAAATAAAAAAGGTATGAAAGAACATACCTTTTCTTAGTTTTGTTTGATTAAGAATTATTTCTTAGCTTTTCGTTCAGCTTTTAATTCTTTAATCCAGTTGACTGTGCCAACTTCTTCTTGAGTTAAGCCGTCTTTTTCACAAGCATCTTTGATGAGTTGTTTGGCTCTTCTAACAGAGAGACCGCTCTTAACTTTGAAGACGAGTGGGATATCAACATACAATCCCTTTTCAGAAGCATCTTGAATTGGGAGAGTAGAATCGGAATAATCCGCTGGATCAAGAGCGAAGTATAATTTTAAGCTCTTACCAGCAACAGTAATCTTACAATAAGTCTTTGTATGAAGACGGAAAGCATCACCGCTATTGCTCACTCTGGAATGTAAACCCCATGAAAGAAGTTCGTTTTTGAGTTCGTTATAGATATCTTGGATATCTTGTTCAGAATCGAGAAGTCTTTCAGTGAATGGAATTCTAATGATAGGATTCTTTGGTTTTTCTTCCACGACAGGACCTAAGACTGGTTCAACAGCTTGTGGAGCTGGGGCTGGGGCAGGTTCTGGTTCTTCTTTCTTTGGTTCTGGTTCTTCTTGCTTTGGTTCTTCAGCAGGTTTTGGTTCTTCTTTTGGAGCTGGGGCTGGGGCAGGTGCTGGAGCAACTGCTGGTTCAGCTGGAGCATTGATGCCACCATTGAAGTATTGAACCACTAATGGTCCACCGAAAGTAGCACCAGTAACTGAAGGGAATCCACCATTACCGTTAAATTGTGGTCTTTCTTCTTTCTTTTCTTCCTCTTTGTCGGCGTTAGCACGAGCGATTTCATCTCTGACGATATCTCTAACAACATCTTTTAAGATGGAGGCTAAATCTTGTCTAGTAACTGGTGTCTTTTCAGGATCAGTTTCTTGTGGAACTTCTTCAACAACAACTTCTTCTGGTTGAGCTGGGAGTTCTTCTGGTTCAACTGCAAAGTCAGCCAATGGTTGTTCTTCAACAGCTTCTTCTTTAACTTCTTCCACTGCTTGTGGTTCGTTATTAACAGCCGCTAAAGCGAAGTCTTCTTCTTCATCTTCAGCAGGTGCTTCATTATTTTCTTCAGCTGGTTGTTCTTCGATTTGTGCTGGTTCTTCAGATGGTGCAACTTCTTGTAATTCAGCAGCTTTCTTTAATGCCTTAGCATGAGCAAGACCTAAGAAATAGACTAAGAAGTGTGAGCCATATGCAATGGCCGCACCAGCAACGATAGCAACGATATAGAAAATGCCAAGGGCTGCTAAATGTTTGCCAGCGATTGTTTGATTGAAGATGGCTCTGTAATAGACGCCAGCATTAGCGAAGAAATCGATTGCAGCAGCAATAGATAATAAGAATGAAAGGATATAGAAAATATATCTCTTGCGTTTTCTAGTAATCGATAAGATGATGCCAACGATAAGCATAATGACACCGATTGCTGCAATAGCAAGAAGGACATATGTTTTCCAATGTGCAAAATTGAATTTCGTAAACACATTAATAATTGGGTTTACATGAGCGCCCATTAAGAAATCTTGGACAAAGTCAGCATAAAGACCTGATGTTAAACCAAAAACAGCAAGCATTGCGACCCATACAAGAAGGAAAATCGTATTCAAAACTAAAAACACGATTGCGGGCTTTTTAAATTTACTTTCCATACAAAGTCTCCTTATATACGTAATTTTATTATATTAAATGCATACGCGAATGCAAAAACTTTTTTTCTAAAATCGCGCAAAACTAGACTATTTTATGCAAAAAAGCGTTCATTTATATATGTTTTACGAGGTAATAATTCTTTTTACCACGTCTAATTACCGAATAAGTTCCAAACAAAGAATCGGATTTTGAAATGATTTTACTTGGATCTGTTTCTTTATTTCCATTAACTAAAACGGAATTTCCGCGGGCAAATTCACGAGCTTCTCTTTTACTAGAAGCTGCACCGATTTTAATGAGAAGATCTTCAAGCATTAAGTCGCCTTCCACTTCTACAGTCAAATCTCCAAAAACCTCTTCGATTTGCTTTTTATTTAAAGAAGATATATCGCCTTTGAATAACACTTCGCTCATCATCTTCGCTTCGTCGGCTTTATCTTGCCCATGCACTGTGCTAGTAACAGCATATGCTAAAGCTTTTTGTCCAATTCTCATACCTGGGTTAGCAAGATGTTCAACTTCGATTTGATTGATTTCTTCTGGCGATAAGAAAGTAAGAACTTTCAAATATTTAACTGCATCTACATCAGTAACATTATAGAAATATTGATAGAGTTGGTATGGACTAGTGAGGTCACTATTGAGGAATAAAGCACCTTTTTCACTTTTGCCAAACTTCTTACCATCGCTTCTAAGCAATAAGTGACAAGTCATCGCCTCTGCTTCCGCATCTGGTCCTTCAGCCTTACGAATTAATTCAAGACCACTGGTAAGGTTACCCCATTGGTCACTACCACCAACTTGTAAATGACATCCTTCAGTACGGTATAAATGCAAGAAATCAATCGCTTGTAAAATGTTATATGTGAATTCTGTAAAAGATAATCCGCTTTCAAGACGATTTGCGATGATATCTTTCGCTAATAAGTAATTAATAGAAAAGTGCTTGCCATAATCTCTTAATAAATCAAGCATCGAAAGAGTCCCTAACCATTCATAGTTATTTAAAATGATGCCTTTTTTCGGATCGCTTAAATCGATAAATTTTTCTAATTGCGCTTTAATTTTCGCGGTATTTTGCGCTAAAGCTTCCTTGGTTTGTAAATTTCTTTCTGCGCTTTTGCCGCTTGGATCACCAATCATACCAGTAGCCCCACCGACAACTGCGATGATACGATGTCCTGCTCTTTGTAAACGCATCAATAAAGAAATCATCACAAAGTTTCCCATATGTAGCGAAGATGCGCTTGGATCAAAGCCACAATATATTGTTGTTGGACTAGAGAGAAGTTTCTCAACAGCTTCTTGATTGGAATAATCCTTGATTAATCCACGGTATTTTAATTCTTCGACGATATTCATATTTATTCCTCCTCGCATATCGCATATGGCACTTTTTCAAGTCTATTTGTGGGGTAATTATCTCTACCTTCTTTTGCCTCGTTGCGACCATCGAGGACGACGAGGTCTCCTGTAAATCCACAGGTCATATTATTTACAAATGAAGTTCCCACTCCATATAAATCCACTGGAACGTTATCTTTTTTCCACTGTTTAATCTTTTCTGCTCCAAAGCCAGAACTAACGACGATATTCACATAATTGAAACCTTCATCATCAAGAGCTTTTCTTAAAGCAAAGATGAGTTCTTTGCAGACACCATGAGGGTTGAAAGAAGAAGTATCTTTATCATCAAAATAGTGATCAATTAAGCTCATTGAAGTATCAACTCTCACCGCTTTCAACTTCTCTTTTAAATGTCTCGCTAATTTCAAAGCATCAACTGTAACATTATTATGATAATCGACTAATGCAGTGATTTTTTCATCAGGATACGATTTTAAATAAATATCTGCAGCACGGCATAAGTCGCCACCACATATTTGAATTAATGCGTGTGGCATCGTACCCATACCTTTACCACCCCACCATAATCCTTGGGCGTCAGTTGATACTCTATTAATGCCAGCAACATATGTCGCATAACCATCACCAACCTGGGTGAGATAATCATCTTGTCGATCGGCCATTGAAAACACTGGTGTGTCACCAGCGACATCGAGCACTCTTTTAACATTTGTTGCCACGGATGTACGTCTTGCAAGAACGCCATCAATAACGCTTTCTAAAAATCCAAAATCTTCATATCGACCAGTAACCTTTAAAACCGGCTCCATCGCTTGAATCAAATCACCATCATTCAAAGCTTCAATAACTAAGTCTTGTGGGTTAGAAGAAAATTTATGCAAAATTGCAATCGCTTCATCGATTCCACATAGCAGTGCATCATTAGTTCTTTGGAACCACTGCATTGTCACGATGTGATTTGGCTCATTCTCAGTAACGATTTTACGACTTTTTAAAAAATAGCAAGCGGAATAAAAACCACTACCCATTCTTTCGTCAAATTTGAAAGTACGATTTGTTAATCGTTTAATCTTACCTTCTTTTTTAAGTTGTACTTCAAGCATCGCTTTCCCTTCTTTCTACTTTAAAAAAGTCATCTCCGTTTTTATTATTTGAATCAACTATTACCGCAAAGAATTCTTCTAAAGGCGGAACGATCAAATCTTGATTTGAACAGATTCGGCCATCGCTACTAACACCTTTTTCTATTTCAAATGGGGTAATCATCCTTCCGGGCATCAAATATGTGCCGTTCTTCGCGACAACTATTTTTTCTCCAACATTTAGTTCGAAAGTTGATTCAACATTAATTATATTTCCAATATCTATTTGATATAGATAGCTTTTCTTTAATTCTTTTTTACTAACCACTTCTCCAATGACAAATCCAGAATGGTCAAAATATGGAAGCGATTCAAGTCCAGCGTTTTCCAAAATATCATTTAATAAATCAATGATTTCATCATTTGGCAAAAAGATTGGGCCATGTATATGAATTTTACAGTAACTAGAGAAGTTACGAATCAAATATCCAATAACATTTTCCTTGTTTAATAATTTGCTAACCGCTTCCCCTTTTATTTGTGAAGTTGTTGGTAAATTGCCTCCAAAATAAATAACGAGAGAATCTCCAAGAGAATCATCGCTTTTGGGAGGGAAATAATATAAACAGTATTTATTCATATCTCACTCCTATTCGATAAATTGGGTTATTATCTTTTCTAAAATCAATTTCATATTCTGTAAGCGCATCGTTTTCTTCGTCTAATTGATAATTCAAATCTTCGAAAATAAGTGTAAAACCATTATTTAAGAAATTTTCTTTCGAATAATCAAATAATTCTTTGTTGTCTGTTTTCATGATGATTTCTCCACCATGAGCCATCACCTTTTGATATAAAGGGATGAATCGATCAGAAGTTAAACGACGTTTGTTATGTCTTTTTTTCGGCCAGGGATCAGAAAAATTGAGGAAAACATGTTTCAAAGAATGTTCCTTAATCTCACTCAGCAACTTCTCCGCATCCATAAAGCATAACCTAGCGTTTGGTAGTTCGCTTTCTACAATCTTTTTAGCAAGATATCCTGCACAGGTGACATTGCGTTCAACCCCAACATAATTTCGATCAGGATATTTACTAGCCATTGTTATGAGATATAAGCCTTTGCCAGAGCCAATTTCTAAATAGAGGTTATCAATTTTAGACAAACTTAAAGCATCAACACAAATGTCTTGATGTTCATTGATATAAGGTTCTGCCCAAGCTTTAAATTTTGTCCTCATCTTCAATCAATTGTCCTAAACTATGTATCGCTCTTGCATAAATCGCCATTCCTTGGTTTAACGCATCAATCTTGATTTGTTCACCAACGGAATGCATTTTTGAATCCCAACCTGGGAATTCTAAACCAAAGGCAACAGTATTCGCTGTTTCTTTCGCATATGTTCCACCACCAATTGCAAGTGGTTCAGTTTCTAAATCACCAGTCTCCGCTCTATAGGCATTAACAAGGGTTTTGATAAGCGGGCTATCTTTTTTGAAATATAAGACTGGCGAACAGCCAAAGAATTTAACGCTTAAAGGTTTAGAAGCAGCAATGATGTTGCTTTTTAAATCATCATAGGAACATGTTTCAACAAAGCGGAAATTCACGATGAGAGAAATCTCTCCATCGACATAATCAATTAAACCGACATTTAAGGAATTTTGACCCATATCATGAGAGTATCCTGTCGCGCGACAACCTTTGCCGTACACATCAGAGTAACATTCTACGATTTTTAATAAATCTTTGTTTTGTGTATAGTCAGCAAGGAATTTGATCGCTTTCATTCCAGCATTAACACCTAACTGTGGAACAGAGCCATGAGCGGCTTTACCGTGGAAAGTAATATTGACAATATCATCACGAGTAAAAATCTCCGCATCTGGGAAATTCTTTAATAAGAATGGAACGATATCGTCGTTGATATCGAATTTCACTTCACATAACTCAATAACAGAGTTTGGAGCGGTTCCACCCTTAATAGAAATTAAGCCAGGAATGTTAACCTTCTTTTTCACTTCAAAATTAGTGATACCCTTTTCCGCAAAGACAACTGGGAAATTGCTATCAGGAGAAAAACCATAAGTTGGTTCTTCTTTCTTAAGCGTGTGGAAATAATGTTCCATGCATAATGAACCGCTTTCTTCATTACCACCCACTAAAAATCTCACACGATATTTACCGAGTAAGTCATTTTCTTTTAACGCTAATAAACCGTAGTAACAAGATAATAAAGGTCCTTTGTCATCAGCGACTCCACGACCATAAATCACACCTTTTTTCTCCACGACTTTAAATGGATCTTGTGACCAACCAGTTCCTGTTGGAACGACATCGGCATGGGCCATGATAGTAATGTTCTTTTTACCTTCGCCAAGAATCGCTTCCACGACTTTGTTGTCGTAGTTAGTTACTTTAAAACCATCCTTTTTAGCGAGTTCTTCAAAAAACTTAAGAGCCTTGCTAACACCTTCACCAAAAGGATTTGTTTCGCTAGCGGTTACGCCATCATATACGGAATTAATCGCCACAAAACTCTTTAAATTTTCAAGCATTGGCTTTTCGTATTTCTTAACGATTTTCGCGTACTTTACATCTTTTTTCATAAAAATCTCCTCATTTTGCATTGATTTTTAATAATTCAATTAATCCAAACAGCACTAAATCATAATTGATTACAAAATCTTTTGAAATATATTTTTCAATGTGATGAGTGGCACCGCCAGTAATCACATGTTTACACTGATATCCGAGCTCTTCTTCGTATCGAGCAATTAGTCCTTCTACCATCGCAGAATGGCCGTATACAATTCCACCTTTCATCGCATCGATTGTATTATTGCATTTGCTAATTTCTTTAACATCTTCTAACCCAACCGAAGGTAATAACGCTGCTTTATTTGATAATAGGGAAGCGGATATATCCATTCCAGGGATAATTAAGCAGCTAGTAAATACCCCTTCTTTATTTAAGGATAGAATTTTGGTTGCAGTCCCTAAATCAGCAATCAAGATTGGATACCCATATAAAGAATAGGCACCTTGAAGTCCCGCTAAGAGATCGCCACCGATTTCATCCTTGTTTTGGACATCGATTTTAAAGCCAGTTTTAATCGCGGTATTAATGACTAGCATATAAGCATTTTTGAAGATTGCTTTAATCGCTCCTTTTAATGCTTCATCAATTTGAGGCACCACAGAACAATAGACGATTTCATTAACCTCTTTTGTATCGATATTCTTTTCTTTAAAAAGAGGTGAAAGCAATAGGAAAAAGTCGTCTTGGGCCTTGTTTAAATCTGTCGAGATAATAATCTTCTCAACGATTCTTCCGTTGAACAATCCTAAGGCGATTGTCGTATTTCCAACATCAATTGCTAACTTCATATTATATTGCCACGATATTCACAATCTTATTCTTAACGACAATTATTTTCTTAATCGTCTTTCCTTCCGTGTGTTTTTTAATTGCTTCACTTGCTAGAGCAATCTTTTCAACCTCGGCATTATCTAAATCGATTGCCACCTCTATAGTATCTCTAGGTTTTCCGTTAACGGAAACCGCCATTTTCACAGTTGATTTCACGAGCTTTGATTCATCGTATTTTGGCCATGGTTCAAAAGCAATAGTCCCACTATGACCAAGTTTTCCCCACATCTCTTCACCGATATGTGGAACAATTGGATAGATGAGTTTTACAAATCCTTCTGCATATTCTTTGCTGATTTTGTTAATGCGATACACTTCATTGATAAAGACCATCATTTGGCTGATTGCCGTGTTGAAGTTAAGGGATTCAAAATCATCGCTCACTTTTTTAACAGTTTGGTTATAGATGAAATCGAGTTCTGGAGTGGCTTCTTCTTGCACCACACCTGCTTCCACAATGATGCGGTAGACACGGTCTAAAAATCTATGCGCGCCTTCAACACCTTGGTTATTCCATGGTTTGCTCGCTTCAAGAGGTCCCATGAACATCTCATATAAGCGAAGCGTGTCCGCGCCATGTTCACGCACAACATCACTTGGATTAACAACGAATTCCGGATATCTTTTTCCCATCTTGATGTTGTTTGAACCTAAAATCATGCCTTGATGGACGAGTTTTTTAAATGGTTCATCAAAGGAAATATATCCCTTTTTATGTAAATATTTAGTCCAAATACGGGAATAAATCAAATGTCCAACCGCATGCTCAGGACCACCGATATATAAATCAACTGGGAGCCAGTGATCTGCTAATTTCTTATCGCAGAAAATTTTGTCGTTATGGGGATCGACATAACGTAGGAAATACCAAGAGCTACCCGCACTGCCAGGCATTGTAGATGTTTCTCTAACGCCATGCTTGCCTTGATAATAATAATCTTTCCACTCTTTCGCATTCTCCAAAGGAGCTTTACCGTTTTTCGATTTATAGTCATCTAAAACCGGAAGAACGAGAGGAAGTTCATCATCGTCGAGAACGTGAATGGAACCATCATCCATATGAACAACTGGAACTGGTTCGCCCCAATATCTTTGTCTAGCAAAGATCCATTCTCTAAATTTATAATTGATTTTTTGTTCACCAATTCCATTTTCTTTTAAGAAAGCAATCATCTTATTAATCGCTTCTTGTTTTCCAAGTCCATCTAAGAAACCAGAGTTGATATGTTTACCATCCCCTTCATAAGCTTCCTTAGAAATATCGCCACCCTCTAAAACCGGAATGATTTCTAAACCGAATTTCTTCGCGAATGCATAATCGCGTGAATCATGAGCAGGGACAGCCATAATTGCACCTGTACCATAACTTGCTAGCACGTAATCGCTGATATAGATTGGGATTTCTTTGTTATTAACAGGGTTAACTGCATAAGCACCAGTAAAGACACCAGTTTTTTCTTTGTTAGCAGTTCTTTCAAGTTCACTTTTATGAGAAGTGACTTCAATATATTGATTCACTGCATCTAATTGTTCCTTGCTTGTAATTTGTTTAACTAATTCGTGTTCAGGAGAAAGTACGCAGTAAGTCGCACCATAAAGAGTGTCGCATCTCGTCGTAAACACTGTAAATGTTTTATCTGTGCCTTTAATTTGGAAATTGACTAAAGCACCAACGCTTTTGCCAATCCAGTTTCTTTGTATTTCTTTTGTGGATTCTGGCCAATCGATTTTATCTAGCCCAGACAACAAATCTTCTGCGAATTGCACTTGGTCGATAACCCATTGTTTAAGGTTTTTTCTAACAACTGGGAATCCACCTCTTTCACTTTTACCGTCGATGATTTCATCATTTGATAAAACCGTGCCAAGTTCTTCGCACCAGTTAACCGGCATTTCAATATATTTCGCATAACCGTCTAAATAGAGGTTTTTAAAAATCCACTGTGTCCATTTATAAAATTCTGGATCGCTCGTCATCGTGAGCTTGCTCCAGTCATAATCAAAGCCTAATTCTTCAAGTTGACCTTGGAATACTTTGATACTCGCATCAGTAAAAACCGCTGGATTATTACCCGTTTGAATCGCATATTGTTCAGCTGGAAGGCCAAAGGAATCATACCCCATTGGATGAAGGACGTTATAGCCCTGCATTCTCTTCATACGAGAGACGATATCTGTGGCGGTATATCCTTCTGGGTGTCCAACGTGAAGACCGACTCCACTTGGGTATGGGAACATATCGAGGGCATAAAATTTTGGCTTAGAAAAATCATAGACATCAGTTTTAAATGTCTGATTGTCCTTCCAATATTTTTGCCATTTCTTTTCAATGTTAGTAAAATCGTAGCCCATAATAAAACCCCCACAATTAGAAATACTTTATCTAATTGCAGGGATATTTTCAAGATTTACTTTGTATTAATACAAATGTCACTTCTTAATTGACTTATAAACTTCGATGTATTTATCTGCACTCTTTTTCCAAGAATTGTCGGTTTCCATCGCGTTTTTGATAAGTTTTTTACGAATTGGAAGATTCCAATAATTATCAAATGCCCAGTTACAAACTTTGATGAGTTCATCACTATTATTCTCTGAGAAGCCAAAACCGTTTGCTTCATCGATGTTCTTACCGTCATAGCAAATGACAGAGTCGCGAAGACCACCAGTCAATCTCACAATTGGCAAAGTACCATACGCTTCAGAAATCATTTGGCTAAGTCCACATGGTTCAAATAACGAAGGCATGAGGAAGAAATCGGAGCCAGCATAAATGAGGTGAGCGATATCATCGTTATATCCAATATAAATACCGACATTGTTTGGGAATTCACGACGGAGTTGTTCAAATCCTTGTTCATGGCCATATTCACCACTTCCGAGGAAGATGAATACGCATCCGCGATGGACTAAAGTTCTAACAAGTGGGTAGATGAGATCGATGCCTTTTTGCCAAGTTAGTCGAGAGACTAAACCAAAAACTGGTAAGCCTAAATTCTTAAGGCCAAATCTCGAAAGAAGAGCTTCTTTATCGAGCATCTTATTATCATAGAAGTTAGAAGAATTGTAGGTTGCAACAAGATGCTTATCATGTTCTGGAGAGAACTCTTGATTATCGATACCATTTAATATACCGACAAAGTCATCTCTTCTAATGGATAAAGCAAAATCGAGATTCATGCTGCCTTCCCTAGTAAGAAGTTCTTCTCTATGAGTTGGGGAAACAGTTGTGATCTTGTCGCAGTACATAATACCCGCTTTTAAAGTTGACACTTGACCAAACATCTCGATTGTTCCGTTATCAAAGCACTCGCGAGAAATACCGTAATAGGAAGAGATGAAATCAATGCCATATATGCCTTGGAAAGCTGGGTTATGAATTGTATAAACGAATTTTGTTTTCTTGAAATATTGGTCGTTATTTTCTTTAACAACACATGGAAACATACCGACTTGCCAGTCGTGTAAATGGATGATATCAGATTTAATGCTATATCTTTTAATCACTTCAATACACGCCATAGTAAAGAAGGCAAATCTTTCACCATCATCACCTTCACCATAAATCTGGCCACGAGCAAAATATGTGTCATTTTCCACGAAATAATATGTAATACCGTGATATTTTCCTGAACACAACTTCACTTCAACTTCCTTCCAGCCAAGCATCATTCTAAAGGAACCAAGGTAATCAAGGTTGATAAAGATAGAATTTTTAATCTTGGAATAGAAAGGGATGATGATGTTAACTTCGTGTTTGTCTAAAACATATTGTTCGCCTAATGAATAGACGACATCAGCAAGACCGCCAGTTTTGACAAATGGATTCGCTTCACTTGCGATAAAAGTGATTTTCATTAGATTTTTGCTCCCTTAGAAATAAGCAAATAATCTTGTTCGTCACCAGAAAGTTTTTTGACATCATTGATGATAACATTCTTATCTGTCACAGTGTGTTTTAAAGATACTCTTTGACCAATATATGTATTAGTGAATAAGATACAGTCTTCTACCACCGCTCCTTCATCAATCACAACATCACGGGAAATAATGGAATTTTTCACAGTTCCTTTGATATATGATCCGTTAGCCACGAAGCAGTTATTAACGACTGCGTTATCGCCATATCTAGCTGGTGGGGTATTGTGAGTTGTAGTATAAACTGGCCATTCGGGATCGAATAGTTGTTTTCTATTCTTGTTAGATAATAATTTGAAGGATTCATCAACGTATTGATCGAGGGAAAGAATTGGGACGACTAACCCTTTGAATTCATAACCTTTAACGGCAGTCATATGGTTATTCGCATATAATTCAACCATCTTTCTAATCGTTGTTTTTGTATTAGAGATTTCTCTTGAGAATCTGAGCAAACCAATGAAGACATCTTTTGAGAAGATGTATGATTCAACAGGAACGCAGATTTCTTCTTCTTCGTTATCATTCGTTTTGTTGAAACGACGGACAAATCCATCTTTATCAAGAGAGATGCTGTCACAACCTTTAAAGCGGTCTTTTTCTTTAGTTTTTGTATAGACCACAGTAATGCCAGAACCACTATCACCATGTTGTCTTAAAACATCACGGTAGTCGATTGACATTAAGAATTGTGGGGAAGCGACAACAACATAATCTTCGGAAATCGCACTGGCGGGGATGTTTTCCATGATATTAGCGATATCAGTGTTATTTGGAGAATATAATTGCTTTTCATTTAACACTGGTCTGATAAAGCCAGTCTTAGTGTTGCTAACCCAAATATTCCCGTTGGAGATATGGCTACGAACAGAGTCATAATATCCTTCCACTAAGATTTCAATCTTATTGATATCAGAGTTAGAGAAGTTAGATAACGCTAAATCCATTAAGGCATAACGACCGAGGAAAGTCACTGTACCAAAAGTTCTACCTTCAGTAAGTTTTCCTAATGATGGGTTTGCGTGTAAATTTAAAAATCCAATTGCTTTTTTCATATTAGCTCACCAAAACGATCGCGTTGCTATCCGTATTGACCTTCGCTTTTTCTTCGACGACCGCGCCTGGTCCGATAATCGCGTTATGCACAACCGCGCCTTTCTTAATAACTGCGCCAGCCATCACGACTGCGTGATCGACTTTTGCGCCTTTTTCAATCATCACTTCATTAGAGATGACACAAGCATCACAATCGCCTAAAACGATCGCTCCTTGGTTGACAACAGAATTAGTAATTAATGCACTGCTACCAACATATTGAGGCATGCTGTATGTATCTTCGGTATAGATTCTTGTTTTTAAGTTGTTTTCGAACAAGTTGATGTTTTCTCTATTGAGCGCGACGTCCATATTAGCCGCGTGTAAAGAAGCTAACGTACCAACATCTCTCCAATAGCCTTGGAATTGATAAGCTATGAGTTTTTTCTTGTTCTTGAGCATCGTTGGGATAATATCGTTACCAAAGTCATGGGAAGAATTTGGATTCTTCATGTCTTTGACGAGATAATCTCTTAACGTTGACCAAGTAAAACAATAGACACCCATACTCGCTAAAGTGCTGGTTGGTTCTTTTGGTTTTTCTTCAAATTTCACGATGTTGCCTTTTGCGTCAGTGGTCATGATGCCGAAACGAGAAGCTTCCTTCTTATCAACATTGATAACAGAGATTGTACAATCGGCTTTATTATTGATATGAAGCGAAATCATTTCATTATAAGTCGTGCGATAAATGTGGTCACCAGAAAGAATGACGACATAGTCTGGTTTTTGTTGATCTAACCAGTAAATATTTTGTGCGATAGCATCGGCTGTGCCGCTATACCACGATGCGCCTTCTTCTGTTTGTCTTGGGGCCAAAGAAGACATTAAACAACGAACACCGTTTAATCCCCATTTCTCACCGTTGCCGATATAGCTATCAAGGAATGTTGATTCATATTGAGTCAAAATACCAATAGTATTGATACCGCTATTCGCGCAGTTGGAAATTGGGAAATCGATAATACGATACTTCGCAGCAAAAGAAACGGCTGGTTTAGCATTCTTTTTTGTTAAGTTTTGTAATCTAGTTCCCTTTCCTCCGGCAAGAATCATTGCGACTACTTTGTTTTCCATAGATTAAAATGATTCCTCCTATTTGAAACTTATGAAAAGTTATAACATTTAAATTATACATAATAATTACTTTTATTGCGATATTCTTTTTATATAATATATAGAAAGAGGTAGCAAATATGAATAGTGCAAATATTTCCTGGGACGAATACTTCATGGGTTTGGCACATTTGTCCGCTTTACGAAGCAAAGATCCCAACACGAAAGTCGGCGCTTGCATCGCTGATAAAAACCATAAAGTTGTCTCCATCGGATATAATGGTATGCCTACTGGCATCCCTGATGAAAAACTCTCATGGAATAAAGGCGAAGGACTAGATAGTAAATATCTCTATGTTTGCCATGCAGAATTCAACGCTATTTTAAATACTAAAGACCGCGTTTCATTACAAGGATGCACATTATATGTCACCCTATTCCCATGCAATGAATGCGCAAAAGCTATCATTCAAACAGGCATCAGTGAAATCGTCTACGCTGATAACAAATATAAAGACACTATCGGCGTGCAAGCTTCACTTAAAATGTTTGAACTCGCCGGCATCAAACTCAGACAGTATGAAGGAAGGATTCCACACATCGATTATGATTATAAAAGAATACGTTAATTACAAAAAAGAAGAGCTCAAAAAAGAGATTGAAGGCTTAACAGTCAAGCCACATTTCGTCATCATTCAAGTCAATGAAGATGAAGCCTCGAATGCCTATGTTAAAGGCAAGATTAAAGATGCAACTGAAGTTGGTATCATCTGTGATTTAATCAAACTCCCAATCACTATCTCTCAAGAAGAATTAATTCAAGAAATTAATAAAATCAATAACAACGATGAAATCGATGGCTTAATTGTCCAAATGCCACTTCCTCGTCAAATCGATGAAGAAATCATCAAGCTCGCTGTTGATCCAAATAAAGATATCGACGGCTTCCATCCATTAACAAAAATGGATCCATGCACACCAAAGGGCATCATCAATTATTTAAAAGATGAACAAATTCCTCTGTCTGGTAAAAATGCTGTTGTCATCGGTAGAAGCAATATCGTCGGCAAACCAATGGCGAGACTTCTCCTTCTAGAAAATTGCAATGTTACACAAGTGCATTCCCGTACTAGTAAAGAGGATATGAAATTCTATATCGAACACGCTGATATCATCGTCATTGCCATAGGCAAAGCTGGATATTTAGACCATTCATATAACTATAAACCGGATGCTGTTATCGTCGATGTTGGCATCAATAGAATAGATGGAAAATTACATGGGGATGCTGAAAGAGATTTACCTGTAAAACTTCAAACTCCAGTCCCTGGAGGAGTCGGTTTGCTCACAAGATTAACCCTTCTCACAAACCTCATGCAAGCATATAAGGCTCGCCACAAATAAATTATTTGTTGCACATAACCTTACTTTGTGATAAGTTAATTTAGGCTTAATTAAGGAGGAAGAAAGATGGCAAGAAAATGTCCATTTACTGGTAAAGGTCCTGTAAGCGGAAACAATCGTTCACATTCTGTTAGAGCTACACGTCGTAAATGGAACGTCAATCTCCAAACTTATACTATTGACGGACAACGCGTGAGAATGTCAACCCGCGCTTACCGCACCCTTAATAAAACAAGTGCTAGTAAATAAGCGAAACCATTAAAAATAAAAATACAACCACTATGGTTGTTTTTTTATATCGTTTCCACTATCAAGGAAGTTAATGAGATGAGGTATAGGAAGAACATCATCCATTCACTATATGCGAGGACGAACCACTTTGGTCTCACGAGCACGACTGTCCCATCATTTTTAGTTTCTTTATCCATATCCGCCCAATGCGCTAATTTCGGATTGAGGAGTAAGATGACAAATATTAATGTAACCACCGCTGAAATGATCAACGATATTAAAGCAGGGATGCTACTACTATCTTTATATTTATTATAAGAAGCGAGAACAATTGCAAAAGATAATCCTAAAGAAAATATTAACGCTATAGCGGCCACTGACATATGAAGTCTTAATTGATCGATTGGGATATAGACTAATGCTGTTAACGAGACAAGCGTTATTCCACCAGCGATAAGCGCGAATATTAAATAACCATTATTAAAATTCGAATTGAAGAAAACAAAAAAGACGATGATGCAAACAACGAATAAAGCATAGAGTAAATTACCGTATATATTGTCCTGATATCTTCCTTGATAATTGAATTCATAAGGAAAATGGCTTCGCAAATGATATTCTTTTTGAAATCTCTTCTTAAAGTTAAAAGAAGAAACGATGATAAACCCTACAAATAAAAATGTCGCGGTTATAAGAAAAGTTAAGGCGGTAACAGACATTATTTTTTAAGTTGTTCAACAGTGGCTTTAAAATCCTCAGCCTTGAATAAATAGCTACCAGAAACTAAAACATCACATCCCACAGCTTTTGCAATAGGGGCAGTTTTGCCGTTAATTCCACCATCGATAGAGATGAGAGTGTTCTTAATCTCATGTTCATTCATGTATTCTTTTAACGCTTTGACCTTATCGGGCGCGTTTTCATCAAATGGTTGTCCACCATATCCTGGTTCAACGGACATGATGAGCACTAAATCGAGAGAATGAAGGAATGGGAATAATTTACTAACAGGAGTCTTTGGGTTTATCGATAAACCAGCTTTACATCCACATTGATGAATATCATCGATGATTTGGAAGATTTGTTTATCGCTCTTACATGCTTCGTAATGGAAAGTTAATATATCCGCACCCATGCGACAAAATCTACGCGCATATAGGAAAGGATTATCAATCATGATATGAACATCACAAACGAGATTATGATGTTTCTTGCTTTGTTCGATGAACGCAAAACCAAATGTGATGTTGTCGACGAAATGGCCATCCATCACATCGTAATGAATCCAATCCACTCCATTTTCTTCACATTTTTTGACTTCGCTTTCAATGTTTGCAAAATCCGCTGATAAAAGCGATGCTGATAGAATAGTTTTCCCCATAATTACCTTTTCTCCTCTTCTATTTCTTTTAATTGGCTTAAATAATTATCATAAACAACCTGGTGCAATTTGCCACTTTCTAAGTCTTGCTTGATCGCACATTGTTTTTCATTTAAATGTAGACAGTTAGAATAATAACAATCTTGGTTACGGATATACATACCAGGATAAAATTTCGCTAGTTCATCTTTTTTCAAATTGAGCTGGAGAGAATAAAACCCAGGAGTGTCCACTAAGTAACCATTTTTATAAGGAAGAAGAACTACTTCCTTTGTCTGGTGTTTTCCACCTTTAAGAGAATAAGAATAATCTCCTTCTTTTCTATTATAACGAGGATTAATCGCATTGAGCAAAGTTGATTTGCCAACTCCGCTCGTGCCAATTAAAGCAACAATATTATTAGAAAAGATTTTTTCTACTTCATCAACACCTTCTTTATTTTTACTATTTACAAAATAAATAGGAACAAAAATCGAAGAAAAAACTTCTAAAATTCGTTGCAAATCCGCCTTATTTTCACATTTATCGATTTTGCTGATCACAACACTAGCCTTAATGCCGTTCATATTTGCATAGGTCAAATATTTAAAAATTAACCCGAAAGAAAAAGCTGGTTGCTGATAGGAATGGACGATGATGAGATGATCGACATTCGCGACATTTGGTCTAATAAGCGTTGACCTTCTCTCTAGTATTTCTTTAATAACTAAATCGTTTTCATCGATGATTACATCATCACCAACAAGGGGTTTAATCTTCTCTTTGCGAAAAGCACCTTTGGCAGTGCATTCGTATTCTTTATCCTCACATAAGACACGATATTTCCCAGCGATGTTAGAGATGATAGTTCCGTTCATTATTTAAATCCAAATAGACGTGCAAGGAAACCTTTTTTCGGTTGTAAGTTTTGTATATTGCTCTTAATCTTGACGAGTTCATCATGGAATTCTTTCATATCTGCGAAACGATCATTTGGTTCTTTCGCAGTCGCTTTATAAATGATTTTTTCAATTTCTTTTGGACATTCTGGGACATAATTTCTCACGGACGGGAATTTGTCTTTGATATGCATTACGGCGATATTGACCGCAGAATTATTTTCAAAAGGGGGATGAGCAGTAAGCATTTCATAGAATGCAACGCCAACCGCATACATATCACTCTTCGGAGTGGCCTTTTTACCTTTGGCAATTTCCGGAGCCATATAATAAACAGAACCGATAATTTCATTTGTCTTAGTAAAATGATTATCTAATCCTTCTGCTTGGGCAATGCCGAAATCCCCTAATTTAATCGTTCCATCAGGCATCACGAAGATGTTTTCTGGTTTCACATCACGGTGAACGATGTTGTGCTGATGGGCGAAATATAAAGCATCGGTCAGTTGAATCATATAGTCCACTGCTTCTTCTAAAGGTAGCGCCCCTCTAAAGTCGATGACTTCTTTTAAAGTTTGGCCTTTGACATATTCGTTAGCGATATAAGGCACGCCAGCGATAGTCCCATGGTTATAAACTTTGACGATATTAGGATGAGACAAGCTCGCGGCGATAAGCGCTTCGTTTTCAAAACGCTTGAGGTTCGTCGAATCAAGCATCACATCATCTCTAATCATTTTGATGGCAACAGGAGTCTTCTTGATGATATCAGTGGCTTCATAAATATCCGCCATACCACCATGACCAATTTTCGCAGTCACTCGATATCGCCCATCAATTAATGTTCCAATCTTAATCTGCATAATTGCTCTCCCAAATCACTACGGCGATATTATCAGAACCACCGTTATTGTTCGCAATGCTGATGAGCTCATTCACTTTCTCTTCTGGCGAATCTTTGTTCGCTAAAACAGAGGCGATTGTCGTCTCACTGGCATTGTTATATAGTCCATCGCTACAAAGTAGCAATGGTTCGTTTTCATATTTTCGAATTTTAATATCGATATTTAAAGTTGGATAAACACCTAAAGCATTCATCAGCATATGACGTTTTGGATGCGTCGCCATTTCTTCTTTGCTGATCTGTCCAGTGCGATATAGATATCCAACATAGGTTTGATCTTCAGTTAGTTGAGTTAGTTTTCTATCTTTATATGTATATACGCGCGAATCGCCCACTTGAGCGATGAACAATTTGTTCTTTCTCACTATTGCAATCGATAAAGTCGTACCCATTCCTTGGTATGTTGGGTTTCTAATCGACTCGGAATAGATTTGGTTATTCGCATTACGGCAAGTTTGATTTAGCCAATAATAAACATGTAAAGAAGAGATAAAACGATTTACTTTTTTAAATTCATCAACGATATAAGAAACCGCTAAAGCGGAAGCATAATCACCTTTATTTTGGCCGCCCATCCCGTCGCAAACGATGAGCAAAACCGTGCCATAGGCATTGACTAACGCGCAGGCTTGGTCTTCATTAGATATTCTGACCTTACCGACATCGGTATGAAAGGCGAATCGCCCATTATTTAGTGATTCATCTTTCCTCATTATCTTTCTCCTTGGCTCTAAGTTGCCCACACGCCGCATCGATATCGCTACCGAATTCTTTTCTAATCGTCGCCGTCACTCCTCCTTTTGTTAAATAATCTAAGAAGTTATGAATACGATTTCCACTTGGACGTTTATACGGCAAAATATTTGTCTCATTATATGGGATAAGGTTAACATAGCCTTTTGTCCCTTTGATAAGCTCGATTAATTCTTCCGCATTTTCCTTGCTATCATTAACGTCGTTAATTAAAAGATATTCATAAGTCACTCGACGACCAGCAATTTCTTCATATTGTTTGACAGCATCGATCACTTGATGGATGGAAAATGCTTTGTTGACTTTCATTAATGAATTTCTAATTTCGTCGTTAGGCGCGTGTAAAGAAATGGCTAAATTGGTTTGTAAACCTTCACCGGCATATTTGATTATCTTATCAGGGATGCCACATGTTGAAACGGTGATATGTCTCGCTCCAATGGATAAACCTTTTTGACTATTGATGATGCGAACGAAATCCATGACGTTATCATAATTATCGAACGGTTCTCCTGTTCCCATCACGACCACATGGGTAATGCGTTGACCTTTTCCCTCTTCTTGAAGAAGGTTGTTGAGCACTAAAACTTGACCGACGATTTCTTCTGGAAGTAAATTGCGTTTCTTGCCTAATAAACCAGAAGCGCAGAAAGAACAGCCCATATTGCAACCAACTTGCGAAGATACGCAAGCACTATAACCATAGTTATAACGCATCAAGACTGTTTCCACTTTGCTATTATCTTCAAGCTTTAACAATAATTTAATCGTCCCGTCTTGACTCACTTGTTTCTTGTCGATTTCCGGGATGGATAAACAATATTTTTCTTTTAAAACATCGCGAAATACTTTAGAAATGTCAGTCATTTCATCAAAAGAAGTCGCTTTTTTCTCGTACATCCAAATATAAAGTTGGGTCGCACGATATTTCTTTTGACCCTCCTCTAGCATTAACTGCTCTAATTTATGTAATGGTTGTCCGTATAAATTAATCATACTTGTGGTTTGTTTTAATCATCTTGACGTAATACATCATCGATTCGCCTTCATCAAAAGGCATATAATGTCTTTCCTCCACGAGCGACATATCGCGATGTAATAACAAGAAATCCTTGATGAGAAGAGAAGTTTCTTTCTTATTAAGAGTTGGGACTAAATAGAGAAGTTGCCCTCCCACATTTAAAGAATTATATACTTCTTCTAAAGAATATCTTTGTTCATTGATAAGCGCGTCGAGCTTTTGATTTTTGCACTGGAGGAAATAATCCGGCATGCGGTTGAAATTTTCAAAATTCGTATTTCTTGGTAAAAGAAAGAAGATATCAACTGGTTCAGAAATGCATGATTCGATGACATTAGCCTTTGCATCGTATAAAGCAACGTTATTTAATTTGAATTGGTTAACATCGTTTTTCAAAGTGAGATAATCACGATATTCTGGAACGATGACATCGATCTTTGTCTGTGGTTCTTTTAAGAAAATATAATCTAATAAAATGTTATTTGAATATCCGGAAAAGATTGCAACTTTCGCGAATGGATTGCCTTCAAGTTTATTGATGATATCGATATATGGCATCTTTTCTAAATAGACGCGATGATGTTTGGAATAATCTGTGCTTCTAAGCACTTCTTTACCTTGATAAATCAAACAATTATCGACTTTGCTTTTAATAAAAGCACCAGATTCTAATAACTTTTCTATAGAAGCTTTACGCGTGTTGACACCACAAGTCACCTTGCTCGTCTTACTATTGCTTTTTAGCGTTTTAAAAGTTGTGGTTCTACCGTACTGTTTGTCCCACATCTTCACTAGCCAAAGCGGAGTGTTGAACCTTAAAGATAAATATTCTAAAGATCCTTCAACTGTATTAGCAGGAATGAGTTTTTCTTTTCCTTTAAGCTCTTCGATATAAGCGGTCAATTCTTTCGCAGGTTTTTCGCTTAACTTCGCCGCATTGAGAACGATTTGATTAAAATCAAAACGATGGTAATAAATCTCGTTAGTGAGCAAAAGGTAAATCGGAATATATTTTTCTTCCTCTTCTTTGTTATAGGCAAATCTTTCTTTTAATAACGCTCTAAAAAGAAGGTGATGTCTGAGTTCACAACCGACTAAACCGGTGATCATTGAACGCGATTCTCTGCTGATATCGCTTTTATCAAATGCTTCTTTTAAAGCGATAGAAAAAGGTATTTCTTTGATAAGTATATTGCTCAATATTAAATTTGCAGTTTCAAAATTATTCATAATTATTTGTTAAAATCCTTAAAGATGTCACCGGTGAAGATTTGATCATCCCCTTCGCCTTCTTCAATATCTTCGTCATAACGTTCTTCTTCGAAGTTGACGATATTTTCATTTTCGATATAACGTGGGTAATCGTCATTGAGTTGTTCATAGAAATTATCTTGTGAGAAGTAGGAGAACACCACTTGCACATTGATTGATAATCCTTTGATGAACTGCATGATAATCTTCGCGACATCATCTTGTAAAACAGCAACTTTCTTAGGGGCTTCCACTTTTACCACTGTATTCCAGCTAGTTTGTTCGACCCCATTATGAAAGACCATTGATTCTGGAGCGATGAAAATAATCTCCTCTTTATCGCATTCATAAATATCCGCGAGAGAAGATGTCATTTCTCTTGATAATCTGCCGACCACGAATTGATCTAAACCATAAATTGTTACTGTAATCATATTAAAAACCTCTCAATATTATATACTACATTTCTTAGAAATTGTAGGGGTCTATATTAACTGCTAGTTTCACCGACGTTTTTAGTCTGAATCTTTCGATGATTTCTAGTAATTTTTCTCTCATCTTGTTTTCATCGCGATATTTGAGTAAAACTGCACGTATATAGTGCCCTTTTTCAATCGCGATATATGGAGTAACAGGACCGAGCACCACTTTTCTTTCATCGTCAATTTCTTTTAATAAATCGGCTAGAAGGAATCCAGACTCGATAACTTTTTCTTCATTTTTACCGCTGACTGTTAAACTCACTAAAAAAGCATATGGAGGATAGAATTGTTCTTTTCTTTGACGCATTTCTATTCTATAGAACTGTTCATAATCCTGCCTTGCTGCCATTGTAATTGCATAATGACTAGGCGAATATGTTTGAACATATGCTTTACCAAGTTTGTCTTTTCTACCAGCACGCCCAATCGCCTGGGTGATAAGTTGGAATGTTCTTTCACTATTACGGTAATTCGGCATATTTAAACCGATGTCTGCTAAGACGATGCCCACTAATGTGACAAGCGGGAAATCATGACCTTTTGCGATCATTTGAGTCCCGATTAATATATCCGCTTTGTGCTGTCTAAATTCTTCGATAATTTTGCTAACACGCGTTCTCACTTTTGCAGAATCGCTATCGAGACGAAGAGTTCGCGCCTCTGGATATAAACGCTTCACTTCATCCTCCACTCTTTCACATCCAAAGCCTGTTTTCATCAAATATGGGGAGTCGCATTCTGGACATCTATCCGGCATTATCTCTACATGGTTACAGTGATGACACTTAAGCAAACCATCTTCTTTATGAAGAGTCAAAGGTATTCCACATTCTGGGCAGCGGAAAACATATCCACAGCTACGGCAAGAAACGTTTGTAGAAAAGCCTCTTCTATTTAATAGAAGTATGACTTGTTCTTTTCTCGATAAAGTTTCACTGATTTCTTTTCTTAACTGTTTAGAAAATATATAGGAATCGCGGTCGATATTGCTGTGATTGAGCATATTTATAACATAAGTAGAAGGCAATTCTTGTTTATTGACCCTCTCTGGTAAAGTGAGAAGATGGTATATCCCTTTTTGGGCTCTTGCTCTAGAATCTAAAGATGGGGTCGCACTACCTAAAAGAACCTTGGAATGATGTCTTTTTGCTCTCATCACCGCGACTTCTCTCGCGTGGTAATAGGGAAGAGAATCTTGTTTATACGATTCGACATGTTCTTCATCAAGAATGATTAAACCAATATTGCTTAGTGGAGCGAAAATCGCACTTCTTGCCCCGACGACGATTTGGCATTCGCCTCTTGCTATTTTACGGTATTCATCATATTTCTCCGCAGGGGTAAGTTCACTATGAAGAACTGCTACTTTCCCTTCAAATCTTTTTAAGAAATATTCCACCATCATCGGAGTAAGCGATATCTCAGGAACGAGCATCAAAACAGTTTTTCCTTGTTTTAATACTTCTTCAGAAATCGATAGGTATACTTCGCTTTTCCCGCTCCCCGTCACGCCTTCAAGTAAGAACACTTGATCATCGCTAGAGAGAAATTCATCTTTCACTTCTTGTTGACGAGGTGTTAATTTCTTCGCTTCTTCAAGCTCAAAAGTCGGCATTTCAAGTCGCGACTTTTCTTTATAAACAATTTCTAATAAACCTAATTCAATTAACTTTTTTACAATCGAAGGAGATCTCACTTCTTTTTTAAGGACTTCTCCTTCTTTATTAACGAGTTTTAATATTTCAATTTGTTTCCCTGTTAAATCATTTTCATCATACTTTTTAATCTTTAAATATTGTTCATAAGCAATTTTAGGAGCTTTTAAAGATGACCTTCTTGGAGATAATGAAGGCGGAAGCATGCTTTGGAGAACTGATATCTTGCTAGCAAGATAGTAAGTTGATATTTCTTCCGCTAAAGAGAGTAAGTCATCGTTTAATAAAGGTGATTCATCGATGACATCGATTATTTCATTTAGTTGATAGCCAGTTTCTAATTCAAGCTCCTCTTTGCTTAATTCGCTTTCCTTACAAGAAGTAACATATCCCACGAGTTCCTGATGATGAAAATCGATGAGGACACGTACCCCATTTACAATATTCTTACTGCCGTTATAGACATAAGTAAAAGGACGATCTAACGTCAACGTGTTATGCTCGATTAATAATTCGACAACTTTCAACTAATTGGCCTCTTCAGCTTCTTTGATTTTCTCTAAGATGATGTCGATGATTAATTTGCTAGCTTTTTCGACGCGGTCATTGATGATGACATAGTCATACATACCAGCAAGTTGCATTTCTCGACGACCTTTTTCCAAACGTTGTTCAATGACTTCTTTGCTCTCTGTCTTGCGACCTTTGATGCGCTTCTCAAGAGTTTGAAGAGAAGGTGGCATTAAAAAGAAAGAAATAACTCCTGCTTCTTTATAGTTATTGAGAACTTGGGTGGCGCCATTGACTTCAATCTCTAAAAAGACGTGTTTTCCTTCTTCGCGTAAAGATTCAACTTTGTCCTTAGGCGTGCCATATGAATGCCCCACAAAAGAAGCGTGTTCAATAAAGTTGTTGTTATCGATGTTTTTCTGGAATTCTTCATCGCTGACGAAATAATAGTCAACACCATCGACTTCATTGATACGTGGTTTTCGTGTCGTCATCGAAACGGAATAAACAAAAGGCAAGTTACAATGCGAGAATATGTATTCTCTAACTGTACCTTTCCCAACTCCCGATGGACCGCTTAAAATAATTAATAAACCTTTTTTCATATTTAATTTATTTTCTAAAATATTTTTAGAAGTGTCAACAATATGATAATATTCTTATAAGATGTTAGTAGATACAGTTAGACATTTAAATGAGACGGTGAAAGATAATTTCATCATGAAAACGACCGTGATTAATTCCACGGATTTTTTGCTCACCTTTTCCTTTTACCGAAACAAGCAATTACTAGTTTCTCTTAACCACAATCACCCATTCATTGGACTAGTCAAAAAAAGAGAAGATGTCATCACATTAAATGGCAATCTAAACGAACAGTTAAAACAACACGTGAGGAACACCTATGTGGATGAAATTTCTGTCCTTAATAGTGACCGCATCGTTCAAATAAAGCTGAGTTTTTCAAACGATTTCAATGTAAAAGGTCACTATTTTTTAATTATTGAACTCATCCCGCATCATCCAAACCTACTAATTCTAAGGGAAGATAATACGATTATTTTTGCGACCCACTACACAGATCTAACCGCCGATAGACTAATATTAAGAAACATCAAATATGTCTTGCCTAAAAAGAATGAAAATAATTCATTTAAAGAAAAAGAAATCGATATAGAAACTTATCTTGATGATATCTTAGTAAAAAAGAATCTCAGCCAATATTCTTCTTTAATAAAATATCTCGAAAAAGAAATCAAAAAATGTAGTCGCAAAGAAGAAGTCCTTACTAAGGAAATAAAAGATAATCAAAACTATGATATCTATAAAGAAGAAGGCGACTATATCTTGACCTATGCCTATGATAAGGAAGAACTAAAAAATTATCTAAAAGAAAATAATATCGACTATGACGATAATCTCTCAGCAAGCGATAACGCAAATAAGAAATATAAATTATACCGTAAGAAAAAAGCTACCATCGCTCATGACAAAGAAGAAATTAATAAGAATAAAGAAAGATTAAAACAGTTAAATGAAGATTATGAAATCGTGAAATCTTTAGATGTCTATAAAATCAATGAGATGCAACCGCGTTACCCAAAATTCATCAAAAAGAGCAAGATTGTAATCAATCCTAAATATCCTTTCTATACTTTTATAAACGGGGTGAAATATGCCTTTGGCAGAAATGCGATGCAAAACGATTACCTCACTTTTAAACTCGCTAATGAAAACCACTATTTCTTCCATATCAAAGATTATTCAGGTTCTCATGTCATCTTAATGAAAGACAAGCCAAGCGAAGAAGAGATTAATATCGCTTCTCAAATCGCTATCTATGTCAGCAAGAAAGATATCGGAGAAGTAACATATGCAAAAGTCTCCACAATTAAAAAAGGTCATAAGGCCGGAGAAGTAATATTATCTAGTTATTCTTCTTGTGTTATTAAAAATATCGATGAAGAAATTAAAGCGGCAGTGAGAAAAGCCTCAAGACTTATCTAATTCTTTTTCTAAAAAGTTCTCACCCTTAATCGCTTCACTTGTCGATAAATCATTAAAATTCTGCTGTCTTAATATTTCATATACGACGATTGCTACACAGTTAGATAAATTTAAGCTACGCGCATTAGGAACCATTGGTAAACGTAAGACGCGGTCCATATTCGCTCTTAATATATCGTGAGGAATACCTGTAGATTCTCTTCCAAACATCACATATATATCGTTAATGGAATCAGAGAAATCCGCTGAACTATAGACTTTATCGCCATATCGAGAAATATAAAAAATGTTGATATTGCGGTGATTTTTATTAAATTCTTCAATATTTTCGTAATATGTGTAATCAAGAGATTCGATATAATCTAATCCTGCGCGTTTCAAATCTTTCTCCGCAAGAGAAAAAGAAATCGGCCCAATGATATGAAGTTTTGCCTTCACCGCCATGCAAGTACGCATGATATTACCGGTGTTAAGAGGTTTTTCAGGACGGAATAAAATAACGTGAATCATTATTTCTTTTTTAAATTAGGAAGGATATCTCTATCGTAATTAACTAAGCACTGCGCGATGATCTTTTTCGCTGCATCTTTGCCTTCAAAAGTTTGAATGAAAGTAGACTTTCCTTCTAGTGTTTTATAAACGGAGAAGAAATGGATGATTTCATCTCTAATGTGTTGTGGCAATTCTTCAATTTCTTCGTAAGTTGAATAAAATGGGTCGTGCATTGGAACAGCGATGATCTTTTCATCTTCCATACCGTTATCTTTCATTCTCATCACTCCAATTGGTTTGCACTGGACAAACGCCATAGGAAGAATTGGTTCTGAGCAGATTACTAAAACATCAAGTGGGTCATGGTCATCCGCGTATGTAAGAGGAATAAATCCGTAGTTATGTGGGTAGTGAGTAGATGTAAATAAGACGCGGTCAAGAATTAATTTGCCGGTTTCTTTATCTAATTCGTATTTGTTCTTACTACCTTTTGAAATTTCAATAAATGCTAAAAAGGAATCTGGTGTTACTCTTCCTTTTGCCACATCATGCCAAACGTTCATCTTTTTTCCTCCTTCTATTATTTTTTAAGATTGATACGTACAGTTGCTCTAAGAAGCGCGAGCTGCGCTCTTTCAACATCTAAGTTTTCTAATTTTTGTTCTAATCTCGCCATCGCGCGTTGTTTCGCTCTTTCCGCACGGGGGAAATCGATTTCATCCTGACTTTCAATAGAGTTGACCATCAAAGTCGCAACATTATCTTTGATGGATAAAAGACCACCACCAATGGCAAACAAAGTTTCTTTACCTTCTTCATCTCTTATCTTCATATCACAGATTGAAACTGTGGTAATGATATTCGCGTGATGAGGAAGGATTCCTAAAACAGAATCTTCATTACGAACCTCAAGAAAAGAGATATCTTTGCTGAGATATTTTTTATATGGGGTCAATATGTCTAGATGAAAAGTTGACATTATTTTAATTTCTCCGCTTTCTTTCTAGCATCTTCGATAGTGCCAACATATAAGAAGGCCGCTTCTGGAAGATCATCCGCTTCCCCTTCTAATATCGCTTTAAAACTTCTCACAGTATCTGGGATTTTAACGAAAATACCTTCAATACCGTTGAATTGGCTCGCGACATGGAATGGTTGAGAGAGGAAGTTACGAATTCTTCTCGCTCTCGCAACTGTCTTTTTATCTTCTTCAGAAAGCTCATCCATTCCTAAAATGGCAATGATATCACTTAATTCTTTATATCTTTCAAGGATTTCAATAACCCTACGGGCAACATGATAATGCTCTTCACCGACAACGCTTACTTCTAGAGCTGTAGAAGAAGAGGCCAACGGATCAACAGCTGGGTAAATGCCTAAAGCCGCTGTCCCTCTATCGAGAACAGTCTTAGCATCTAAGTGGGAGAATGTCGTTGCAGGAGCAGGATCAGTTAAGTCATCAGCAGGAACATAAATCGCTTGGACAGATGTAATAGAACCATCTTTAGTAGAAGTAATTCTTTCTTGGAGTTGGCCCATTTCAGTCGCTAATGTTGGTTGATAGCCAACCGCGCTAGGCATACGACCTAACAAAGCAGAGACTTCACTACCTGCTTGTGTAAATCTGAAGATATTATCGATAAATAATAAGACGTCAGAGTGTTTATAATCGCGGAAATACTCCGCCATTGTTAACCCACTTAATCCAACTCTCATTCTCGCTCCTGGCGGTTCATTCATCTGGCCGAAGACAAGAGCAGTTTTGGAAAGAACGCCACTATTTTTCATTTCGTAATAAAGATCGTTACCTTCTCTACTTCTTTCACCGACACCAGCGAAAACAGAGATACCACCTTTTTCGTTAGCGATGTTATTCATGAGTTCTTGAATGAGGACTGTTTTACCGACACCAGCACCACCGAATAAACCGATTTTACCACCTCTAACATATGGGCAAAGAAGGTCGATAACCTTAATACCGGTTTCGAATACTTCGGTTTTCACTGATTGGTCTTTAAATTTTGGAGCTTCACGATGGATTGGAAGTCTTTTTGCATCTTTTAAATCAGCATCACCAAGTTCATCGATTGGTTCTCCAAGGACGTTGAACATTCTTCCTAAAGTTGGTTCTCCAACTGGAACTTCAATTGGTTTTCCTGTTGAAATTACCTGCATTCCACGGACTAATCCTTCAGTTGGTCCCATGGAAACACATCTGACGACATCATCACCGATATGCTGTGCAACTTCAACAACGAGCTTTTGTCCTTCTCCGCGATCAACCTCTAAGGCTGTTAATAATTCGGGGAGATGTTCGTTGCGGAACTGCACGTCGATGATTGGTCCGACAACTTGAATAACCTTTCCTTTAATTTCACTCATAACTAGTCCTCCTAGAGCGATTCTGCCGCTCCAACAATTTCTATAAGTTCTTGCGTAATCGCACCTTGACGTGCTTTCGCAAATTCGATCTGTAATTGATCTAGTAATTCTTCCGCATTCTTCGTCGCGTTCTCCATCGCATTGCTACGAGATGCTTGTTCACATACTTCGCTTTCAAGTAGATATGAATATAAACGGTTCTCTAGATAGAACGGGGTAAGCGTATCGAACAACTTTTGCTTAGTTGGTTCAAGAAGAGGCGGGTAACCTACATATCCTTCTTCTCTACTAAGTGATAACGGTAAGAAATTAATATCTGTAGGAATAAATGTAATCGGGTTTTTATATGACGTATAAATGAGATGTATCTGTCGATATTCACCCTTAATATATTCATCGACGAGGAAGCGCACCATTCTTCTAATCGCGCCACGGTCTCTCGCATTCTTATAGTCTAAGAATTTATCTAAAATAGTAAATCCACCATTCTTATAATGGACAAATCCTTTTCTTCCTAGGATGATAGCTTCATCATTTGGATTCACTTTTTCATCCGCTAATTTGAAGATATTCGTATTATATGAACCACATAAACCTAACGAAGAAGAAACGATAACATATAAATTCTTGTTCGCTTTTTCATTCATTTCTAATAATGGAGAAGAAACGTTATCAATGTATTTGAAAACCTGGTCACTCGCTTCGTTGATCGCTTCCGTGAACTCTTTGTTCGCGAGCATACGATAACGCCAAGTCTTGAGTTTGACCGAGCTGACGAGTTTCATCGCACTGGTAACTTTATAAGCCCCAGTGACAGAACCCATACGAGATTTAATTTTATTGATATTTTGTCCCATTATAGTCTCAAATAATCTTTCTCATATACTTTGAAGAATTCTTCAATAAGTTTCTTTAATTTCGCGTCGTTTTCTGGAGAGATAATCTTATCTTTTCTAATATCAAAGAAGATTGAATCATCTTTGTTTTTGACATATTCATAGCATTTCGCTAAAGATTCTTTAACTTTTTCTAATCTCACGTTATCTAAATATCCATATTTCGCCGCGAATAATTCAAAGATTTCTCTTTCCATTTCATATGGGGCATATTGGCCTTGTCTTAATACTTGAAGTAAAACTTCACCATGGTTGAGAATCTTTTGAGTAGACGCATCTAAGTCACTACCAAACTGTGCGAATGATTTCATTTCATTGAAGTTCGCTAAATCAATTTTTAAGGAAGAAGCTACTTGCTTCATCGCTTTTGTTTGGGCGGCCCCACCAACACGGGAAACGGATAAACCAGCATCAATGGCTGGTCTTTGGCCAGCGTTAAACAAATCATTCACTAAGAAGATCTGTCCATCGGTAATAGAAATAACGTTAGTTGGAATATAAGCAGAAATATCGCCAGCTTGTGTTTCAACGATTGGTAAGGCAGTAATTGAACCACCACCATTTTCATCATTTAATTTGCAAGCCCTTTCTAATAAACGGCTATGGAGATAGAAGACATCACCTGGGTAAGCTTCTCTTCCTGGGGAACGCTTTAACAGCAAGGATAAAGCACGATAGCTCACCGCGTGTTTGCTTAAATCATCATAAACGATGAGGACATCTTTGCCTAAAGACATGAAGTATTCCGCCATCGCCACCCCAGTATAAGGAGCGATATATAACATTGGAGCAGGTTCACTAGCGGTTGCTGCCACAACGATGGTGTAATCCATCGCACCATGGGCTTTTAATCTATCGACGATTTGGGCGACAGAAGAATTCTTTTGTCCAATCGCGACATAAATACAGAGCACATCTTTGCCTTTTTGGTTGATAATCGCATCGATGGCAATCGCGGTTTTACCAGTTTGACGGTCACCGATGATGAGTTCTCTTTGTCCTCTTCCGATTGGAGTGATGGCATCGATCATTGTAATACCGGTTTCAAGTGGAGTGTCGACGCTTTTACGTTTCATAACTCCTGGAGCAATCACTTCAATTGGTTTTCTAAATTTGGAATCGATGGGGGCTAATCCGTCGATTGGTTGGCCAAGGGAATTGACGACTCTACCGAGCATCTGTTCACCGACTGGCACTTCCATGACGCGTTTTGTTCTTTTAACTTCGTCACCTTCTTTAATTAAAGAGTCATTGCCTAGTAAAACGACACCAACATGATCTCTTTCAAGGTTCATCACTAGTCCGTAGACATCGTGAGGGAACATCAAAAGTTCGTTGTTCATCGCATTATCTAAACCATAGACTAAAGCAATACCATCTCCCAAAGAGATGACAGTGCCGACGTCACTGCTATCAATCTTACTTTTATAAGATTTGATTTGTTCTTTGATTAAAGAAGATATCTCATTGGCGTTTATTTTCATAATTTAGCCCTCATTTCTTAATAATTTACGTTTCATTCTTTCGATTTGTGAAGCGATTGATGAATCGTATATATGGTCATTGATCAATATACGAACCCCACCAATAAGGGTTTTGTCGACGACAAGCTTGAGGTAGACTCTGCATCCCTCTTTTTTACTGACTGCTTGTTCGATACGACTAATTGTTTTTTTCTCAAGTGGGACTGAAGAATATAAAAGTCCTTCTTTCACTCCTTGATAGCTATTCGCGTTACTGATGAACGCTTGCAAGATTTCCTTTAAATACTTCACGCGGTGGTTTGCAATGATGATATTCACTAATGCTATGATGTCATCATCAACACCTTTGAGTACTTGTTTAGCGATATCTTGTCTTTCCTCGATAGTGAAGAATTCGTTAGATAAAAGCATGAGGAAATCCTCGTTATCATTAATGATATCGAGCAATTGTTTAGCTTGGTCTTCTCTTTCGACGAGATTGTTTTCCTCTAATGAAAGGGAATATAAAGCTCTAGCGTATCGAGAAGCAACTTCATTCATTAATCTTCAATACTCCTAATAAATTCCTCAGCAAGTCTCGCATTATCTTTCTCATTGATCTCTCTTTTCAAGATTTCAGAAGAGGCCGAAAGAGCGAGATTTACCATCTCTTTTCTAATCGCGTCCTTCGCATCAAGGGTTGATTGCTCAATATCCTTTTGAGCATCATCTTTCATTTTGGTAATTAACTGGTTAGTTTCTTCAACCATTCTGTTTCTTTCATCTAAAGAAGTTTTGCGCGCTTCTTCGATAAGTTGGTCAGCCTTCTTTTGTCCAGCGATAATCATCTCTTCGGATTGCTTCGCGTTATGCGCGGCAGTCGCTTTATCGATTTCTGATTGCTTAATATTGTTTTCAATATAGTTTTGTCTTTCAGTAATGATTTTCTTCACCGGTTTAAAAGCAAAGAAAATGACGACCGCGATTAACACTAGAAGGGCGGCTATTTGCACGACGAAAGATATCCAGTTTGGAATGAGTTTGGAAACGAAATCATCACTAGTTGGTAATGTAATACCAGTATTTTCGTAAATCATAAATTACCTCCCTTCTATTAAGCGGCGGGTGCCATACTTGGCGCGACGAATAAACATAAAATTGCAATTAATAATGCGTAAATGGCAGTAGTTTCGACTAACGCACAAGCGAGAATCATATTACTACGTAATTTACCGAACATCTCTGGGTTTCTTGACATACCTTCGATAGACTTGCAACAAACAAGACCTTCACCGATAGCGGAACAACCAACAGACACCATTGCAATCGCAGCTGCTAAAGCGTACATATTACTTTCCTCCTTTCTCTAAAATATTATCTATATCATCTGGCACTTCATTGGCGATATTAATCATCGTTAAGAAGAGGAATATCACCGTCTGAATAAGACCAGAGAATAAATCGAAATAAACGTGTAAAACTGGGGTGATAAATGGAGCGAGGAACACCTGATTCCAAGGGGTATTCATAAACGAGAAAATCGCTCCCGATAAACTTCCAAGCGCCCAATAAACAATGCTCATCAAAGTCCAACCCGCTAATGCGTTACCAAACATACGAAGCGTCATCGATAATAGTGGAGCCCACATCGAGATGAGGTTGATAGGAAGCATCACTGGGAATGGATCAACATATCTTTTAAAATAATGCCACTTGGTATATTTAACACTAGTCGCATGAATGAGAATAAAGGTGATTAACGCTAAAGAAAGAGGGACCGCTAAATTAGTAACAGGAGAAGGTAAACCCGTTAATCCAAAGATGAAAGCGATGAATAAGTACACAGCAATCGCCATCACAAATCCACCAAATCCTTTGAAATGAATACCCATCATCTCCCCGACGAGATTATCGAAGAAATTAACACCAGTCTCTGCTAAAAATAGGATTCCTTTTGGTTTTTTAAGCGGATCAGCAAAATGTGCTTTAATCGCAATGATGATACATATAATGATAATGATTCCCACTACTATTAAAGAGGAAATGACTTCTGGCGCTAAACCAGAAGAGATATCAAAAAAACCATCAAACACATTAGCGAGTACCATCTCTGTACCTCACATGCAATAAGATGAAGATGAGTTCCACTAATAAATATCCACCGGCAATCGCGATGACATTAAAAGTATGGACACCACCTTGATAATATAGGAAGCTCATTCCAAACATGAATCCAATGAGGAGTAATAAACGCGTAAAAATAAACCCGATGAGGAGTTTATTGTTTTGGGTGCGATCTATTAATCCATTAATCATATAGATGATTATACCAAATAATATGCCAATAATTAACCCTAAAATAATCTCGCTTTGCCCGATGAAAAACAAAAACATCAAAACAAGAGACAAAACTGCCCCCACCACTAGGGATAGAAAGGCAGTTTTATAATAGATATTGAGTTTATTAAAGGCAGTTATCATTATTCGACATGGACTTTTTTAAAGTGTGAAACTTTAGCAATTCCATTTTCGTAGACAAGGTCAACTTCACCTTGAATTAATGGTCTTAAATATTTTCTGAATTCTTCTGACATTCTTGTCTTATCGCAGAACATAGAGGCTGGGATTTTGCTTTCTGCATTCGCGATATGACTTAAGTCATATAAATCGAAGTCGATGTGATATGGTTCATCACTAGTTCTCTTGAAGATAATCATTTCACCAGTGTGACCTTCTAAAGCTGCTTTAACCGCTAATTCGCCAGTCTTAATCGCTTCTTCTCTATCGACTTTAGAGATGAACATTGGGCATGCTCTTTGTAATAAAGAGAATTCAATCGCTCTCGTTGGGAGATTTAAATTGGTTTCGATGACGTCGCATAAGAATGTGGCTGCACCACCGAGTTGGGCGTGACCGAATCCATCAACACGAGCGTTACTAGTATCTCTTTTAATGTTTAAACCTTCGGAAATGGCAATCACACCATATCCTTTACGGTTATAAACTTCTTGGACATCTTTAATGAATTGTTGAGTGTCGAAATCGAACTCTGGGAAATAGAATAAATCTGGTCTAGTATCTTCTGGTAATAAATCTGGAGCAGCAGTTAACCAACCAGCGTTTCTACCCATGATTTCAACGACATGGATTTTACCAACTTTGAAGCATTGCGCGTCTTTCGCGAATTCATTGATGGTATTGATGACGTATTTCGCCGCACTTGGATAACCTAAAGAGTGATCAGTGCATGCTAAGTCGTTGTCGATAGTCTTTGGAACACCTAAGACTTTGATATCTAATTTTAATTCTTTCGCGAGTAAAGATAATTTGTAGCAAGTATCCATCGTGTCGTTGCCACCATTGACGAAGACATAACCGATATTGTGTTTCTTTAAGTTCGCGATAATCTTCATATAAACTTCATCGTGAATATCCTTTGGAAGCTTACGACGAGTTGTACCTAAAATACTACCAGCAGTTTGAAGTAATAATTCGATTTGTTCATCGTCTTCTTGTTCGATATCGATTAAATCATCATAGATTAAGCCTTCAACACCATGGATTGAACCATAGATGTGGCCGATGACATCATGATGTTTTTGAGCTTCTCTAATCGCACCATATAAAGATGAATTGATAACAGAAGTTGGACCCCCTGATTGAATGTAAACCATGTTTTTCATAAAAAAATCTCCTTAGTTCCGTTACCTATCATATTAAATATTTAATATTTATTCAACAAATAAACATATAGAGTGAGAAAAAGTGTATAATAAAACCAGAGGAAATACATATGGAATATAAAGTTACTTACCAAAATAACGTTTTTTACTTTGATGAACCTGTCACCGCTCTTGACATCGTCGGGCATGATAAGTCAATCAAAGCAGTTTTAGTCGATAACTGTGTCAAAGAACTGACCTACGTCATCAGTAAAGACTGTCAATTAAAAGCCTTAACTACTGTTGATAGAGAAGCGCGTGGCATCTACGAGGCTTCTTTACGTTTTGTCGTCGCGATGGCGATGAAAAAACTCTATCCAGAACTAAGAATCAAATTCCTCTATAGCATTTCTCGTACTTTCTATATGCACATTTTTGCTAACGAACTTCCTCTATACGAAATCATTAAAAAATTAGATGCGGAAATGAAAGCCATCATCAAAGCGGACTATCCTCTTGAAAGAAAGAAAATGTCAAAAAATAATGCGGTGAGATTATTTAGAGAATCGAAGGATTATGACAAAATCGAGTTATATCGATACCGTCCTGAAAAGCGTTGCCACATGTATTTCTGCAATGATTATTACAACTATATGTATTCACGAATGGTCCCATCGACTGGTTATGTCGCCGACTATAAATTACTGGAATACGGCAAAGGCATTTTAATTCAATATCCACGACCAGACTTCAATGGTCAAATTCCAAATTTTGAAGATTCTCCAGCCTATCATCAATGTCTCGCTCACGCATATGAACAAGCAAGATTAATCGGCTGCAACACTGTCGTTGGAATCAATAAAAGAATCTTAAATGATGGGGAATTAGATGTAATTTCCCTAGCAGAAGCCAATCATTCTCGTCAATTGAGCGATTTAGGTTACCGCATCAACAAGGATAAAACGCGCATCAAAATGATCTGTATTGCTGGTCCTTCTAGCAGCGGTAAAACAACATTCGCGAATCGACTAAGAATTGAACTTTTATCACGCGGTATCCATCCGATTAGATTATCATTAGACGACTTCTATAAAGACCACAATATCGATAATGGAGTGGACGTTGAAAGCGTTGAAGCTCTCGACATCGAACTATTCAATAAATGCGTTCTCGAATTATTCGAAGGAAAAGAAGTGCTTTTACCAGTATTTAATTTCAACAAACGTGAAAAGGAGTTTATTAGAAAAGAAAAAATCAAACCAAATCAACCTATTATCGTTGAAGGAATACACGCGTTGAACGATGAAGTTACAAAAGACATTCCTCGCGAAAATAAATTCAAAATTTTTATCGAGCCTGACTCTCAAATCTCTCTTGATAACCATAACCCATTATCCTTAACAGATTTAAGACTATTAAGAAGAATTGTCCGTGACCATCACTTCCGCGATAGCTCTGCAGAAACCACTATTACGATGTGGGAAAGTGTCCGTCGCGGTGAATTCAAATGGTTATATAAAACGCAAGAAGACGCTGATTATAAATTCAACTCTGCTCTCTTCTATGAGATACCTTTGATGAAGAAATATGCGATGCCGTTATTAAAAAATATCGACAAAGAAGATAAAATCTTCCCGATCGCGGAAAGATTAATTCGTATGATGAAACATTTTGTCGATATATCTGATACATGGGTGCCGTTTAATTCCATACTTCGCGAATTTATCGGCGGTTCATGTTATGAAGATGTTTGATCAGTCTTCTTCTTAAATATTGATAAATAACGATTTGTTTCTCTTTTATGAATCGCAAGGAGCTGCGAATAATATACTTTTCGCATATTTTTATAACTATTGAGTTGCTCTTCATTCACTCTTGGGACAAATAAAGAAACGAACACTTTTTCAAGTCTAAAGAAAGATTCATATAAGTTGAGCAAAGCGGTATAGAAGAAATATTGTTTGTCTGAATAGACAAGTAGAGGGGTGCTATGAATGATTTCGCTGCTCATCAAATAGACTTTGTTATATCTTTCAAGCCCCGCGAGTTGTTCAAGTCCATCGCGGAAATTGAGTTTTAATTCCGTTTGAGAGACACCAGGAACCGCATATAACCAGCCATATTCAATAAACTTCTTCATATCTTTGCTCTTCAATTCATGGGAGCGCATCTGTTCTTTGATAGTGACAAATGTTGCATCAACAGTCTCTTTATCTTTAAGCGCGCCAGAATATGCTAAAGCATACTGCATATGTTTTAAGTAGCTATTGATAAGTGGCTCGCGATATTTCTCTAATATCACTAATGTGCATTCACATTCGTGAAGCGTTCTCCATAAGGCAAATGCTTCTGTTTCATAACCATCCACTAATAGGTTTAAAACGCAACGCGCAATCGAAACAGACTTATTGAGCAAATCCGTAATTAAAGTAGATACGGGATCGTTCTTTTTATAATTATTTAAGATGTTGAGAATGAAATTTAAATAAAGATTTAAAGAAGAAATCGAAGGAAGATAACGATTGGTAAAAGTCCCTTCATTATGTGAAAAATATGATAAAGATAAGAATTTATCCGCGACGATAGAAGAAATACGTCCGCTATCATTTTCTAAGGCGATTAATTCTTGCTTAATCTTTTCATCTGTCCCACCAAAAGCATAGACGTATTCACCGATGCAGTAATTGATGAGCTCGAATTGGTCGACACTACGTAAGTCATGAAAAGTATCGTTATTATTAAAATGATCAATAATATCAATACAAGTATTGTAAACAGAATATAGAAAGTCGCGATCGACATAGCTAGGAGCCTGGAGCAAATCCAGGACTTTATCAAAAACGACTTTTTCTAATCTTACATTCATGGTTTAAATACTCTCGTCGCTTTCACCGCTAATTTCCAGCCGCGATATTTTTTATTAACCACGGAAGATTTCATCTTCGGTTCATAAACCGCTTGGAAAGAATGGATGGATTTAATCTCTTCTACAGAGGAATAATATCCAGTGCATAAACCCGCTAAATAAGCCGCGCCTAATGCTGTAGTTTCTAAACACTGTGGTAACTTAATCGTCAATCCACAAATATCGCTTTGGAACTGCAATAAATATTTATTTTTAGTCGCCCCACCATCGACTTGTAAAGTATGAATAGAACAATCTGTTTCTTTCTTCATCACTTCAAAGACGTCTTTAAACTGATAAGCAATCGCTTCAATGGCTGCTCTTACAAATTCATCTCTCGTCGTGCCTCTTGTTAAGCCAAAGACAGCGCCACGTGCTTCATTATCCCAGTATGGAGTCGCCAAACCGACGAAAGCTGGAACGATATAAACATTGTTTTCTTTATCTAAGGAATGGTAAGCACATTTTTCACTCGCCGCTGAATCAGGAATCATCTTCATCTCATCGCGTAACCACTGAATGACCGCTCCACCAACAAAGATTGAACCTTCTAAAGCATAGGTCACTTCTTTACCGATTTGCCACGCTATCGTAGTAAGTAAGCCAGATTTAGAGAATGTTGGCTTATTTCCAGTATTTAAAAGCATGAAACAACCAGTGCCGTATGTGTTTTTACAGTCGCCTTTATCAAAACAAGTTTGTCCGAATAAAGCTGCTTGTTGGTCACCAGCCACACCAGTGATTGGTATTTTCTTACCTTTATATTCAAATAATCCATATTTATACGAAGAAGGATAGACTTTTGGAAGCATCTTCATAGGAACGCGGAATAATTTGCATAATTCATCATCCCATTTCATCGTGTTGATATTGAATAACATCGTACGTGAAGCATTGCTGACATCAGTTGCATGCACTACATGATTAGTGAGTTTATAAATGAGCCAACTATCAATCGTCCCACAGATGAGTTCGCCTTTTTCTGCTCGGGCTTGACCATTAGGAACATGGTCTAATAAATAACGAATCTTACTTGCGGAGAAATATGGGTTGATGATTAAACCCGTCTTATTTCTAATCACATCTTCATCTTTTTTATGCTGCTCACAAATATCTGCAGTTTGACGTGACTGCCAAACGATCGCATTATAAACAGGCATGCCTGTCTCTTTATCCCACATTACTGTTGTTTCTCTTTGGTTAGTAATACCGATACATTCAATAGAAGCAGGTGTCACTTTCGCTTTAAAGAAGAGTTGATCGATGACATCAACCGCGCTTTGATAAATCTCATTCGCATCCACTTCAACCCAACCTGGATTTGGGAAAATACAGTTCACTTCTTTTTGAGTAATGCAGATTGCTTGACCATAATGGTTGAACAAAATTGCTCTCGTAGAAGTTGTACCTTGATCGATTGATAAAATATACTTTTCCATTGATTATCCCCTTGATTTCATGAGTTTTTCAATATCCTCAATTTCTTTTGGAATGTCGCGAGAAAGGACATCATTGACAGAACCAGTGATGAGAACGTCATCTTCAATTCTCACCCCGACACCATATTTAGCAAAATATAAACCTGGCTCAACAGTGACGACGTTACCAATTTCATATGGTTTAGTTCTATCTTGTGAATCATGGGTATCTAAACCTAAGGAATGAGAGACGCCGTGATAGTAATATTTGAGGATATCTTCATCCTCGCTCATTAAACCTACTCTGACGCATTCATTCTTCAAAAATTCCTTAGTGAATTCTTGGGCATCTTTGTTAGTGATACCAGGATGTAAATATTCGATAACCGCTTTATTACAATTGAGAACAGTTTGATAGATGAGCTTCGCGACACCTTCATATTTTCCGTTAACCGGGAAAGTACGAGAGATATCAGCAGAATAACCACCATAGTTATAACCGAGGTCAAATAGGATTAATCCATCTTCCCCGACTTTATCCGTTTGTTGAGGATAATGTAAGCAAGTCGCATTCTTGCCATACGCGACAATCGTATCGAAAGCTAAGCCTTCTCTATTTAATGTACGACCATACATTTCAAAATCATCCGCGACTTCATACTCGAATTTGCCAGGTTTTAAATTGTTTAATGTATAGATGATGCCTTTATGCGTTAAGGCAATCGCTTTTCTTAAGCAATCGATTTCATAATCGCTTTTCACCATTCTTAATGTGATGAATAACGGATTGATATTTTCAATCTTGATATGTGGGAATTTCTCTTCCGCAGATTTTGAAAAATCGACTGTATCATATCTTTCTTTGATTCTAATTTCTGGAGTTAAATCGATATAGAATTTAGAAATATTCCCATATTGGTTATTCTCTTTTGCCAAAGCAAGGGAAATAAAAGTATCTAAATCATTCGTGGAATGGACGGAATCGATATCCGATAATTCTCTCGCTTCATCAAAAGTTAATCTTTTACCAGTCCACTTCTCCTTTAATTCTGAATATTCATCGACAAATAAATATGTCTTGTGTTCGCTTAATCCTTTCACTAAAAGGACCGCGGAATTCTCTTGTCTAATATTTGTGAGATAGAAGAAGTTTGTATTCACTTTAAATGGATACGCTTCATCGGCTGTAGCAATCTTGCTTGTTCCTGCAAAAATGATTGCTGCAGAACCTTCTTCCATGAGATCAAATAATCTTTCTCTTCTTAAAACGTTTTCTTGCATATTATTCCTCACCTTCTAAACAGTTAATCACTGCAACCCCGCTAGCGACATATGTTCTTAGCAGTTTGCCCGCGCCTAACTTTGTTCCTCCAAAATATCTTACAACAATTAAGGCACAATTATTTATATCTTTTTTCAAAAGAAGCTCTAATAATGGTCGTCCCGCTGTTCCTTTTGGTTCTCCATCATCATTAGACTTATAACTTTGTCCAAGACGATAAGCATAGACGACATGTTTGGCCTTGCGGTGTTCTTTCCTGATATCTTTCAAGATATTTTTAAACTGTTCTTCATCATTTATCGGCAATAAAATCGCGATGAATTTCGATTTCATCACCTCAATCATCGCTTCGTATTTTTTGCTTACTACTAACATAAATGACAATCTTCCATAAAATATTGTATAATTATCCGTAGGATATTTGAAGATGGGAAAACCAAAGATTAAAACATGTCCAGAATGCGGGAATGACTATGAAATAATGTTTTCTCGTTGTCCACACTGCCATAAACCAAACGAAGATAGGCCATTTACACGGCTCAGCTATCTACCAATCTTTAGACAAGTGGGGCTATTTTTAGTTGGTTTATTAGGCATTAACTTCTTAGCGATACTCATCTCCCTTATCGTCGCAACCACTATTAAAGATGACAATGCTTTGACGTATCTAATCGTTAATTCCATCACATATGTATTAATATTCGTCGCTGATATATTTCTCGTTTGGAATTATTACCCAGAATTATTCTTCACTTTTAAAAAATACCGCACATATATCGCGGGAATCATCGGTTTTGGGATTCTTTTAGGTGGGTCGATGCTCATCAGTTTTATCATGAGCAAAGCCGTCCCACAGGCTGGAACCGGGGGTAACCAATCAGTCGCGGAGATGATGGTATTAAAAAATCCCTTTGTCTGCGTCATCGTATTAGGCATTATTGGTCCACTTGTCGAAGAACTCACTTACCGCGTTGGTTTATTCACACTTTGTAAAAGAGTCTCCACCATTCTTGCGTATGCATTAACAATAATTGTCTTCACCGTTATTCACCTAGATTTCTTTTCTGGTAATATCGTCAATGAATTAGTCGCGTTGCCAGATTATTTATTTGCCGCGACAATATTCTGTATACTTTATCATAGAGAAGGTTTTGGAGCCTCTTTCCTTGCTCATGCGTTTAATAATCTTTTCTCTGTCATCAGCATCATCGTTATGAGGAATAGTTAATGGAAAATACCAAGATACTTAAACTTTCATCATTTGTATTAAAAATCATCGCGATTGTTTCGATGACCATTGACCACCTCGGTGTCATCATCAGATCTTTTTATCCCGAACAAGTAATATTTGTTAATATTTGTCGATATATCGGCCGTTTAGCGTTACCCCTATTCTGCTTTATGATTGTGGAAGGGGTTATTCACAGCAAAAACATCAAGAAATATTGGTTACGTCTAGGCATAATGGCAATCGTTATATCCATTGTCTTATGTGTCTGCCAGTTCGTCACTTCTTTAGGAATGCAAGACATCGCTAATCAAGGCAATATCTTTATGGATTTATTCCTTGGAGCAATCACTATCTATCTATTAAAACAAAAAGATAATAAGTGGCTACGTCTATTAATAATCATTCCAATTGGTATATCAATTGCTTCTTTTGTCGCGAAAGGTATTGAAACCGCTAGCTACTATACAGTGGATGTATTATGGTTCCCACGCTTTTTAAGAATGCAGTATGACTGGTTATCAATACTCATGATGGTTGGATTCTATCTTGCAACATTCTTCGCAGATACTTATTTTGAATATCAAAGCCAATATTCTGGCTTAGAGCTAGACCAAGTCAAAGGAACTAACACATATCGCATTGCTGTTAACCTTATCTGCTGTATGGTTGTAATGTTTTTAAACATTATTTACTACTTATTTAAATATTTCACCCCAACTGCCGTATTCTGGAGTCCAAATATTCAAATCGCTGGAATGGCCGCTGGAATACTCCTCATCTTCTATAACGGAAAAAGAGGATATAACGGAAAGTGGTTCCAATATGGGAGCTATTTGTATTATCCAATACACATCTTGCTTTTATATGGTCTCATATATTTGATATCATTACTTCTAGGAGGAAAATAATTATGATTTATCATGTTGAATCTGTTAATGAATTTGATCAATTAATCAGTAGCGGCGAATGCTTAGTCGATTTCTTCGCGACTTGGTGTGGCCCATGCAAAATGATTGCCCCTGTCCTTGAAGGTTTAGATAAAACTGGCGAGCTCAAAGAAGTTAAAATCATCAAAATCGATGTCGATGAACTTCCACCTCTCGCGGAAAGATATGGTGTCCAAGCGATTCCAACTCTTCTTTACATCAAAGACGGCAAGATCGTTAGACAACAACTCGGCTTCTTAAACAAGAATCAGATTATATCTTTTGTTGATAAAAACTAAAAGAAGGTCTATAATCTTTCTTGCACCGCAGGTGTAGTTTAATGGTAGAGCATCAGCCTTCCAAGCTGATTACGCGGGTTCGATTCCCGTCACCTGCTCCAAGAGCAACTAACAGTGTTTATCACTGTTTTTTTATATAATTTTTATCTAGCAGCACACCAAATTGGTGATAAAAGTTATTAGATATTATCTAATTAGAACCAGAAAATGAAGGCATTATTTCTCACATAGTGTCTTCTTTTTCTTTGGCTTCCATCCCTTTTTATGTTTAATTATTTTTCTAACCTTTTCTCTTTTTGATTCTAAATTGTTTCTTTTTAATTCAACATCAGCGAGCAATATGTGCCTCAGTATCCTTTCATCTCTTGGCCAGGTTTCATCTTGCTGTTTGCAGCGGAATAAATAAACAAACCAATTTAAATAATCCTGTAAATATTCCGTATCCATGCCTGTGAATCTTGATAAATATCTTTGTACCCAGGCACAGAACGAATTAATTAGAAGCATCGCTTTTAATGTTTCTTCATCTTTAACAATAGATTTATGTATTTCATCTTTAACTCCAGCTTTCTTTATTGCTTTAGTGTGAGAACGTAAACCATCGTGAATTATTTTTGTTACAGTTCCTTCGGAGAGATGAGGTAATAATGCATCTTTGATTTTTTTGCTTGTTGGTCTTCCTCTTCCAATCAAAAACATAATCATTCGTTTAGATTGATCAATTGCAAGAAATATGCAGCATTTATCTTTAGTTAAACCTCTTTGATTTTTTCCAAAATGATTTTTTGGTCTTTCTGAATCAAATGTATAGATTTCATCAATAAATACTACTCCATTTAATTTTATTTTATTTTGCCAATCATTTACCGTTTCAAATAATTTGCGTCTCATCAATAAGGCTGTATTATGGTGAACATTAATCTGTTCAGCGATTAAATCAATTGGAACATTAAAAGACATTAGTCTAATCATTGAAAACCATTGAGGCAATGTTGTTTTGACGGATGAAATAATCGAATTACTGAGCAAATTAAATCTGCATCCACATTTGCATCTATAACGTTGATATCCATTTTTATCTTTGCCATCTTTGTATGGTTTACTACTTCCACATTTTGGGCATTTAGGAATTCTTCCATAATGTTTAGCTAGTTCTTCAAAATCAAAATATCCAAACCTATCAACGCATTTGCGGTTTTCAACTTCGAAACAGAGATTATTGAATTCTGAATTACCTAAACCAAACACATAATCGTGTTGTGAAGATAAAAAGATTTTCGGCATATAAAAACACCCTTCTGCCTTTGGTACGATCGTTAATCCAGGGTGTCTGCGAACAAGTTGTCTTAACGACCGTATCAAAGGACTTGTTCGCATTTACGATTATACCATATTTATTCGATGAGTGTTTTTATCACCAATTTGGTGTGCTGCTAGAAATTTTTAACAAAAGCATCTGGATGTGCCCACTATGAACCAGTTTCAAATATTATTATTTGGTAATATACATTTTCATTGATACCTTGCTATAATTGTTTTTATGAAAATCGTACTAGCCTCATCTAATAAAAATAAAGTCAGAGAAATCAAACAAATCTTCTCCTCTTTTAATATTGAAATCATCGGTATGGATGAAGTTGCTCCAAATATTGGAGATATAGAAGAAAACGGTAATACATATTATGAGAACGCTTTAATCAAAGCAAAAGCGATTAGTAAATACACTTCTCTTCCCGTTATGAGTGATGACTCTGGACTTGAAGTATCCGCTCTAGATAATAAGCCAGGTATATATTCTGCTAGATATGCTGAAAAACTAGGTGGATATATCCCCGCGATGAAAAAAATAATTAAGATTTGCAAAGAAAAAGGTGTTTTTGACGCGAAATTCATCTGTTGTATCGTTTTATATAACTATAAAGATGAACCCCTTAGATTTGATGGAATCGTCCCTGGAAAAATCACTGCTGAGATTCATGAAGGAAATGGCTTCGGTTACGACCCATTCTTCATCTCTAACGAATTAGAAAAAACATTCGCGGAATATCCAAGTGAAATTAAAAATAAATATTCTCACCGCGCGAAAGCCTTAGAGAAAATGGTTAACTATTTAAAGGAGAATAAATAATGTTTTCAAAAAAATATGTCGTCGGACCAAGCGACGCGGATCAAAATTTAAACGCGAAGATTTCTACTCTCTTCGTCTATATGCAAGATGTCGCGATGGAACACGCAGAACAGCTCGGCATCGGTAAAGAAAACACGATGGATAAAGGAATGATGTGGGTCGTCACTCGCACTGCCTTAACTATCTACCGTCTTCCAAAATATTTAGAAGAAGTTATCGTCACCACTTATCCTGGAGATGATATGAAATTCATCTATCCTCGTTATTATAATATTAAGGATAAACATGGCAATCTTCTCGTCATCGCTTCTGCAACATGGATGGTTTTAAATAAATCCACCCACACTGTCAACTTTAATCCTTTTAACGGCAAAGTCTTACCAAGTGAACATATGGAAAAAGAAGAACCTCTTCCTGGTCGACTTGCTCCATCCGAAGTCTCGTTAATCGATACGAGAAAGGTTCGCAATTCCGATGTCGATATCAATAACCATTTAAACAATACACGTTATATCGAATATATTACTGATAGTCATGATAACGAATTCTATAACAAACATTCTATTCATCATCTCACTATCGAATATAAGAAAGAAATAAAAATCAACCAAAAGGTTGAAATCTATTCTAATAACGCTAATCCGGAATATATCCAAGCAAGAGTCGACGGTGATACTTGTTTTGAAGTATCTATCGATTATCGTTAATGATTGATAATATCTTTAGATAATTTAAGCTCTCCTTTATCAATGAGGGCTTTTAATTCATCATAAGGAAGAGGTTTACCATATAGATAGCCTTGTAATCTTCCACATCCAATCTTTTCTAAGAAATCAGCTTCTTCTTTTGTTTCAACCCCTTCGGAAAGAGTCTTGATACCGATTTGATTCGCCATCGGGATAACGGATTCGATGACATATTTTGCTTTTTCGTTTTCATGGAAACCATTTAAGAATTCCATATCGAGTTTAAGAACATCAAAGGCAAAGTCTTTAAGAACGCTGAAAGAAGAATAACCGCTACCAAAGTCATCAAGCCACACCGCATAACCAAGTTTATGTAAACGTTCAATTGACTCTTTTAATAATTCCTTATCCCCCATCAATGCCGATTCAGTGATTTCAACATGTAATAAATCGCGTGGAATCTTAAATTCTTTAATCGTCTCTTCAATGATTGAAACGATATCGACGACTTTAAAATCCATCCTGCTGAAGTTGATAGATACAGGGATGACTGGTTCTTTATTATCGATGCTTTCACGTAACTGCTTACATATTAAGCGAAGCATTCCGATATCAAGCTTATATATAAGCATTGCGTTTTCTAAAGCAGGCACAAACTGTCCAGGGGAAAGGAAACCATATTTTGGGTCGATCCATCTCGCTAAAGCTTCGGCCCCGCATAATTCTCTTCCTTTAGAATAAACAACTGGTTGATAATAGGCTTTGATATAGCCGTTTTCCACTGCTTCATCTATATGGTTAACGATATATTGAATCATGCGGTAATTATCATGCATCTTCTTATCATAAGTTAAGAATAAGCCATATCCTTGTTTTTCAAGCATCGCATATGCATAACGCGCTTTTTCAACACCAATACGTGGGTCTTCTTTCTTGTCGCGATACGGATATCCACCTGCTTTTAAGCCAGGATGACTATCAGAATCTAAAACTTCTAATCTTTCATTGACTAATTTAATTCTTTCTTCAATTTCACTATTCTTCGCGAATATCACAAAGTGGTCGTCGGATTGACGTGCCACTAAACCATCCGTAAAAGTATCTTTTAAATAATCGCCACAAGTCTTCAATAAGCGATTGCCTTCATTAAATCCTCTTTGGTCATTGAACAATTTGAAATTATTGATATTGCAGAATAGATAGATGTATTCACCTTGTTTGATATCTTCATTTTCAATCTTCTTATTCACTAAAGAAATGAAATAAGGAAATGACCATAAATCCGTCAATACGTCTTTCGTCGCTAATATTTCAAGCTCTTCATCTTTCTTTGCTTCCGAAACACGCTGGGTATAAATAGAAATACAAATCATCGTTAAGGAGATGAAGAATGTGATGTAGTTGATTAAATCTCCTTCCGGAACGGCTCTACCACCATATTTCACAATCTGGTCAAGCGCGATATAGAATCCGAGGAATATCGTTCCCAAAATACCGATAGAGACATATGGTTTCCAAATGAGCAAACAACCGACATACATGCTCATCATTAAGAAGCAGATGATTTGTTTTGCTTCTTTCGTACTTGAGAAATCGCCATAGGAAATCATCACCCCGAAAGTGAGACAGACCAAGGCGAATAAAGATATCACTAATATAGAAGTAATACCCTCTTTATTCCCACCTCGATATCGATATATACCAGCGAAGATAATTGCGATATTAAATGCGATAATTGAAATGTAAAATATGATTTTAAAAATGCCACGCGCATTATAAATTGGAGAAGTAAATGCGATTGAACCATAGATGAATTCAAATGGCATAAAGAAACATAATAATAAGGAAATAGAAGCGAAAACGATAGAGGTGATAAACATCTTTTTACTCTTCTTCTCATTCATATATTGAATGCAGTAGACGAGCATCGCGATACCAAGTGACATCAATAAGAAATATGACCAAAGGTTTTTAAAGACCGCTTCAAAAGCAGGTGTTCCACTTGCGATTTGGTCAAAGACATATTTCCCGCTTTGTCTAATGACAAGCCAGATTTCTAGAACGACGATAATCGCTGACATAAAGATGCCAGAACGCATATTAGCCGCACTTAAATGAGCTTTGATATAAGCACTATTCTTATGCAAACCAAAAAGGTCCCTAAAATAAGCCCAAAATCTTTTTAATGTTTTCATTTCTACTTTTACAATACTCTTTTTTCAAGAAAGATAGTTAATGATTTTATAATTTTTAGAAAAAATATAAAGAGAATGCGATGACAAACTGCGCTCCATAATAAGTGAGGTAATTACCGATTAAATCAATTGGTCTTTCCTTCCCTTCACCAAAATATGTACCAGAAAGAATCAAGTCAGAAATTGCAAATAATATTCCTCCAACAAATATCATCGTTAAGGTAACGTGTTGGAAAGAAGTCATAATCGCTAATGATAAAGCGGTAAAGGGAGTCATAAATAAACAGAATGCATAGACAAATACTGTCCACCTCATCTCCCCATAATTTAATTTCATCGGTTTTTCTAAAACCATATTGATAATCGAAGCGATTAATGCCGCAAGAAGAGGAACTAAGATAAATAAGAAATGTCCACCTCTAAAATATTGAAGCATCATCCCGATCACAAACATTACATGCCCGACTCCAAAGCAGATAAAACCTGCATACGTATACGGCTTATCATCTTGTGGGTAAACATATTTTAAATCGAGCCAAATATCACCTAATAATCCTAAGATTAAGCCAAAGGTTACAAATGTATTAATCGCATGCCCTTGATTAACATATGAACAAAATATCGCTAAAGAGAGGAAGAAAGAAGAAACGACTGTTTTAATTAAAACCGCTCTTAAAGAATACCTTTTGGTTTTCTCAAGTAAATAAGCAACTAAACACATTGCTCCACAGACGATAAAAGTGATACAAATTCCTAAATACATCTTATTTTAATACCTTCTTTATAAGATTCTTCTTTTTACTAGTGTAAGGATGTTCTCTAAGCGATAAATTGAAATGCGTCTTACCGAATAAAACAGTTGATGGATGGGTGAATTCTCTAAATCCCCAAATGCCGTGATAAGCGCCCATTCCAGAATGACCTGTCCCGTTAAAAGGCACCCCTTTAACCATCAAATGGATACATACTTCATTGACGCATCCACCACCATACTGTTGACTCGACATCACCTTTTTCGCCCATTTCATATTTTTAGTAAATAGATATAAAACTAAGCCATGTTCACGAGAAGCAATGATTTTTAACAAGTCATCAATCTCATCATCTTTATATGGAACAACTGGAAGTAATGGACCAAATATTTCGTGGTTAGCAATCTCTTCGTCAGGGCTAATAGGATAGATAATTGTCGGATTAAATCTTTGGCTAGCTTTATCGCCTTTACCACCAAAATATATGCGATCTGCATATTTTTCTGCCTCTTTTGCGATTTTTTCATAAGCGCTTTGACTAATTAATTTCGGATAATCGGGGTTATCATAAGCGCATTCACCGATTTGTCTAATGAATTCATTTTTAAGCTCTAAAAGGAACTTTTGAGCAATGCTTTCTTCCACTGCTACCTGATTGATATTGATGCATATTTGTCCAGAATTACATAATTTGAAGAAGGCGATTTTTCTCGCCGCATCTTTGATATCTGCGTCTTTTCTAACAACGGCCCAGTTGCCATTTTCTCCCCCGAGTTCAAGAGTGACCGGCACTAAGTTTTTGCTCGCCATTTCCATCACATGCTTACCAACACTTGGAGAACCAGTATAGAAAATCTTATCAACTTTTTCTTCTAATAAATAATCTGCGACATCATGTCCTCCATCGACGAGAGTGATATATCTTTCATCAAATGTCTCTTTGATGATTTCTTGCATCGCTTTCGTACACGCTTTTGATTTGCTGCTCGCTTTAATGATAGAAGTATTACCTCCGGCAATAGAAGCAGCAAGCACTCCAAGCGATAATAGCACTGGGAAATTAAATGGGGAAATAATCAAAGAAACGCCGTATGGCATCTTGTATACTTTTGTAAATATTGAAGGGAAACAAACTAGTCCCGAAAAATGCCTCTCTGGTTTCGCCCACTTTTTAAGTCCTTTAATATATTCGTTAATCTCTAAAATATTAGGACCGATATCAGTTAAATAAGCTTCAACATCGCTTCTATTTAAGTCTTCATGAAGCGCGTCTATCAGTTCTTTTGAATGGTCGATAATTGCTTTTTTAAGTTTTTTAAGTTGTTCAATTCGAAAAGAAACGGGAAGAGTGACCCCACTAGCAAAATATTCTTTTTGAGAAAGAACAATCTTATGAATATTGTCTTTAGTTGGTATCATAATGATGCCCTCGTTATCTTTATTATAGAATTATTATTAGATAATAAAAAGAAGCATATTTCAGCTTCTTCATATTTTAGAAATCAACTTTTTCAAGTAGCTTGCTCGCGATGCGATATATCAGATAATGGATTACGACGTATAGAATTAACGAAACGCCTAATACGATAAACTGAATGCCGATATTACCGGATAAACCATTCTTATACCATTCCATACCAGGAACAAATGGTAAGGCGATAGTAAATATACCGATATATAGGACAAATCCAAGAATCATTAATAAGGTTGACATCACGATTGAACGTCCTTTTTTATAATAGATTGGGAAATAAATCAAATCCGCGATGGTATAGCCGATTAATGCAATGCCAATAACAGAGACAAAGGCATCTAAACCAAGACCAGGAATACTAGATCCCTTCCCACTTGGAACATTAGACAGATTTTCATTAATCAATCTTGCTAAAGGATATAAAGCGCAAAGCATCATGATGAAAACAAACTGCATAATCGCAACTGTCACTATTCTTGCTAAAACGATATCTTTTTTACGAACCGGTAATAGAGTTGAATATAATAAATCATTTGATTGTTGGCCTTTATTCGCTCCTAAGAAAAGAATTGGATAACAAGTTAAGACATAGATAAAACCAATCGCAATCGGATAAGAAGGAATGAGAAGCATTAAAGGAAAAAGGAAGACGAAAACATAACAAATCGGATGCATCGCCAGTTTGAATTCTTTATAAAGCAAAGGTTTCATGACTATCTCTCCTTTCTAAGTAGATCATGATTTGTTCTAAATCTGGTTCTACTGGTTCAATACCGTTTTTAATGAATATATCTTTGTTCTCGCGAGAAATGAGTCCTTCGATATGGTCATCGAGCTCCTTGCAGGCGATATATTCTTTTTCTAAAGATTTATTCTTGCTCTTATCTTTAACAAATAGATAGGAATTGATAAAATCAGCCTTCTTACCAGTAAAAATAATCGAACCGTTATGAATATAAGTAATATTTGTCGCGCATTTATCCAAATCGGAAGTGATATGGGTAGAGAAAAGAATCGCACGATCACCACTTTTGACGATTTCTCTAAAGATATCGAGTATCTCATCACGAGAGACAGGATCTAATCCTGAAGTTGGTTCATCAAGAATTAATAATTCCGCTTTATGGGAAAGGGCAATCGCGACAGAATATTTAACTTTCATACCGCTTGATAATTCTTCTAACTTCTTATCGATATTGAGATTAAAAAGCTTGCATACTTCATCAAATTTCTTTTCATCAAAATTCTTATAAAATCTCTTCGTTACATTCATCAGTTGACGAATAGTTTTATTTGGATAATAGTTGAGTTCGCTTAAAGCGAAACCAATTCTTTGTTTGTTCTCAAGTTCGTTCTCAGTCATATCCAAATCAAAAGCTTTAATCTCTCCATTTTCATAATGAATGAGGTTCATAATGCTTTTTAATGTCGTGGTTTTACCCGCTCCATTACGGCCGATAAAACCCATGATTTCTCCGGGTTTGATGTTAAAAGTCACATCTTTAAGAGAAAAGGATGGGTAGTCTTTACATAAATGAGAAACTGACAACATGTTTTCCATTATTTATTGTCCTCCATCATCTTATAAAATAGGTCAGCTTTTAATAAAGCAATACCTCTTTGCCTATCGCCCATCACCATCAAAGTGTCGCCTTCGTTAATATCAAACATCTTCCTGGCTTCAACGGGAATCGTGATTTGACCTTTTGGACCGACTTTGACAGAGACGATAAAGTGTTCTTTATTATCTTCCATAGTTCTTACTTTTCTTACCTTTCTTACTCTATTATAACCTATAAAATTTTTATGTTAATATATTAATGAATAATTATATATAATATTTATTAGTAAACATGGAATTATTTCGTGATTTCTTAATTCATAATTTCTTTCTTTTTTGCCTCACTCTTGCAGTGATTTTTATGGTGCTTAGAAGTTATCGAAGCAAAAGAATCTTTGTAATGATCCCTATTATGGTGGTAAGTTTATCACTATTATTGTCTCTTATATATTTCTTTGAACAATTATGCCGTCCATATGATAATCTCGTTTTCCTATCGACATTATTCTGTTCATTAGGATTTATCATTCGCCCATTAGTCTTATATCTATTCATGAGAATGACTATCGATAAAAAGCCAATTCTCATCACCGCGTGGGTGCTGATGAGTATCAATATGGTTATTTATCTCCTCGCTTTATTATTGTTCGCTCCTGAGTTAACGCATGTCATCTTCTATTACGAAGGCGGGGAAGCAATTCTCGGCCCACTATTCTATACATGCCACATCATCATCAGTATCATGGTTGCTTATTTCGTCGTCTATTCTATCTATTCTTTAAAAGGAAGACATAAATATGATGCACTTGCCTGTCTCATCTGTGGAATCTTTGTCGGTATTGCTGTTATCTTAGAAAGCTTAAAACTCGCCGAATATCTCCTTAACACCACGGTTGCTATATCTTGTTTATTCTATGTCGTCCATTTATATCAACAAGCCTCGATTAGAGATGCCCTCACTAATCTATTTGATAGACGTGCTTACTATTACGATGTCAGCAAGATGGAAAGCAAAGTATCAGGGGTCATTTTTATCGATGTCAACTCTTTAAAATGGATTAACGATAATCAAGGACACTTAGAAGGTGACAATGCGATTAAAACCGTTGCAAGGATCATCTATGATAGTCTCAACTATCGTCATATGGATGCATATCGTATGGGTGGCGATGAATTCGCTGTTTTAATCACTTCTACTAACGAAGCGGATATCGATAAAACGGTTAACGCTATTAAAAACGGTGTTAGCAAATCCCCGTATACCGCAGCGGTTGGATATGCGAAAAGAACTAGTCCAAATCAAAGCGTAGACGAGCTTGCGAAAGAAGCAGAAAAGATGATGTACGAAGATAAATCTAATTACTATAAAACCGCTGGTATTGACCGTAGAAAAGCATAATTAATCCTGCAAAACTTCATTATTTATCAAAAAAGATGGGTTTTATCCTCATCTTTTTTTTCTTGCTAATATGGCCTATCAAACTAGACTTGTATGTAGTAGATAAATGATATTGCTCGTCTTATTTTTCACATAGACAAACGATAATTGAATATTGATGGCATTACCGTCTTTATCACGCGCTGGTAACACCTTAACGAAGTCTTCTTTGTTCTCTTCGTGTTTCGCACCTTCTTGCATTAATGCTTTTAATTCTTTCTTGTTAGTGATGCGTTTGGCAAAATTGCCATTATTGAGTTCTTCTTCAAGTTCATGGGTAGATAAACCAAAGACTTTCGCTAAACCGTGAGAAGAGACTTCGTAATGCCATTTGCCGTATTCCTTACTGATAAAGATAATGCTATCAGAAGAATATTCAGAAATGAGTCTTTGTTGTTCAACAGCATTAAGGAGAGAAGAAACGTTGTGGGCGCTGCCATAATATTGGTCACGACCTTCCTTTTTACCTAAATAATAGAAACGAATTTGATAGAAAGAGAGATTGCCGTTAGTGAGGTAGAAGCGCACATTGACGCTGCCACCTAATAATTTGTTCTCTTTTGCTTCTTCAAAAGCTTTATATAATCCTGGTCTATCTTCTTCTGGAACAAATTGTTCAATGTTCACTAAACGGTCGACGAAATCAGGGACGTCGACAGTCTTATAGAATTGTTCGTTATATCTAATGATATCGATATTGGTATCCAAAACAGAATAAATCGCGACTGCTCCAATGATATTGTTGAGCATCGAATCGGAATAAATATTTTTATCGAGGAATTCTCTAATTCTAAATTGTTCGTTAATTTTAACGATAATCCCGCGGTGATCAACCATCGCTTTATTAGAAATAATCTTTTCAAATTTTTCAATAGGAATAGGCTTATAGAAATAATATCCCTGCGCATATCGACAACCGAGTCCGGCGAGGAATTCTGTTTGCTCTTTTGTTTCAACCCCTTCCACGACGATTGGTAAGGCCATTGTCTTTGCCATATTGACGACGGATTCAATGATGTGAATGCCTTTATCAGAACCTTTATCATTGAGTTGGAGGAATCTCGCGTCGAGTTTAATAACGTCTAATTTCAATGTGGAGAGCATATTCAAAGAAGAATAACCACTACCAAAGTCATCCATCATCACCATGAAGCCATCATCGTGAAGTCTTTCCACGATTTGTTCAATCTTTTCAGTCGCAGTCGCATATGCTGATTCTGTGATCTCCACTTTTAATAATTTATGTGGGACTTGATATTTATCGCATAATTCATGGAGATAGGTCGCTAAATCTAAGTTATATAAATCGATACGGGAAACGTTAATGGAAATAGGGACTATCTCTTTTTTAGCCTTCACCCTTTCAGAGATCCATTTGCACACTTTTTCCCACAAATATTTATCGAGGTCAGTGATAAAGCGGTATTTCTCTAATACTGGAACAAACTCTACTGGAGAAACAATCGTTCCATCTTTCTTAACCCATCTCGCTAAAGCTTCAGCGCCGACAATTGCTGAAGTAGAAATACGACATTGTGGTTGGAGATAGAATGCGATTTCATCGTTTTCTAACGCATTCGCGAAATTAGAAAGAATGCGGTATTCTTGTTCAACAGCGTATTCCTTATCGATACTATAATAAGAGATACGTTTATCGATATCACTCTTCGCTTTAGAAATCGATATTGTCGCACGGTCAAGAACATCCATCACTTCTAATCCAGGTTCCACTTCCGCGACACCAAAAGCTGGGAGAAGTCCACCTGTTAAATCAAATGATTTAATGACATTATAGGTGCGGTTATATAATCCATTGATTTTTTCTTCATCAAGTTCCATTAAGAAGACGAAATCATCTTGTCCGAAATATCCACCGACACCATTATATTCTTTTTCGGCAGCGACGAACTCTTCCCCTAACGCCACTAATAAAGCACGGCTTCTATCTCTACCAAACCATTCGCTGAAAATGCGGAAGTGTTCGATATCGATGGCGACAATACACCATGGAAAGTTCACTTCTTCTTTAAGTTTTTCTTTTACTTTCTTGAAGAATTCTTGACCTGTATATAAGTTTGTCACTTGGTCACGACCATAAGAGATGATGTTTGAATCATCACCCACTAGACCAAGCTGTCTCGTTTTCATATTATTGATATCAAAGAGGAAGATTTTAAATTTGCCTTCTTCAAAACCGTTTTCCTTACCAGTGATCACACATTGTTCAACATAACGATATTCTCCACCTTGGAGTTTGTATCTGAAATGAGCAAAATCGAAGTTAGGAATACGCGCGTTTTTAAGACGTTCAAAGAATCCATCGATTTTCATCAAGTTCATATATGAACCGACATCATCTGGATGGACGACATGTTTTATTGCAAAATTGACTAAGGCAGAATAAGATTCAAGTGAATCGGGCGTAAAATATTTGCCCTCGACGTGATAGATTTGTTTAAAGGTATCATTTTTAAAATCGACTTCAAGCACTTCGTCAGCATTAGAAGAATTGAGCATGTCGATAAGCGATATCTTCGTATTGTAATAGAATAATTCATACATTGATAAACGCGCATTATCAGTAGAAATCTCTGGCATAATGTCAGCATTGTCTTTTGGAGCAGTTAATCCTTTTAAATAACGCTTGCGATGATACATCCTCTCGTCTGCACGAGTAAAGACTGCACTTAACGTATTATCTTTACTAAGAATAAAGTCGGAGAAACCTGCCGCCACTATCGGCTCATTAGTGTTGATGTTTTGTTCGATATAATTATTGAAATCTTCCAAGATTTGGAAACGTTTCGAATAAATATCTCCTTCTAAATAGACGACGAATTCGTCGCCACCATATCGAAATAATGGGGCATTACCCACAAACTCTTTAATAATGTCACAGCTTTTAATGATAAACTTATTACCGACATCATGACCATATGTATCATTAATGACTTTCAAGTCATTTAAATCGAATAAAAATAAAGCAAATTCAGCGATGGATTTATTTCTAATCTTCTTATCGATTTCTTGTTCAAATTCAACATAGGAGTGTTTGCTCCTCACTCCTGTAAGAGGATCTTTATAGGCGATTTCTTTAATCTCATTCAATTGGTTTTCCGCAACTTTTTCTCTTTCTAAGCCGATATTAATCGATGCACGGTATGCTTCTCTTTCTTGAATAGCAACATAAGTATGAATGACCACTAGTAACAATAAACAGCCAATTCCATAGAATGGATATAATGGATTGAAACATTGTGCTAAAGTGAATGCCATCAAGAGGATACAAGAAACACCAATCGCCGCATACTGCGTTGTTTTTTCTCCTTTTCTAAAGAACAAAATGAAGAAAGAATAAATCGCCCCGATAAATAATACAGCAACTTGGCATAATAAATAGATAATTCTTCCTCTTCCACCAACATATACATCCGTGCTATAGGAGAATAATGTTGGATAAAATGGGTTAATAATCGTTAAGGTAATGCCACCTATTAAAAATAAAGTGCTAATCGTTAAAAGGAAAATGCTCGCGCCTTTAGAAGCTTTAATATATTTGGCAATAAAATTGAACCATGCGAAGAGGAATACCCCCATTGAAACGAAATATAAAGACGTATCGATTTCCACAAAAATACGAGGTTGGACTTGGTCTAAATACCCCCAAATGATATCGGTGATATAGAAAAAGACAGCTGAAACAATAAGAAAACGAGCAGCCCTTAGTGCTTTTAGATTACGCGGTTTATAGGAACGGTCGAAAAGAAGATTCGAATGGACTATCAAAGTCACAATTAACGCCGCAATACTTATAAGGGAATAATACATCTTTACTTAATATTAGCATTTTCTTTATGGGCACACAATAATGCACATATATGTATGTATAGATTGATTATTTTTCCCACTCTTGTCTTTTTAACGAACCCAATAATAAGTCCCCCATCTTGATATGACTTGGTCATCGCGAAGCCATCAAGATTATACATAACCTCTATAGGTAGGGGATGAACTATAAAATGATTTTTTGATTTCTAATCAATTGCACAATATATCATCTTATGACACAATAATTATGTGTCTATTAGCAGACTATTGGCGCTATGAACTAGCATTAAGCAAAGTCGACCATACGCAGGAATACGATAGGACACCCTAATAGAGACTGCAAGATTGGAAGTGTTAGGATCTTGCATTGTGGAAAGCATCGCCCAGAAGGTAAAGGCGATACATAAATAAATGGCGACCATTAGGACACGGTTTATGTAACAATATTACCCACGCTCCACACAAATATTAGTATTTGAATCAGAGGCCATCCAAAAGAGGATGAAACACCAGTAACTATGGTTGATAGGAATATCAGCAGTTAGTTACAAAAGGTGTTTTTGAGTTGGATGGCTTTTTTCTTCACTTCTTGAGAACACTTAACTGCTTGTTCTAGTAAGGAGGAAAATTGAATGGAACAAAAAGAATACTTTAATGATTTAGCAAAGATCAAAGAGACGATTACAGAAAATCGCAACAAGGCTATGGTAATAGTTAATAGTGCAATGATTATCACTTATTATCAAATTGGTACAATTATCAATCAAAGAAAAAACTGGGGCAATAAATATATTGAAATGCTTGCTTCTGATTTGAAAGAATATGGGAAAGGTTACTCTACTGATCAACTGAAAAGGATGGCGCGTTTTGCCAGTTATTTTAGCGAAAGTGAAATTAGTGCACAGGCCGTGCACCAAATTCCTTGGAGCACAATCATTGAATTAATGAGACTATCTTCTTCTAAAGAAGAGGCACTATGGTATGTTAATCAAATAGTCAAAAACAAATGGTCGCGTTCACATGTATTAAAACAATTTGAATTACAGGCCTATCAAAGACAAAACATTTTGCCTGCTGTATCAGATGAGAATTCTTATATTCAAGGCATTATAAAAGATACACTCGCTTTTGATTTCATAAGCAAAAGTGAAGTGACAGATGAAAAAAGTTTAAAAGACAAGCTTATTGATAACATATTATTGTTTCTTCAAGAACTCGGAACAGGTTTTGCATTAGTGGGTCGTGAATATAAATTAGTGACTCCAACTGGCAAGAACTATTTTATCGATTTGTTAATGTACCACACTAAAATTCATGCTTATGTCGTTATAGAAGTTAAATTAGAAGATATCATCCCTGCTGACTTTGGCCAATTAAACTTTTATGTCAATGCAATTGACGATTTAGAAAAAACAGAAACCGATAATGAAACAATAGGAATATTGTTATGCAAAACAGCGGACAATTATGTTGTAGAAACTTCTTTCAAAGGCTTGAAAACACCAATTGGAGTTTCAAAATATAAGCTTTTTGAAGATTTGCCTGCATATTTGACAAACAAATTAAACTCAATAGATAAAACAGAAGATAATGATTCATCTCTAAAATTAATCAACAATTTAAAAGAGGGAAAGGATATAAAATGAAAAAGTTTATTTTAAAATGGGGAATGGCAGCGTTTGTGAAATACGAACAATATATAAGACATTAACAACCAAAACAGAAGAAATAAAAGGACCGATATTTTGTATCAATCCATTTAATCAGTATGTCTTTGTGTAAGCCCAATAATACCAGTTTTTAACGAAATGGTGTTTTTTTATATTCTATTTATCGTACTCACCACTCAAAACCATTTTTACTTTGTCTTGAACGCTATCTTTAAGGAAAATTTCAAGAATATCGGGGTCGAAATGCTTCCCTTTTTCCTTTTTAATATATTCTAAAGAGTAGTCATAAGTAAAAGCTTCTTTATAACTTCTTTTACTAGTAAGAGCATCAAACACATCTGCTACTGCAACAATGCGAGCTCCTAAAGGAATGTCTTTGCCTTTTAATCCTGCAAAATAACCAGTACCGTCCCATTTCTCATGATGATATAAAATTACATTTTTTGTCCGTTCGAGAAATTCTTTATATTTAGACCCTTTTAAAGCTGCATCAATATACTCTGCACCATAAGTGATATGTTTCTTCATCTCCTCAAATTCATAAGGATCTAGTTTTCTTCTATCATCCAAAATCTCTAAAGGAATTTTAAGCTTACCAATATCATGGAGGGCTGCAGCAATAGGAAGAAAGTCTCTATATTCCTCACTAATTATGTCAGGATACATATTTAGAGAATATAATTCTCTTACGATTAGTTTGGTGTAATAAGCCGTCCTTAAAATATGGCTTTTTATTCCCGGGATTCTTTTATCGCCTTTTAAAGCAATCTCCATAACAGAAGACTTGTCAAAAGGATTAACACTTCTTATAGAGTCAACTATGACATTATCAGCAAGTTCAATGGCTGTCATGGCTTTATCATATAAGAGATATGTAGTTTAAACAAGCAAATAAAAAATCCCACCACTCAGCATTGATAGCCTTTCATAGGAATAGATTAGTTAAAATAAAAGATTATATCACGTATTGTCCCCTGGTATTGGCTTTATGGCCAAAATGGACAGAAATGATACAATGCAGCACTTCCTAATTTATGCAGTGCATACTATTTCACCAGCAAATTAATATCGTCATCTAAAACAATTGCTTTTTCTTTTAATTCTTCTGGAATACGATTGAATCCTTTATTAATGCAAACATAGAAAGCATCTTTAAAGTTATAAGTCATTCTCATAAATGGATATTAAATGATACCAGGTGTATTCCACCACACTTCTCTTCACTAGTTAAGAATTGGTGAAAACCCGCGCTATACATATCGGTATAGCCGTATTTTTTTAAATATCGAGAAAGTTTTCTAAAAAGTAATCTCCGCCATATTCAAAGCCAGCGGCAGTAGATAAACCTGCTCCCGCGCCAACAATTATTGCCTCAGCTTCATTTATGATTTTTTTAATTGTTTCATTTTCTTTCGTAATTAAAATAATGTAATCGTTTTTTCTTTATAGGATTCTTGCCTTGCAAGTCTAATTTTATCTTTTGGATTAATATGGCCTATTAATAAAGGAGAACTATCGTCGTGCTCTTTATAATTCTTTCTAATCGTCATTTCGTTTCCGTTGGCGTAGCAATATTTGCATAGATGCATACAAGAATTATATGAACCAATATCATTAGAAAGATAACAAGCACAGTAATTCTTTCTCGCTTCCATTTTTTGCTTAATATCTAGCTTAGAATCAATACTTTTTTCATAGTCTTTCACTCTCATACAGCCGTCTATATCAACGCCATAACCGGATAGCCATTTTTCTTTTGAACAAAGTCTTAAATCCATATGATGCTTTTTAGCAATTTCTATAAAAGCTTTAGATATTTCAATCTTAGTGCTATCGTCTGTGTCTTTAATATCTGGATGATTCTTTTCTAATTTTGGATAAATATCGACGAAGCCAAAGGCCACTAAAGAGGTATAGCCATCTAACTCTGAAGCAATATGTTCAAACATTTTAATGTGATATTCTTTTGTGTATTTATTGTTCACAATGATTGGAGTGTATCTCCAGCCAATCGCATTCTTTCCAACTTTGTTAGATAAATATTTAAAATCTTCAATTACTTGATCAATTGGAGGAACATTGGGCTCTAAATCTTTATCAAAACCAGTGATGGAAACATACCAGAATTGGCCAAAATCTTTCAGTTCATCTAAATAAGGAAACATCGGCCGAGGATTTTTTGTACAAAACCCAATCACGTCCACCACTTCTGGATTTAATAAAAACTTTGTGACAATTGTTGGATAATATGGATTCCTGACTAAAACATATCCTTCTCTAACGCGATTGATAAACCATTTAGAGTAGAAGGCAGGGATATCTGTTCTTTGCCCTGTATTTATAATCATAATCCTGCCTCCTTCATATTCTTTTTATATGTCTCAAAATCACTATCACTGAAGACATCAAAAATCAACTTTTTAATGTTATAGTTTTAAGACTGCGGGTATCTCCATATCTTCTTTATGAAGATCTAGTCTTTCAACAAATCCAGCTTTTAAATAAAGATTTCTTGCACCTTCATTTTCAGGTTCATAACTGAGCCAACAAGCTTCTGATTTTCCTGCTGGGAAGGTTTTGACGAATTCAATAGCAAGTCTTAACGCTTCTTTGCCAAAGCCTTGTCCTTGATATTTCTTATCAATCATGAAACGCCATATATAATAATACTTTTCAGGTAATCCATAATATTTTGTGGCCCACGGACAATCATAAGCAATCATAATGAATCCCACTGCTTTCCTTCCATAATAAATGCCAAAAGGATATACTTTTATTCCTTCTTCTGTTATTGCAAAATATGCATCGATTAAACTATCAGCGTTTGGAGCAACAAAAGACTTTTGATCTTTGTTAACTTTTAATTTTGTGATTTTATCATATTCATCCCAAAGGATTTTCTCTAAATGTATTTTCTTTTCCATAATTATTTCCACATTATCAATTATAACGAATAAGAAGGCTTTAAAAAATAACCTGTTATAGCGAGTTCACCCCGCACGGGTCAAGATGATGCTATTAGTGTATTTAATCAAAATCTTGCTTTCTAATGTATTGGAAAACCGTCATTATCTAGGTTTCCATTTGGGATTCGATACTAAAATGAGCAAGAAAAAAACTCGCACCATATTAACTATACTAGAGTAGCTATATATTGGTAGCGAGTTATAAACTTTATGGGTTTGGGCTGCATTTTTTGTCAATTACCAAGATGTGTCAGAAGCTTCACGAATTAAGACATTATTTCTTTGGTTAATTAGACTGTTGATACAATCTGTTATATGCCTAGAATATTCGATGTAATCAGGATTATCATCGATTATCTCTTTTAATTGTTTTAAGAAGCGAATCTTTTTATCTATAACAGGAGCGTAAGACCCGCTAAAAGATTCGACACTAGTGAAAAAATGATATTTTGAAAAGGCAATTGGGCTTATATAAGAAGGAATAATGGTTGAGATAAATTTGATTCTAATATCCTCATTTGTTTCATTAACCAGTGTTTCAATTAGATACAAAGTATCTTCATCATTTAAACTTTTTTTATAGAGATCAAGCATTAACGAATTGAATACATCGTACTTTTCGACTGGGATATTACCTAAGTCAAGAAGATGTTTAAGCTGAAAAGCACCTAAATGGCGGTATTTGCTTTTCTTAACATAAGTTTCGAAGATAGTTGTCGCAAAAGACAAACAATGATTTTGGCTCCACAGACCTGAAAAAGCATCCGAATCATAATGCCCATCGTCACATATAATCAATTCAGAGATTCTAGTAAGATAGTTTATATCGAACAACGCAAATGCAAAAATGTACTCAGATTCATCATAAAAACTTCCACGAATGTGCTGGCATTTGTAATAAAACATCTCAAAATACAATTCAAGTTTGTTCTCAGTAGCGAATGCATTAAAGATAAAATCTTTATGAGGGTCACTAAACGGATTAAAAAGCATCTCTAATAAGTACGGCAAGATTATTCCTTCTTGTTTAACTTTTTCAAATGTAATTTCAAGCATTTCAATCGCATCTGAATTAGATAAATATCGCCATAACATAGATGGTGAGGCGTCGAACATACAACTTGGTTTTCTATTAATGGCATCTTCAACTTCTTTGTTGAACAATTCTTTATCGTTTTCGCTTAATTCTGTATTCGATTTGTAATTCTCAAAATAAAGGATGATAGACTCTTCAAATCTATTAAAATGCATCGATTTCAACAATGCCAGCGCATCATCACCAAACAAATTTATTAATCTAACAACATATTTTCTTAAAAGAAATCTTTCTACTAAAGCATCTCTAGATAATAAATGGTTTCCAAATAGAACATAATCATCTTTGTCAATGCAATCAATCAATAGGTCAATGAATTCATTTACGTGATAAGTATCTGCTTTTTGTTTGATTTTAAAATTGTTTAAAAGATCAAGATAATAATCAAAACTTTCAACAGATAAACCGGATATATAATTAGATATCTTCTGTTTTATTGCGTCTTCTTCATCTTTCTCATAAGTAACTTTTTCTGGAATAACTAGATCAAAAAATTGAATTTCTTTTTCATACTTTTTATCAAAATAAGTCCATACTTCATTAACGTGTTTAAACTGATGCTTCAAATTATAGTGAATAGCAAGCTCATATATATTGTCTTTGAACGTTATCGAATCCAATAATTTCTCAACTGCTAATATATCCTTATTGAAAATTTGCACGGATTTTTCAGTTGGACAAAAATGGCAATAATTGAGTACGAATAAATATTTGGACTCGTCAGGAAGAGCCATAGATAATTCCCAAACTTTAGCTCTAAGAGGAACAACACTACTATAGCGATCATCCAATTCAAATGAAAGATGTTCCAAAGTCTTCTTGTCTTTGAACAGAGTATATTCAAAGTAAAAAGTTAAAATCTTATTTGCCGCTAACTTGATTAATTCATAAAAAAGTGAACCACTAGTCTTTTCAATAAATGAAAGAATAAGAAATTGTCTATCAAAATTCTTAGTAAAATCATCATCAGCAACAGCAAGTAGATCTTCAATTGATGCAAATGCGTCATTTCGAATAGAGGTGTACTCAAAGGCATCAAAGAGATAATGAATAGCAGCCTTCGAATGTATACTTTCCAATATGCTTATATATTTATTCTTTGAATATGGTTTTTCAAAAGGTATGAAAGATTCGATTTTGGTAAAAGAACCAGATGCAAACAATTTGTTTTTACAATAGCAAATAGACTCCTCTTCATTTAACGATGAGAATCTAGAAACAAATTCATCATAAGCTTTTCCACCTTTTCCTTTGAAGACGTGCCAAATTGATAAAACGCTGTTTTTAATATATTCAAGCGTTGATTCAGAAGTGTATACGTTAAGAATAATATTGAGCATGTCAACAATCTGGTTTGGATATTTTTCAAAGAAAGAGGTCAGAAAACTGCTCAAATCAATTATTTTAGATCCCACTATTGCATCGTAAATAATATAATTATTTAAGCATTGATCATCAAAACTAACTACCTTATTCAATACAACCTTGAAAGCTTCTAAATCTTTGATTTCGAAACACTTTTTCGTAAATTCTTCTTTTGGTAATTTTGATAAGCTTATCAAATCTAAATGAACCTCAAAATCATCGACATTGAATTTCTTTAGAAAGGCAATAATAAACATTACAGTTGCATATTCTTTATATTTTTCTCCAAATTTTTCCGCCACTCTTTTTTTGTAGTAATCAGCAAGCAAAGATTCAGAGTTATATAATGCCTGTAGTCCATTTTCACAGCATTCTTTAGCAGCCAATACGGCTATTCGTACATTGCCGTCAGCGATGTCAATAATTCTTTCGACATATTTTTTATTAATGATTTGAAAATTGTTTTTAAGAATTAGTTTAATGTCGTCATTTGACATTCTTTCTATCCTAATCAACGAATATTTTTTTTCGTTAAAAAGATTTAATAATCCTTGTAACGCATAACTTCTCACCGTTGCTACCAATTTAATGTTTTTAAACTCATTAGTTCTTAGAGCATCAACAATCTGCTTTACGTAAGAAAATTCATTTATATCATCAATAAAAATAACTGTTGTTTCATCTAAACTAACTTCTGACAATATGTCATCTACATTTCGGGCTCTATAATTCTCTACACACAAAATTGTTCCTTTTGTTTTACTTAGTGCCTCTACAGCTATTCTTGATTTGCCCAACCCAGATTCACCCGTTATAAAAACAAATTGGTTATTCTTAATTGCAGAAACTAATTCCACAATTTCTTTTTCTCTTCCAATAAATGTAGAAGATAAATCAGAAGCCACATTATTACTGTGATTTTTAATAAAATCTTGAAGCGAAACGGCACAATAATTTTCGTCGATATTAAAAATTTCTTTTAAAATATATTTGCTCTTGTTAATTATATAAACAAGCTCGGTTAACCCAATTATTTCCAACTTTATGTTGGCCTTTTTGCAAATATTACGGATGCTTTTATCTTCTTCTATTTTTAAGTGACTAGTATGGATGAATATTATTTTTGAAAGATCAATACTTCTTTTATTGGCTTCCTCAATGCATTTTTCAAAATCAGATTTGAACTTTTTTACTATATTATTTCCTTCGGTTGTATACTCGCAAAAAACATATTTATCATTTAAATCATCATGATAAAAAGAATCCGGTGTTCCTTTCCTTGTTTTTCTTTTCCCAACAACATTTCCAAGAGAGCTCAAACTTGTAGCTCCTTGATGAATCATTACAAAGTCACAAAGCCTTTGAAACGTTGATGGATCAAGTCTATTAATCTCAGATTCTAATGCAACTATATCTGCCATAGTTTTAAGATTTGCAAACTATAATGGTTTCGTCTCCAAGAATATTTCTGACTTTTATTCTAAGCGGATCATTTTCTAATGGAACCTTTCCATCCCATCCATCTTTAGATTTTTCACCATTTAAAGTGATTGAATTATCTTTTTCGATTTTGAGTTCCACGTCAGCGTGCCACTCTCCTTCGTTAGAAGTGCAGTCAACACTGATTAATTCGATGCCTTCTAATCCTTCATTGCTTAATTTTATGGTTTTAGCTTTTTCTGGATTCTCGATGGCTTGTGCTAAAGCTTTATCATTAAATTCATCAATCTTTTGTTTTAAACGGTCTGAGATAAACTTCTTAATAACAAGTTGTTTTGAAGCAAAAATATTAGAAGATTCCTCAACAACTTCATATTCTAAATAATCGTCTTCAAAAGTCAGCGCTAGGATAGATTTTAAATCTCTAAATTCGATATCAACACCAGTTAAGTTGTTATTTTTAACAAATTCTTTAATTTCTTCTTCGTTAGAAATATCGACATAATAAACGACCACTTTCTTAAATCCCTCTTCCAATTCAGGAATTCTTTCGTTGATAATTTCATTCAACTTAACAATATCAAATATCTTAGAAGATGAGTCTTTTAAGTCTTGAATATAAGCTGGAATTTTACCTAATTTGCTATCTACAAAATGACCTGTCCAGAATTTAGGAAGAGAATCATCAATTTGTAATCCAGGAATCAATTTTACTAGTTTATTCATTGTTTGAACTGGATTTCTAAATAAATTGACACCATCTTTTATTTCATAAATTTCAAATGATGCTTTGTCGCATATCAAACGATCTCTTATTGTTTGGATGCTGTTGACTCCAACATCGCAAGTAATAAATTTTCTTTTGAGCTTGTTAGCAACCGCCGCTGTGACACCACTTCCACCAAAGAAATCGGCAACAATCATCCCCTCATTAGAAGAAGCTCGAATCACTCTTTCCAATAGTTCTTCGGGCTTTTGTGTGGCATAATCAACCTTTTCACTTTTGTTCTTTGGATCGACCGCTTTAATATCCCAAACACTATCGACTGTATTTCCTTCTATTTTTAAAATAACGTCTTTTGGACCGGGTTTTCTCCCATTTTCTTCAACAAAACGTCTTAGATAACCATCAAAGCGAGAATCGGTCTTTGGATAATTAGAGCCTAATATTTCATTGTTTTCATTTAAATAGCTATTCCATCTAGTATAATCAATTGTATCTTTTGCGTTCGAATCTTTGAGCAGATGAAAACATGGGTTCTTAGATTTTGCATATAAAAATAGTGTGTCGTGTTTTCTTGGAAAATATTCTTTTATTTGACCCTGGAATGTTTGGTAATGCCAAATAATTTCGTTTCTAAAATTATCTTCGCCAAAAATCTCGTCCATAAGTACTTTTACATAATGACCGATGTGCCAATCTAAATGCATATAGATAGAAGCGTCTTCCGACATTATTGATTTGATGGCAACAAGGTTTTCATACATCCAGTTAAGAAATTTTTCTTTGTCCCATATATCGCCATACATCTTTTCTTCAAATTCAGACGCAGATGAATTATCCAATTCTTCCTCAGCTTGTTTGATCGCCTTCGCAACTAATGGGTTTCTACGAATATATATCTTCTTAGCATAATCGGCACCACTTGCGAATGGAGGATCGATATAAACGAGGTCAACTTTTATTCCTTTATCCTTAAGATAAGCGCATGTCGAAATACATTCACCATGAATAAGCAAATTTTCAAAAGGATTATTTTTACCAACAGTTTCAACTCTCTCGAGTTCATAATAAGGCATGCCTCTAAGGATTCTTTCGTAAACACCATCGGCACCACGATATGAAAGCATTCTCTTTGTTCGTAAGAAATTGCTTAAAACTGCTTGCCCTTCAATTGGTGTTGGTAAATAAGGAACATATTTAATTGGCATAATCAATCCTCCTTGAAAAAGTCTTCAATGGCTCTTGTTATAGTTTGAACAATCTCAATTTCTCTTAATGAGTCTTCAATATATAAGAAATCAAATCTATCATATCCGTATTCGTCATTATTCATTTTAATGAATGTATCAGACATAAACTTTTTCTTATCTTCAAAGTCTTTAGCGTAAATTCTACCTTTTGTTTCTAAAATAAGAACTTTATAAATTTTGCCTTCATCATCTCTTTTTAAGAGAATAAAATCTGGTGTATAGAAACCAATAGGATAAAGCTTATCTCCTTCTTTTTTGTAGCATCTAATCTTAAACGTACTAACGAATCTATCACCGTTATAATAAACTTCGAGTTTCTTTGTGTTTAATAAATCTAACGCTAATATCTTTTCAAAAATCTTTTGTTCGAAATTACTATCATCAAAAATGTATGGTGAATAATGTAGCGTTTTATCTTTTTTAGCAATTAAATCCCTTTTTGCTTCTAAAGTTGATGCGTCACCACCTAGAGATTTGATTGTATGTATACTTTCATCCAGTTTCTCTAATGAAATGAATCCACCACCTTTCTCTATATCATTTAATTCTTTATCTGTTTCTCTATTTGGAAATAATTCAGATAATTTCAAAACCAATTTTGTTTTCTTTAACGTATCGGAATCAATCCATTCTGAATGATCTGGAAGCACTTCTTCTTTTGAGGAGAATGTTATTTTATCAACGAAAGAACATCTAATATCACTTCTAATCAATGCGTGATTTAATTCTGAATCTAAATATGATAAATCATCTTTTAATGATGTTATCTTATTAAATACGCTTAACAATTCAGATTCATAGTCTGTCAAAGATTGATATGTTAAGCCACCAAATGATTCTTTGACAATTACATTGAGCCATTCATTGAAAGTAATTGGTAGTTGAGCGTCATCAATATTTTCTTGTTCGATAATACTTTTAATGTTTCCGTTAAAATCTTTGATAGTAACCTGTTGTTTTTTAAGTTTATATTTTTTCGCATCAAAAGAATTCAAAAAGACCTTTGGGTTTGCTTTAGTTTGAATTTTTGTTTCCGTTTTTACACAAACTTGATAAAAATCTAAATCAGGCAATTTCAAATTAGAAATACGCGATCTTCTTTGAACATGATATTTAGGCAATCCTCGATTTTGGAATTCTTTAATTGTAATACCTTGTTGAGATTGCAATTGTTGATCTAGTGTCTGCGCATTCTTAGAATTGAGCCAAATAATAGCGGTCTCTTTCGTAGCGTCATCTACTTCTCTTAAACATCTACAAGATGTTTGAAGCACGCTATTGGTCGGGCAATCATTTTCTTGTGACAAAATAACTCCGGTTAAACTCTTACAATCCCAGCCTTCTTTGCCAATTTGGCAAAGCAAGATAACTCTAATTTTGGAAATTGGATTATCTAAGGAATTAAATTGAAGTTCCGCGTCTTGTGGCGCAGGATATTTTCTATTTCCGTTATGGAATTTTAAAACAGTAATATTTGGATCAAGTCCTATTGAAGTTAGGAAATTAGCAACTAATGGATATGTCATTTCCTCAAGAACCTCAATTGATGGACTATAAATTGCTATTTTAGCAAGTGAACCATTTGAATATTTTGTGTCAAGATATTTATCGAAGAAATCTTTTAGGCCGCTTGTGATAATTGTGTCCCTATCTGCATCGCTTTCATTAACAGTTGGAGTTTTTAGGAAGTTCCCAATACCTTTAGCCAACGAATAATAATAGACAATATTAGAAATCATCTTTGATGAGAATTTTGCATTTGCACTAACTTGGATTTTCTCAGCAGATTTTAAATAAGGTGTTCCGGTAAAACTCAAAATCGAATTGACGTTTCCGCCCTCGACCCATTTATTTACAACCCTCCTTAATTTAGCTTCATCGGTAGAAGCGTGATGAACTTCATCAATCATGATAACTAGATTTGGAACTAAGCCAAGAAGCCTTCTGAGCTCATTAGATATCTTGTAGTTTGTATCGCCTTCATTTTCAAAAATATCAATCACACCACTAGATTTTCGATACTCAATAGCATCCAAAATAACTTTTTCAGCATTAGTGACAAAAATAAGTCCTTCCTGGTCTTCTATCGGCGAATGGTTATTGACTTTTTGAACATTTGGATTCTTTGTTTTGTTAGATTTATTTCCGGTTTTATTTTCTTCTAAAATCTCAAAAATGATTTTATTTTTAATCTGTTCAGCAGCAGGATTAGGTATAACCCAAGTAGGATCAAAAGATTCAATCGTTCTAATGCTCGGTATAACAGATGTTTTTAATCCTGATGGAACCAATACAAGGAAATTCTTTCCAAATGCCTTATTTTCTGGTTCTAAACTAGAAAAATACAAATCTATGTAAATGAAGCAGGCCATTAAAAATGTTTTGCCAGCACCCATCGGAAGACTAAATAAATAGTCAGAATAGGTAACGCCATAAAAAATGTCATCAATAACCTTTTCGCAATCAACCGCTCCAGGATGATTTTCAATTTCTGATTTCATCTCTTTAAAAAGAGCAGCACCATTTTTGTCTTCTAAACAAGCGATATGATATAGAGATAAAGCGGCTGGTTCAGTTTTTAATTTGTTTCTAGCAGATGATGTTAATGGTAATTCATCAACATTCAAATCTTGCGAAAACTTTGCTTCCTTAAAAAGGGTAGCTAAAGGTTTGTTTTCACATTCGATTTTTAGATACAAATATGTTTCGATTGCTTCTATTTGAGTATCTCTCAACGCGCCTTTGTCTTTTATATATTGAAAAAAATCTGATATTTTACACTTTGGTGAAATCAGCCATTTATCTTTTGCGTTTTTAATAAGTTCAAAAAACATATTAAAATTATACCAAATAAGCCTCTCTAACGCTATTGAATCAGAAAATTTTTTGCCAAAAAGAAAATCCTCATATCTGAGGACTTCTATATCTTTGAATCGTAGGAAGTTTGAACTTATAATTGTCCATCCCTAATACGTTCAAAATTTTCAAATAAGTTGGTGACCCTAACGGGATTCGGACCCGTGAATGTCGCCTTGAGAGGGCGATGAGTTAAGCCACTTCTCCATAGGGCCAGTGGGGTTATTATATCATAACTCCATTATAAAGTAGCAATTACTTTATCAATTCTTTGTAAACAAACCTCTTTAGAAAGAATCTTCATCACATAGTATAAGTTAGGTGTATTCTTTCTACCACTTAAGGCTATTCTTAATATCTCTGCGATATCACTGACACCGCCTTTATATAATTCGGGATTAGCTTTTAAGGCTTTTCTATCCGCGGCGTAGCCAAGCCCACTACCGATTTCTTTCATCTGGTTGAACCAAGATTGTTCATCTTGCTCTAATGAAAGGGCTTTAACGCCTTCTAGGACCGCTTTGATATCTTCCTTAGTGAATTTTTCATTAAAAGAGAAACCTTGTTTTAAAATGTCTTCGTAATAAGAAGGATAGAAGAAAGAGATGATAGGAAGAACATCCGCCATCTTCTCATAATCTTTTCTTGGGTTTTCTTTTTCTCTTTCAATATTGATGATAGCTTTAAAATATTCTGGATTAGATTCAATGAGGTCATATAACTCTTTGTTATATTTAGACGCATATTCTTTTGCTTCTAAATAAAATGTCTCTTTATCTTTCTTACCTAATAATTCTCTAGAGAAGAAATTGAGTTTGCCCATATCAAATAAGGCACCGTCAAGAGACATCTTATCAAATGATAAAGTGAAGTTATCCATTCCTTCGAATTTGTTATCTAAAATCCATCTTTCAAAATTGCTGTTAGCGATAGTCATTAAATACATGATTAAAGCTTCTGTTGGATAACCATCTTCTAAGAAGTAACTAACTGCCGCTTCATTATCTAATCTCTTGGATAATTTTCTTCGATTACCATTTTCGTCTAATTTCATGATGACTGGTAAATGCGCGTATTTAGGAGCCTTCCAACCCATCGCCTTAAATAAATCGACGTGAATAGGTAAAGAAGCAATCCATTCCGCGCCTCTAATGACTGTCGTTGTTCTCATGAAGTGATCATCGATGCAGTGGGCGAAGTGATAGGTAGGTAAGCCATCGCTTTTCATGATGACGATATCTTGATCATTTTCCATGATTTCAAAATCCCCTCTTATGACATCGGAGACTTGAATCTTATTATCGTGATTGCCTAATGATTTAAAACGGATGACATATGGTTCACCTTTTTTAATGCGTTCCACTCTTTCGTCGTTGGAGATATGTCTATATTTAGCATATTCACCGTAATATCCTGGCAAAAGTTTATTTTTTTCTTGTTCTTTTCTTATTTCATCTAACTCTTCAGGAGTGGCGAAATCTGGATAAGCGCGACCGTTTTCCATTAACCATTTAATCGCGACTTTATATATATCCGCACGTTTAGATTGTTGATATGGACCGTAATTACCACTCTCATGGTCACCCATATATCCTTCATCAGGATAAACATTAAATACTTTTAATTGCTCTAAGAGTTGGAGACCACTACCTTCGATTTCTCTTTTAGTATCTGTATCTTCAAGTCTGACATAAAAAATGCCTTTAGATTGATGAGCGACTTTATGACAGATCATCGAAGTGAAAAGAGAGCCAGTATGTAAGAAACCGGTTGGAGATGGGGCAAATCTTGTGACTTCCGCACCTTCAGGTAAACTGCGTTCTGGATATCTATTTTCTAAATCAGAAAGACTTTCTTTTATTTCTGGAAATATTAATTCCGCTAATTCTTTATCAGTGACCATAAACTTTTTTTCCTTTCTTGTTGCAACTTTATTCTTGTTTGCTATAATAATTAAGCACTGCAGGCGTAGTTCAGTGGTAGAACACTACCTTGCCAAGGTAGTTATGCGAGTTCGATTCTCGTCGCCTGCTCCACTTAGAAGCTAACCTAGATTATGATATCTAGGTTTTTTATTTATCGCAATAAAACAAATTAGTAACATCAATACTATTGAGCTCTTCCAAAGTAATGGATCGGCCTTCCATCTCTTTTTTCGCAATACCAATTCTGCGAGAGGCCTTCTTTTTTAAAAGCTCTTTTTCTTTGTCGTTATTATATTTATTCATAAATACATCGTCCCTTTATCTCTACGCCTTTAATAATATATTAAATACAATACTAATTAAATACGATTACACATTTTGGACGATAAAAGGACAACCATTAGGTCGCCCAATTATATAAGGGTTTATTATCTTATGCCAATAATCAGATTACACTTTTGCCAACTGTTAAGATGAATCAATATGGTTTTTGAGATAATGAATTATTTAGTGTCTCTATAACCTCATTCTTCCAACCAGAAGCAATAACTGTAAAAAACAGTTTTACTTGTTCACCATTTTTATAAATTCTTGAAATAAGATTATAGTTGCTAAATTCAAAGATAATATTATCCATGTCATTAATTTCACAAGATAGATAAGAATAATTCCTACCATTATTTGGCTCACTACTAATAGAGTCAGAACGTTCTTTTAATGAGCTAGTAAGCTTGTTGAATTTTTTATCTAAATAAGTTCGTAAACTTTCATCATTTACTTCGCCTACATATGAAGAAAGTTGATTTGGCGAATAAAATATATTCCTCATATCTTTAAAACTATATTCATTCCTATATGCCTCTTTATAATAATCACCAAAAGAAAGACGGCTTGACGTGCAGTTTGTTAATAGAATTGGAATAAAAAGCAACAATGTTTTTTTCATAATTAATTTCACATAAATATATTACTTAAAAATAAGCAAAAAAAGATGTGAATAAGCAATATTTCACATCAGTTCTCAATTATTTTTCGTCTATTATTTTGTTTTTTTCAATCTGTAATGACTTGCAAATTAGTTCTATTTGTTCATCGCTTGGAAAACTAACACCAGATTCATATTTAGCGATAGTCGATCTAGAAACAAACACCATTTTTGCGAGTTCTTCTTGAGTTAAATTCCTACATATACGTTCTTTTCTGATGTTTGAACCAATTTTAATCATCTTTTTCTTTTTCGCCAATAAATCTTTGTTTTTATAAGCAACAAACAAAGAATCGTTATATATGGCATTCAATAATAAAAGTATCAAGATAACAATAAGAGAAATAATTGAGAAGAATGTTATTGAAGAATTGCTTGTTATGTTAACTATATTGCAGAGCGCTATTCCAATCATGAAGATATAAGCCGGCATATCTTTTTTCATAAATAAAAAGAGTAACGATCCACCAATAAAGAAGTAGAATGCAATGGCAAATATACCGTTTAATAATAAAAAGGGAACATTAGACGAAAGTAGTGTCCCAATCGAAAGAAAGTAATAATAAAACTTTACAATATAGATTGGTTTTGCATTGCTAGCATTTTCTCCACCATATGTCCACTTTAAAGAAACGGGCAGAAAGGTACAGATTAAGATAATTAGTAGCACGATAATAGTTGCGATAACCACAACTGGATATTTTGTCTTTGTTTTATTCGTCATTACTATTAAATGATATCACTATCATCTATCAAACGATGTGAAATATGTGATTTTCACACTATAAACGATTGCATATGTTTCCCAAAATAAAAGGGCAACCATAAGGCTGCCCAATATTCTTTTTTTATTTCAAATTATCTTCTATTTGAGAATATCGCAATATAATAAACGATTCTAATGAAGATGTAGATGAAATCAGTGTAGATGATGAATGAACAATATAAAGCGAGATTGTTAGTCATTTCACCTTGCTCAGCGATTTTAGTGATTCTCACGATGTCCACTAAAGTGAGTAAGACAATCGCGACGAAGACTACGAAATCGATGATGTAGAGGATTGGTCCAAATACTCCTGGGAATAATAAGATCATTAACCAAGAGAAGAGGAAGACAAGTCCCGCTCCTAAAAGTAAAGACAATCCCATCATCGCCACCCAGTTGAAGTTGCTCTTTGCAAATAAGGCAATGACGGCATCTAAACCGATAACGAGAGAAGTAATACCAAATGCGACACCTAATATTCTCCAGTCGATAAACATCGTAAACGTTGATAATAATGTACCCATCAATAACACATAAGCGATGTAATAAGGTAAAACGGAATGTTTGTTCCTAAAAGCAACCCCATGGACGACAAATGATAATATCAAAAGTCCAACAGCAGACACCATGAGAATGGCGATCATTCCTCCACGGTAACCTGTTGCTTCAATCGCAATATCATGTGCCATCCAAAGCGAGAATAAATAACCTACACCAAAAGCAATACCACCAGTGAATAACAAGGCTAAGAATAAATATCCATAGACCTTAGCCATATTGAGCGCGCGGTCACCAACTTGGATCGTCGCTCTTTGTGGCTTAGCGTATTCAACTGTTGGGTCAGAAGTATTGTAATTGCGATTGTTGATGCCCATTGTTAGATGATTTCCTCAAGTAATTTTGTGTAAGAATCAATCTTTAAGGATGCGCCACCGACTAAAGCACCATCGACATCTGGGCAAGATAAGTATGCTTTGATGTTTTCTGGTTTGACAGAACCACCATAGAGGATTCTGATTTTGCTAGCGGATTTACCGACGCATTCTTTTAAGACTTTTCTAATAAAGTTACAGACATCTTGAGCGATTTCTGTAGAAGCATTCTTACCTGTACCGATGGACCAAACTGGTTCATAAGCGATGACGAGTTTCTTGCCATCTTCTTCAGATAAGCCTTCTAAGCCTTTACGAATTTGTTCACCGACGACTTCTTTAGTCTTGCCGGCTTCGAATTCTTCAAGAGTTTCACCGACGCAGTAAAGTGGAGTCATATCATTTGCTAATAAAGCTTTGATTTTGAGATTGCACTTCTCACTAGTTTCGTTATCATAAGCTCTTCTTTCGGAGTGACCTAAGATAACCCAGTTGATCTTCATTTCTTTTAACATTGGAATGGAGACTTCACCAGTATAAGCACCAGATTCTTTATAGTGGCAGTTTTGTGCGGCCACGATCATGCTTTTAGCAGCTTTTGCTCTAGTGACTTGAAGTGAGAGATAAGTTGGAGCAACACCTAAGTCAATTTTGTTAGCCTTAGCGAGTTGCGCGAGTGGTTTTGCGGCAATGGCAAATTCTTTCGCTTCCGCGGAAGTTTTGTTCATTTTCCAGTTGCCCATTAATAATTTACGTCTTGCCATATTTTTAACCTAAAACATCAATGCCAGGTAAGTGGCCATCGTTTTCGATCATCTCTAAGGAAGCACCGCCGCCTGTGGAGACGTGAGAGAAGTCATTGAAATAACCAAATTGTTTAGCTGCAGCAGCGGAATCACCACCACCACAAACTGTGAAGGCCTTGCCTTTTAAGCCTTTAATCGCTTCACAAACGGCGATTGTACCAGCTTGGTAAGCATCTTGTTCAAAGACACCCATTGGTCCATTCCAGAAGACCATCTTCGCTTTGCTAATTGCATCCGCGAATAATTTACGAGTTTCAGGACCGATATCTAAACCTTGGAAGCCATCTGGTGTGTTCTTAGTAGAAGCAACCTTGACTTCAGTTGGGTTTTCAAATGCGTTAGCGATAACAGCGTCGACTGGTAAAAGGATTCTACCTTTGGCTTGTTCTAAGCATTTACCAGCATATTCGACGAATTCATCTTCGACGAGAGAATCACCAGTTGGATAACCTAATGCTTTATAGAAAGTATTAGCCATCGCACCACCGATGATGATTTGGTCGCATTTCTTTAATAAAGAATCGATGACTTTGATTTTAGTGGAAACTTTTAAACCAGCGAGAATTGCGATATATGGTCTATCACTTTCAGAGACTTTGACACATCTATTTAAGTTCTCGACTTCTTTTTGGACTAAGTAACCAACTGCGACTGGTTTGCCTTGTCCTTTTAATAATTCTGGAATGCCATATGTAGAAGCGTGGGCTCTATGTGCAGAACCGAAAGCATCCATGACATAAGCATCACCTAAAGCAGCCCAATCCGCAGCTAATTCTGGATCGTTCTTTTCTTCACCCTTTTCATAACGAGTGTTTTGGACTAATAAGGCTTGACCAGCTTTTAAAGAAGCAACACAAGCTTTTAATCCTTCACCTCTAGTTGCTTCTGAGAAGAGGACTTCTTGACCGAGAAGTTCGCCTAATCTTTTTGCAACAGGGGCTAAATTGTTCTTTTTCTTTTGTTCTTCAACCACTTCTGGGGCTTCTTTGTGTTTGACTTTGCCTAAGTGGGAGAATAAGACTACTTTGGCACCTTTGCCAAGTAATTCTTTGATGGTTGGTAAAGCTTGGACGACACGGTTATCATCTCTGATTTCACCGTTCTTGAGTGGGACGTTGAAGTCAACTCTCACTAAGACCACTTTACCGTTAAGATTTTGTAATTGATCAACAGTTAACATTTTGTTTCTCCTTATTTTATAAATAAGCGCCCTCCGAGAAGGGCGCTAATTATCGTAATGACGGGTATAGCTACCCAAATAGTTACATCAAGCGATTAGCAGTTTTCTGCAAAGTATTTGATGGTACGGACCATTTGAGAAGTATAGGAGTTCTCGTTGTCATACCAAGAAACGACTTGGACTTGATATCTGCCACCACCGATTGGAGTAACCATAGTTTGAGTGGCATCGAATAAAGAACCATAAGTCATACCGATGACGTCGGAGGAGACTAATTCTTCTTCAGTGTAACCGAAGGATTGGTTAGCAGCTCTCTTCATAGCGGCATTGATGGCTTCTTTAGTAACTTCTTTCTTAGTCTTAACAACTGCGACTAAGATTGTAGTTGAACCAGTGCAGACTGGAACTCTTTGTGCGGAACCGATTAATTTACCATTTAATTCTGGGATGACTAAACCGATGGCTTTCGCAGCACCAGTGGAGTTTGGAACGATGTTGCAAGCAGCAGCACGAGCTCTTCTTAAGTCACCTTTTCTGTGTGGTCCATCTAAGACCATTTGGTCGCCAGTGTAAGCGTGAACAGTAGTCATGATACCACTTTCAATCTTGGCGAATTTGTTTAAAGCATTGGCCATTGGGGCTAAGCAGTTTGTTGTACAGCTAGCTGCAGAGATGACTTGATCATCTTTAGTTAATGTTTTGTGGTTGACGTTGAAGACGATTGTCTTTAAGTCTTTTCCAGCTGGAGCGGAAATAACGACTTTTCTAGCACCAGCATTGATGTGGGCCATTGATTTTTCTTTGGAAGTGTAGAAGCCTGTGCATTCTAAGACGACATCAACACCTAATTGACCCCATGGGCAATTGGCTGCATCTTTTTCAGCATAGATAGTAATTCTTTTACCTTTAACTTCAATCCAACCTGGAACTTCGCCTTCAGGGGAGCATTTGACTGAATCCGCATACTTGTAAGTACGTTGCGCTGAATCATACTTTAATAAGTGGGCTAACATCTTTGGGGAAGTTAAATCATTGATAGCGACGACTTCGTAGCCTTTCGCATCAAACATTTGGCGGAACGCTAATCTACCGATTCTGCCAAATCCGTTAATTGCAATTTTTACTGACATATAAATCTCCTTATAATTAACTGCAAATATAGTCTACTATATCTAAAAGGCATTTGAAAGAGGTTTTTCACACATTTTTTGCTCCCAGAGTATTGTTTCCCCCTGTTTTTTAAGATTTCAGAATAGTTTTGTCATATTCAGCATAGCAATACCACTCAAAAAAACACGAAAAAAGATCACAATATTTATATTAGTATATTTCTATTTACTAAATACTAGTACTTATTAAATATAAATATATGTGATAAAAAAACGGCTTTAAAAACTCGTTGATTTTTATGCTTTTTCAGTGAAAAATACATATACCATAGCTGATATGGATGGGTGACCGACGTGGTGAAGGTGGCAGTCTGAAAAACTGCAGATATTGGTTCGACTCCAATCCCATCCACCAAATAAAGGAATAATATGAATAAAAAGAAAAGTTTGTCTTATAAAGGTAAAATAGCTAGGGCTATCAGTAGATTGCCTTGTCCTTTATTTGACAAAAAACATGGCATCATAATATATTTCGTCGACAATCGTGCTCGCAGCAATGAATCGCGATATGAACATATTGGTTCGCCAAGACACAATCTTCAACCGCGAGACATCGAAAGGATAGCAGCTAAGATAAATGATTCAGAACTAAGACAAGATAAAGAAAGGAACAATACATACAATCTTTACATCAGTAGAAATAACTACAATAAAGAGTATATTAAGATATCATTAGACATTGATTTTAATATATCAAACGAAGCTACTGTTAAGACTATTTTTATTACTAAAAATAAAAAATAATTATTACAACATGCGAATTGTTGTTATAATAAATGTGTCAAGGGTGGAGATGTGCGTCCCTTCCCGGTTCGAAAGAATGTCGGTGGGGTAACGTCAGCGTACGACCACGACGCACTCTAGCCATAGGGTGGATGCGGTGATGCAGGTGGAAGCTAATAGATGACCTCTAACGAATAAGTCGCGACCTTAATGAAGCTGTCCTGCTTGACAATCAAATAAGTGACCTTTGGGTCATTTTTTTGTGTTTTCAAAAAAAGAAGCCTTAGTACTCACAAGCCAAAGTAGTCTAGGGGCTTCCGTTCTTATATTATATTATAACGCCATATAACAAAAAACTAAAATTGTTTTATCCCCTTAAATAGTTCTTCAAGGGTGATATGTAACCCTTCCACTATACGGTTAAGGATATCTAAAGATGGATTCCTCATCCCTCTTTCTAAATCGGATATATAATTTCGATTGACATTAGAAACCAACGCTAAATCTTCGATTGACATTTTTCTTTCTTTACGAAGGTATCTGATGCGCATACCTAACTGAGTTTGAACGTTCATTTGCTCGCTAAATACCTTTCATGTAATTTTCTAAAGATATGGTTGATGTTGCTTTTAGAAACATGGGTGTTCAAATCCATGCTCACTAGCGAGGCGATTTCTTCTAAAGGGGCAGACATCATCTCCAAACGATATTTGATGACGAGTTGCACTTTTTGATTGCCTAAATTCTCTAATCCATATTTATTAATTAAATATTTTATTTCTTCTTGTTGTCTTTTCCCGCTTTTAACAGTCTTCGACATATTCGCTGTATCTAAATTTGTAAGTCTATTCGCATTGTTGACAAAGTCGCGGTCAATACGGACGTTTTCAAAGTCCATACAAGCGGTCACCGCGCCGATTAAAAGAAGGAAATCAGCGATTTGATCGCTCTTTTTGATATAGACGACATATTTCTCTCTTCTTTTAATTAATCGAGGGTCGATATTCGTATGACTATATTTTGGGAATAGATGGAGTAACCATCTCGCATAATTCTCATTATTAAAACTCATCTCGAGATGATAATTGCTCGTCTCGGGAGAATTGACGCTGCCAGTAGAAAGGAATACCCCCGCTAAATAACCAGCAATCGTATCATCGTCATAGACCACTTCTTTAGAAATCTTTCCTTCTAAGAAAGATACTCCTAAGTCATCGATCATCTCATCAACCCCACTATCGATTTCAACGATATAGTGACGACTCTTGTTCTTATTGACATAACTGAGACGGGCATCGCTCTTATATATTTCTATTAATAAGGAATAGAGATATTTCGCGACTTTTGCATCTTTAAAATGGAGCTGCAGTATCGATAACTTGTTCCTAAATATCACCGAACCATTGATTTTGATATAGGCAGAAAGAAAAGCTTTCTTCTTATCAGGGCTACCTAAATCTGAAGAAATGATTTCATCTTTTACAGTTTTGGTAAAAGAAACTCTTTTCATCCAATAAGCACCTTCACAAGTCTATTCGCGTCGCTTTCCGCGAGATAGATTTGTTTTAATTCTCTTTCTAAAATATCCCCAACCGCGTATAAACCGGGAATAATAGTTTCAAAAGATTGGTTAGTCTTTACAAAACCATCTTCATTTAAAACTTCTTTTGGTAAAAACTGACTATTAGGAATATATCCCATTAATGGGAATAAACCTTTTACAGGTAGGACCGTGCCGTCATCTAAAGTGACGCTTTCTAAGGCGTTCACCCCGTTAAGTTCGCTAACTTTGCGGTTATAAATGTATCTAACATTTGGCTTAGAGGCTAATTCATCTAAGTTACGTTTATCACCTTTGAGTTTATCAAAACTGGTGACGACGATGACTTCTTTTGCTAAAGAGGTGAGATATATCGCTTCACTGATCGCATATTTATCTTGAGCGATGACCATATTGATTTGGTCTTTATAAAAATGCCCATCACAGATCGCGCAGTAAGATAAACCATGTCCAAAGAATTGGTCTTCACGAGGTAAACCAATCTTCTTTTCTAATGTTCCAGAAGCGACGATAACTTTATCACTAGTGATGGTATCACTACCAACTTCAATCTTAAAGATATCGCCTTCTTTAGTTACTTTCTTAACTTCATCATAGATAGTAGGAACATCTGCTTCATTAATTCTATTAAATAAAACGAACGCTAAATCTGGTCCGTTAATTTTTGGATAACCAGGGTAATTATCAATTCGTGGGGCAATATTGACTTTTCCGCCAGGCGCACTTTTTTCAATGATTACCACATTTTTGCCAGCTTGATGTAACAATAAAGCAGTTTGAATACCACCTGGGCCCATGCCGATGACAACATATTCATAATGGCTCATAATATCTCCTCCATCTCTTCATATTTTCTAATGACATATTTACTTTTATCTAATAATTTGAGTTTACGTGGACCCCAACTAACAAGCATACAGTCCACCCCTGCATCAACGGCAGTTAAATAATCGATATCGTTATCCCCGATATATAAAACTTCTTCTTTTTTATAAGGATAATTTTTCATCGCATTAAGGATGCCTTCTCCAGATGGCTTACCTTTAACGACATCTTCTCGACCGATGAGAACTTCAAAATATTTATCGAGTTTTAACATCTTTAAAACGTAATGGGCTTTATAAGTCGCCTTATTCGTGACCACTCCCATCTTATATCCTTTATTATATAAATATTCTAAAGTATCAATTTCGTGAGGAAAGATAGTGACTGTTTGGTCATAATATGGGTCAGAGATATCGGTAAAAGCTTTTAATATCTCATCATAATTAACATCGGGAAATTCTTTTACCAAAGTCTCTCTAATCGGTGGGCCAGAAAAGTACATGATCTCTTCTCGAGGACGCATAAAACCGTGGCCGTATCTTTCATATAAGTCCACGAAAGTGCGATAGACCATCTCGTCAGTATCCGCGATAGTCCCATCCATATCGAATAATAGTAATTTATAATTGCTCGCCATTTTCGACCTTTATATGTGAGAAGTGATAAAGCATTAACTGTGATAATGGAATAAGAGTTCCAAATAATACAGAGATACCGACAACTAGGAAGATAACTCCAACGTTAAATGCGTTAAGAGCAATCGCTAATCCTCCTTCATTAGTAGCCATCATCACGATGCCAATAACGATGAAAGAAACAGCGACAACACCCGTAATAATCGAACCTAAAATTCCGTTTTTCTTATAAAATTCACCGCTAAAATCGCCATTATTTTTAAATTTCTTATAATAACGGACGACGTGATTGATAACGATTAATAAAGTGCCAACACCGACGAAGATGAGAGACCATAACCAGCTCCAATAGCCGTCACTACCCATGTTATAAGAAGAATCTCTAAGCGGTTCCATAAAGACACGAGTCGCTCCGTACCAAATGATATAACCAAAGCATAAATCACCAGGTTCCGTAATCTTTTTAAGTCTAATGCCGAATAAATGGGCTAAGACGAAATAACCGAGCAAATTGACCACTACTTCAACGAAGAATAAAGGCGCATAGATAAACCCATCCGGTGCCCAACCATTCGCTGAAGAGAACCTCGCATTTTGGACGATGAAAGACGGCAGCCATCTCCACATATCAATAGGGACTAATCCCCCATGCACTTCACAGTTGAAGAAATTACCCCATCTACCAAATGCTTGAGCGATCAAAATAGTAGGAACGATGACGTCAACCGCCCACCAAATGGATTTGCCTTTATTTTTATGCATATACCATAAGACACCGACGACGATACCAGCAATCGCACCACCTAAAATGGTTAAGCCGCCTTCCCAAATCGCAAAGACGTGCCAGAAGTCACGACGAGAGAATTCATGCCAGTTACCGATGACATAAGCAATTCTCGCTCCGATGATACCGGCAGGGAAAGCGATTAAAAATGTGGAATCGATTAAACCATGCTTACCATATTTCTTATAATGGAAATGGTCGCATAAACCGTATACGAATAATGCACCAGAAAGAATGCATATCGCATAGAAAGCGATATTCGCACCCCCTTGAGTTGGATTAACAAATCCTTTTTCAAAGCTGATGCCGTTTGGAAGAAGGAATTTATCACCTAATAAATCTCCAAATGCATCCGCGCCTAATAAAAAGCTTGGGAATAAAACACCTACGCATATCATAAGAAAGACAAAAACTTTCTTTTTGATATCAGGAGGTAATTCTTTCACATAATAATGAATGGTAAAAGAAAATGTTCCGACGGATAAAGAACCTCCAAAGAGGAGACCACCGAAGAAGCATTTAACCACTCTAAACCACGTTTGATCGATATTATTCCAGGCAAATATGCTATATAGCATAAATGTAAATGCGAAAGTAAAAACAATCGCGCTAATCCAAATATAATTTAGATATTCTTTATAATTGATAGTTTTTCTCTTGTCTTTAACAAGTTGAACGGCCTTATATTCTCCAAAACCAAAAGCTCCTAAAGAGATGACGGCAAAGAGAAAGAATAGGACCATTCCAATGATTTGACCGGCTTGCATAATTAATCCGCCAATGTGCCAAATGGATCCCAAGGTGCAAGGAGCACTGGTTTGCCTTCTAAGGCTTTAAGCTCTGCTTTATTTAAATATTTGTTTTTAATCGCTGCTTGATAGACGAAGGCTCTAAAGAATGATTCGCCCATGATGTAATAGCCTTTATCACCACTTTGGTCACCCCAAGAGTTTTCAATCTTCCATCTCACTGGTTTATCATCTTTGATATCGACACCAGTGATGCACATCGCATGTCCCATCGCGGATTGATAGAAGTCGAGCATATCGGCTTTATCAAAGACTTCATCAACACCAAAAGCAGAGACGTAATCAAAGCTATCGATATCCCAAATGCCGGCAATGCGGTCACCGAATTTACCGACATCGGAACCAAACCAGACGATTTCTCCATCTTTTAATTGGCTAATAATCATCTCTTCCATTCTATCGAAGTCGACGTTTAAGTGCGTGACAGGTTTACCGCCAATAACATTGCCGACATATTCGATTTGATAAGTCTTGTTATATTTCTTATCACTGGTTGGGCCATTGATAACAGAAACATATTCATCGATAGTTTTACCGATATATTTATCGAAGAATTTCTTTGGAGTTAAACCTTTTTCGATGTGATAGACGTTGTCTTTATCAACATATTCGAAATCAAAACTAGTTGGAGGAACGCCGAAGCAGGAAGTAAAGATATTATATATCTTCTTGTTATATTCCTCTTTTAATTCATATAACTTATTTAAGTTCTTATTTTCTTTATAACTTCTAAATGCATCCGCGGCAAATTTTCTAAGCGCAGAGTTGCATAATTTAGATGAACCCATCGTTTCATTTGATTGGGCAGTTTCGCCGAAGACAGATTTTGGACAGATACCATATTTCTTGACGAGTTCGACATACATTTGCCACTGTCCCCCGTCCCCAACACCTCTAAGAAGGAATTCCACTTTACGGTCATCGTGTTTCGCACCTTGGCTGATTAATTCGATAAGGGATTCTGCGAAATAATTGTATTTTTCAATCTTATCGTAATAAGCGATGAAGTTTTGGCTGATTTCAAATTGTCCTTTGATATTGAGCTTCTTCGCGATGATTTCTCGTAAGACATTGGAAGCAGAGAAAATCCAGCATCTTCCACTTCTTCTTTGATTAGTAACTGGTAAAGTTTCTACATCAATTGAGAATGTGAAGTTTGTGTTTTCAACAATATCCTTACTTGCAAATACATCGTTAAATGGGTTTGAAGATAAGGCGTGACGTAAAACTTTATATTTGTCGTTTCTAAGATATGCTTTACGATTTGCATCAATCGTTTTAAGTGATAATTCTTTTTCTTTCATTTTTAGTTCCATCCTTTTCTAAATAACAATAGCAAAATATAGATGATATGTCATCTAATATGATTATTTTCCACTTATCCGTGTGTGTAGTTGCTATTCAAACTCTTTCGCGACTTGCTCTAATAAGTCTCTAATCGGCAGTTTTTGAGGGCAGGCATCTTCACACTGTCCGCATTTGATACAGTCACTCGCTTTCCCGTGATTTACTGTCGCGACCGTATCGTAATATCTTTTTGCCATCCAGTTATTGAAATGTTGTTTGGAATTCAAACATCCAAATAATTCTGGGATATTGATATTCATTGGACAGCCTTTCACGCAGTATTTGCAGGCCGTACATTTGATCATATTTTCTGAACCGATTGCTTTTGCGATATCTTGAGATAATTTGAATTCCTCTTCTGATATTGGTTTAAAATCTTTCATAAATGAAATGTTATCATTCATCTGCTCGATATTGCTCATTCCAGAAAGGACCATTAACATATGCTCTGGAGAAGCAGCAAATCGAAGGGCTAATTCTGCTGGACGATGACCACTATTATCTAGAATATCTTTAGCTTTTGCTGGTAAATTTATCAAAGAACCACCTCTAATTGGTTCCATCACGATTCCTCTTTTACCGTGTTTCACTAATACGTCATAACACTTTTTAGATTGCACAGTCATATCATCATAATCGAGATAATTGTATTGGATTTGGACGACTTCAATCTCTGGATGATTGGTGAGTATTTCATCTAAGATATCAGCAGTATCATGGAAAGAAATGCCGAGGTGTTTGATCCTCCCTTCACTCTTAAATCTAAGCGCGTGTTCAAAAGCTTTATGATATTCGAAATGATGAATGACATTGCGGTTGAGTGCGTGCATCAAATAGAAATCGAAATAACTAACTCCGCAGGCATCGAGTTGTTCTTGAAAAACCCTATCGATATCTTCTTCACTGTTGAAGAAATTGTTTGTGAGTTTATTAGTGAGAATAAATTTTTCTCGAGGATAACGAGAGGACAAACATTCATTAATCGCTATTTCACTTTTCCCGTCGATATATCCGTGAGCGGTATCAAAATAATTAAAGCCATTATTTATAAAATTGTCGACCATCACTTTCACTTGTTCAGTATCAACATTACCGTCAATCATTGGAAGACGCATCATTCCAAATCCTAAGCGTTTTTTAACTTCTGGAAATTCCACCATAAATGTTCCTCTACTTCTTTAGAATTTCTTTTAAATATTTCGCTGTATAACTATTTTTCACTAAAGAAACTTCTTCCGGTGTTCCTTTCGCAATGATATTACCGCCTCTATCACCACCATCTGGTCCGATATCAATGATATAGTCAGCAACTTTGATGACATCTAGATTATGTTCAATGACGATCACTGTATCGCCGTTATCGACAAGTCTATTTAATACGCTTAATAAACATTTGATGTCGTGAGTGTGTAACCCAGTAGTAGGTTCATCTAAGATAAAGACTGTTTTACCAGTTGGTCTTCTTTGTAATTCGTTCGCGAGTTTCACTCTTTGAGCTTCACCACCAGAAAGAGTTGTCGCCGCCTGTCCTAATTTGATATAGCCTAAACCGACATCATATAAGACTTGGATTTTCTTTTTAATAGAAGGTCTATTTTCAAAGAAATGCAAAGCATCTTCGACCGTCATTTCTAAAACATCATAGATGCTCTTACCTTTATAAGTGACCTGTAAAGTTTCTTCGTTATATCTTTTCCCGTCACATTCTTCACATTTGACATAAACATCTGGAAGGAAGTTCATCGGAATACGAGTAACACCCGCCCCTTCGCAGTGTTCACATCTACCACCAGGAACGTTAAAGGAGAATCTGCCTTTATCATAACCTCTAGCTTTTGCTTCCACCGTCTCCGCGAATAAATCACGGATATCATCGAATAATTTGATATATGTCGCTGGGTTACTTCTTGGAGTTCTGCCGATTGGTTCTTGAGAAATATGAACGACTTTATCAACTTGTTCAAGTCCTTTAATATCTTTCACTGGGCCAGGGAAAGTTTCTTCTTTTGATAAATATTTTTTGATATGGAGATATAAAGTTTGGTTAATTAAAGAAGATTTACCAGAACCTGAGACACCAGAAACAACTGTGAAAGTCCCAAGTGGGAAAGAAACATTCACATTCTTTAAATTGTTGATAGAAGCACCATAGATATCGATGTGTTTACCGTTACCTTTTCTTCTCTTACTTGGAACGGGAATATATTCTTCTCCGGATAAGTATTTACCAGTGATGGAATTAGGACATTTCATTAGCCCCTCAACATCGCCTTGATAGACGACTTCTCCACCATGGATACCCGCTTTTGGACCGATATCAACGACATAATCTGCACTTCTAATCGTCTCTTCATCATGTTCGACGACGATTAAAGTATTACCGATATCTCTCATCGACTTCATCGTCTTAATCAGTAGTTCATCATCTTTTTGATGTAAACCGATACTTGGTTCATCCATGACATATAAAACACCGGTTAATTTAGAACCGATTTGGGTGGCTAATCTAATACGTTGAGATTCCCCTCCAGAAAGGGTCATCGCCATACGAGAAAGAGTCAAATAATCAAGACCAACATTCACTAAGAAAGAAACTCTTGAACCCACTTCATCCAATATCATTTTGGCAATTTCATTTTGATTTTGACTGAGTTTTGCAGGTAATTCCTTTAAAAACTCCTGTAATTTTGAAAGTTGAAGGGAAGATAGTTCGTAGATATTTAAGCCGTTAACTTTCACCGCTAAAGCTTGTTTAGAAAGCCTTGCCCCATTACAGGCAGTACAAACTCTATCGACGAGGAATCTCTCATAATAATCTCTCATCCATTCAGAGCCAGTTTCTTTATATAAACGTTCAATTTTAGATTTGATACCTTCGATATAACCAAGTCTATTCATGACGTTACCGTTGACAGACTTAAGTTGATATTTATGAACTTCTGGAGAACCGATGAATAAGATTTCTTTTTGCTTATCAGTTAAAGATGACCAAGGTTTATCCATTGGAATCTTATATAAGGAACATAGTAATTGGAATTCTTGCCATTCGAGGTTTTGACTACCCACCATATGTCGGTAATAATCGATACATCCTTCTTTAATCGATAAATCAGGATTTGGAATTAATAGATGCTCTGCTACTTCTCTTTTAATACCAAGTCCGTTACATTCCGGGCAGAAACCTAATGGAGAATTAAAAGAGAATAATCTTGGTTCAAGTTTAGGAACGGAGAAGCCGCACTTTGGACAAGTATGTCGATCGCTTAAAACTTTCTCTTCGAAATCAGTGTAAATAACTAATAATCCTTTTGACCAATCCAAAACTGTTTCAATTGATTCAAATACTCTACTTCTAATTCCTTCTTTGATTACCACTCTATCGACGACGATATCGATATCGTGTTTCTTTGTTTTCTCTAATTCTCCGACTTCTTCGATGAGTTTAAAGACCCCATCAACACGTAAACGAGTAAAGCCAGAGACTCTAATTTTATCTAATATTTCTTTATGCGTCCCTTTTTCTGCATGGACGACTGGGGAAAGTAACTGCACCTTTGTGCCTTCAGGATATTGCAGAACGATATCCGTCATATTAGATGTAGAAAAAGAGATGATCGGGATATCATGATTTGGACAGTAAGGTGTACCCACTCTCGCGTATAATAATCTTAAATAATCATATATTTCCGTAACTGTACCAACTGTACTTCTCGGGTTATGAGATGTGGATTTTTGATCAATCGCGATAGTTGGAGAAAGTCCTTCAATGCTATCGACATCTGGTCTTTCAAAAGAACCTAAAAATTGTCGAGCATAACTAGAAAGAGATTCCATATAACGTCTTTGACCTTCTGCGAAGATCGTGTCGAACGCTAATGTGGATTTCCCACTTCCCGATAATCCTGTGAAGACGATGAGAGAATTTTTAGGTAAGGTGACATCAACTCCTTTTAAGTTGTTCTCTCGAGCACCCTTGATGCGAATATACTTTTCCATAATGGAAATATGTTAACAAAAAAATCCTTCTTATAAAATAAGAATGATAATAAAGTTTTCATCGTTACTTTACTAAAGGATTTCTAATTATATTAGGTTGGCTTTTAGTTAATTATCTAACTCATTTAATTTTTGTTCAATTTCATTAAGAGTTTTGAAATAACCTTGAGTTGCTACTGCTGGTCCTACTATCACCAATAACCCTAAGATATTCCACAGCATCATATGTTTGAATGATGTGTGTGGTTCAAGACCTAACTCAATTGCTTTATTTTTGGTATCTTTGCACACTCTTGCCATCCAAATAAGGGTATAGACAAAAATTGAATGTGCCGAGAAGATAAGCTAACCAGTATGGTTGCACTTTCTTT
>SVBB01000001.1 GCA_015059105.1 Erysipelotrichaceae bacterium | reverse complement strand
TCCCCATTTTTCTTTATTGGTTAATTAGGTTTACAGGTGGGCCTCCCCATAAAACCCCATTTTACTTTATAGGCCCACAATTAATTAATGTCTCCTAAATTCCTAAATACTATTTAATGATTTTTACCTGCCCACCGAGAAGAGCGATCATCTTCACTGCTTGAAGGGAATAATCATTTAAGCAAACGGTCAATTTCTTATTCAATGTTCCTCTCGCTAATAATTTGACAGATCCTGTTTTAGAAGGAATAAGTTTCTTAGCAATCAACGCTTCGATGGTCACTTCATCACCATTATTGAAACTATTTGATAAGGTATCGATATTGATGATTTCTTTTTTACCGATGCGCTTTTTATGCACTGTATCTATTTCAATAGAGGCTTCGGCTTTTTCATCGGACATTTGTTTATCAGCTTCTTCAACGGTGATGGATTGAATCTCTTCTTCTTTCGTTCCCACTTTTGTTTTCACTTCTTTGATCAAACCTTTTTCTAATAAAACTTTAGTTTCTTCAAATGGAACTCTGAATTCTTCATTAGATTCTTTGCCTTTTTCGGTTGGAACATTACCCATTACAGTATCGATTAAGTCTTTTGCATAATCTCTTCTTCTATCGTTCTTAATACGGTATAAGCAAGGGACATCTTCAAATTTCTTAGATTCAACCTTTTCGACTTTATATTTAGAATCAGCGTAATCATCAGCATTTAAAGCGAAGTATAAACATAATGTTTTACCTCTAATAGCAAACTTGAGAACTTGATTTCTACCAACATTGATAGAATCGAAATGCCATGACACTCTGCTGTTGGCCTTTTTATAGCCTAGAGCATAGTTTTTAAGCTCGTTATAGTAATCCTTGAGTTCTTGTTCAGCTTGCGATAGTTTCGCGGTGAATGACTTGATATATCTAATTTCGAAGATATTGCCATTTCTATCTTGTTTAGTAACTACTTCATCACCATCAGCGTTTGTAACAACACTTAAGATTTGTGTCTCTCTACTAACAGGATTATTAACTTGAACTTTAAGTTCTTTGATTAAACCTTTTTCTAATAAAGCTTCTGTAGTTTCATAAGGAACTCTGAAATCTTCATTAGATTCTTTGCCTTTTTCAGTAGGGACATTCGCCATCACTACATCAATGAGGTCTTTCGCATAATCTCTTCTTCTATCGTTTTTAATACGGTATAAGCATGGGACGTCTTCATACTTCTTGGACTCAACCTTCTCTACTTTATATTTAGATTCAGCGTAGTCATCAGCATTTAATGCATAGTAGAGGCATAATGTCTTACCTCTAATAACGAATTTGAGAACTTGATTTCTACCAACATTAACTGAATCAAAATGCCAGGAGATTCTTGAATTAGCTTTCTTATAAGATAAGGCATAATTCTTGAGTTCATTATAGTAGTCTTTTAATTCATCATCGGCTTGAGAAAGTTTCGCAGTGAATGACTTGATATATCTAATTTCGAAGATATTACCTTTACTATCACGCTTAGTCACTACTTCTTCACCATCTTCATCAGTGACAACACTTAAGATTTGGGTTTCTCTGGCCACTGGTTTATTAACTTGAACTTTGAGCTCTTTAATTAATCCACGAGCGATAAGAGGTTTATTCTCTTCATAATGGAGATAATAAGATTCTTTTTGTTCTTTACCTTTTTCTAAGCCAAGGTTATTCATCACGACATCGATGAGTTCTTTCGCGTATTCGCATCTTCTATCATTCTTAATACGATATAAGCAAGGGACATCTTCAAACTTCTTAGATTCAACCTTTTCTACTTTATATTTAGAATCTTCATAATCATCCGCGTTAAGAGGGAAATAAACGCCTAATGTTTTACCTCTAATAGCAAATTTAAGAACTGGATTTCTTCCAGAGTTGATGGAATCATAGTTCCAAGAAACTCTAGAAGCAGTTTTCTTATATGAAAGAACATAGTTTTTGAGTTCTTCATAATATTTTTTAGATTCTTCATTTGCTTGAATGAGTTTAGCAGTGAAGGATTTGATAAATCTGATTTGGAAGATATTGCCTTTCTCATCAGTCACAGTCACTGTCTCTTCCTCTTCATTATCAGAAACTGGTTCTTGTAAAAGAGGTTGAGGAATTGGTTGAATAGCTGGAGCAGCTTGCACGGCTGGAGCTGGCGACATTTCCATCTTCTCACCTTTTTTGAAGAGGTTTTTCATGTCTTTAAAGACAGTTGGATTTTTAATCCATAAGACGATGATCGCGATTAAAACTAAGAGTAATACACCAGCAAGGACATATAGAGCAACGAAGCGAGAATCTAAATAATGGGATGTCGCTAAGATGGCTGGAACAAATGCAACAGACATCGCTTTTAATCCTTTTTTAGCCTTGAAGATGGAAAGAACCATTAATGCTAATAATATGGCACCACCACCAAGTAGCACAGAGACGATGATAATTAATGTAATGTGTGTCACATTTGCAGTGTTTTCTTGATTGGCATAGCTAGTTTCCGCTGTTTCAAGGACTGCGAAGTCAATCTTATTAACCATCGCTTTTTGTTGTTCACTTAATTCGTCATAAGCTTTTCTGGCTTCAGCGATGAGCATTTCAGATTCATCAGTATATTCGGCATTACCAATCGCATAAATTTTATTTAATGCTTCATAAACTGTTTCGCTATCTTCGATTTTTTGTAAGCTTTCTTCTGGTAATAAATCCTTTTGATCTTGAGAGAGGGATTCATATTCTTTTCTTGCTTCTTTAATCGCTTCATCACTTCTAGCATCATGACGGATGTTAGTTATGGAATCTGCTTTATTAACCGCAGTATCAACAGCGTAATAATCGGTAACGGCTTTATTTAATGCGTTAGTGTTATCAATTGCGACCTTTTGTTCAGCATTTAATGAATCGTAATATGCTTTTGCATCGTCGATAAGAGCCTTACTATCTTTTGTATATGCGACAGTACCGATTGAATCAATCTTATCCATTGAAGTGTAAACTTCTTCAATTTCTTCAAGTTTTGCAAGGGTTTCATCAGAAACTTTGCCTTGTTGATATTCACTTAATTCATCATAAGAAGTTCTAGTAGAAGTAACATCTTCTCTATCTTCACGAGTAATATTAGTAACATCTGGTAAGCTATCGATCATTTCGCTTGTATCTTTCGCTGCTTCAATATCAGCGATTTCCACTTCTGCTGCGACGAGTTTTTTAACGACATCAACAGGAACATTAGCTTTGCCTTCATCGCTGAGAGCATCATATTCATTTCTCACCGCGATAACATCTTCTTTATTATCGAAAGTTAATTCTCCAACAACTGGTAACTTGACAATACTTAATGTCGCTTCAGAAGAAGTTAATGCATCAACAGTAGCTTTGCTAACTTTTTCTTTTTGTTCAGGAGTTAATGCATCATAAGCTTCTCTTGCTGCAGCGATATCATTAGCAGAATCAGAAGTGATATCATCTGTCGCTGGTAATTCAACGATTTGTAATGTTGTTTCGGCAGCAACAAGAGTATCAAGAGTGTCTTGCGGCACTAATTTCTTTTGTTCGTCGCTTAATTCTTCATAAGCTTCTCTTGCGGCTTCAATATCTTCTTGAGAATCAGCAGAAATATTAGTTACATCAGGTAATTCAACAATTGTTAAAGCTGTTTCAGCAGCGATTAAAGTATCAAGAGTTTCTTGAGCAACCTTTGCTTGTTGTTCTGAAGTTAAGCCTTCATAAGCAATTCTCGCTGCAACAATAGCTGTTCTACTTTCAGGTGTAATATCTTTTGTCGCTGGAAGTTCGACGATTTGTAATGTTGTTTCGGCAGCTACTAAAGTATCAAGAGTTTCTTGAGTGACTTTTTCTAATTGTTCGTCACTTAAATCTGAAACAGCAGCTCTTGCTTTTTCAATAGCGTCTCTACTATCCGCTGTGATATCTGTTTTAGCTGGAAGTTGAACAATTTGTAATGTAGTTTCAGCAGCTACTAAAGTATCAACAGTATCTTGAGCGACAAGGCCTTTTTGTTTATCGCTTAAAGCTTCATATTGTTCTCTCGCTGCTTCAATTGCAGTTTTATCCGTAGCTTTGATATCGTTACCAACTGGGAGTTCAGCAATTGCTAAGGCAGATTCAGAAGCAATTAATTTATCTCTAGAGGCATAAGGCACTAATTCTAATTGTGCGTCGCTTAATAAATCATATGCAGTTCTAGCAGCGCGAATTACATCTCCATTTATAGAAGTAACATCACTAACAGCAGGTAATTCAATAATTTGTAATGTCATTTCTGATGCCACTAAAGTATCAAGAGTTTCTTGAGTGACTTTGGCTTTTTGATCTGCTGTTAATGCTTCATAAGCAGTTCTAGCTGCTTGAATAGCTTCTTTATCATCAACACTAATCAAAGTAATTTCTGGAAGTTCGACGATTTGTAATGTTGTTTCAGCTGCTACTAAAGTATCGAGTGTAGCTTGAGCGATTTTCGCTTTTTCGGCATCAGTAGCGTAATTATAGGCTTTTCTAACACCAGCAATTCTCGTTGCATCATCTTCACTAATATCGTTACCAACTGGGAGTTTAACAATATATAACGTAATTTCAGCGGCACGTAATGTATCAAGAGTTTCTTGAGTGACTTTTTCTTTTTGTGCATCTTCTAATTGCGAATATGCTCTTCTTGCATCAACAATAGCTTCACTATCATTAGCAGTAATAGCTTCTCCAACTGGGAGTTTTACGATTTGCAATGTAGTTTCAGCAGCAACTAAAGTATCAACAGTATCTTGAGCGACAAGACCTTTTTGTTTATCGCTTAATGCATTATAAGCATCTCTCGCAGCTTTGATAGTATCAGCATCTGTAGTCTTGATATCATTTCCAACTGGGAGTTCAGCAATTGCTAAGGCAGATTCAGAAGCAATTAATTTATCTCTAGAAGCATAAGGCACTAAGTCTAATTGCTCGTCGCTTAATAAGTCATATGCAGTTCTAGCAGCGCGAATTACATCTCCACTTGCAGAAGTAACATCACTAACAGCAGGTAATTCAACAATTTGTAATGTCATTTCTGATGCCACTAAAGTATCAAGAGTTTCTTGTGCAACTTTGGCTTTTTGTGCATCAGTTAATTTGTTATAAGCGCTTCTAGCAGCAGCAATAGTTTCTTTATCATCAACACTAATCAAAGTAATTTCTGGAAGTTTGACAATTTGTAATGTAGTTTCAGCGGCAACTAAAGTATCGACTGTAGCTTGAGCGACTTTAGCTTTTTGATCTGCTGTTAATGCTTCATAAGCAGTTCTGGCAGCAGCAATATCGGTTGCATCAGTTGCCTTAATGTCAGTACCAGAAGGCAATTGAACAATTTGTAAAGTTTTTTCAGCAGCAACTAATGTGTCAACAGTAGCTTGAGCAACTTTGGCTTTTCTGTCATTGCTCAATGCATCGTAAACAGTTCTTGCTGCTTCAATAGCTGCTTTATCATTTACTGTAATGCTTGTTCCTGTTGGAAGTTTGACAATTTGTAATGTTGTTTCAGCTGCAACTAATGTATCAATAGTTGTTGAATCAACCTTAGCCTTTTGAGCGTTATCTAATGCGTCATAAACATCTCTTGCAGCTTTGATTGCATCGGAATCAGTAGTCTTGATACTATCACCGGCAGGTAATTCAACTATTTGTAAAGTAGTTTCCGCGGCCACAAGAGTATCTAATGTCGCTTGTGGAACAAGAGCTTCTTGATCATCACTTAAATCTGTGTAGGTTTGTCTTGCTGCTTCAATAGCTGCTTTATCAGTTGCTTTAATGTCAGCACCAGCAGGAAGTTTAACGATATCGAATACTGCTATAGAAGCGGCAAGGACATTCTTTTTCGCTTCTGGAATCATATTTTTCTGTTCTGGAGTTAATCCATCAAATGATTGTTTGGCGGCATTAACTGCTTCAGCAGAAGAAACATCTATCTTATCGATATCAGGAATTTCAACAATTCTTAATGTTGCTTCAGAAGTGTAGATTTTATCAACAGAATCAGCAGGAATGAGTGCTTTTTGTTCATCCGTTAAGGCTTCATACGCTTTCTTAGCATTTTTAATGTCGTTAGCAGCTTCAGGGGTAATATCTTCATCGATGTCTCCGGCTGGTAAGATTCTATCGCAATAGATGATTGTTGCTGAGGCTAATAAATTATTCTTAGCAGCATCAGGAACGAGAGCTTGTTGAGCCTCGGTCAATTTTAAGTAACGATCACAGGCATTAACAACATTATTTTTCACTTCATCACTAACACCACTGATAACTTCATCAACTGTTGGAAGTCCAATGATGCTTAAGATGAATTCAGAAGCAATAAGCTTATCCTTAGCAGATTGCGGGACTAAAGCTTGTTGATTTTCTGTTATATCGTTATATGCCGATCTCGCTGCGGCAACAGCTTCTGCATCAGATGCTGTAACTGCACTTGTTTCAGGGAGTTTAACAATAATTAATGTAGTTTCCGCGGCAACAAGAGTATCAATAGTACCTTGGGCAATCAAAGCTTCTTGATCATCACTTAAATCTGTGAAGGCTTGTCTTGCTGCGGCAATTGCAGTTTCATCAGTTGCCTTAATATTATCTCCAGCAGGGAGTTTAACAATTTGTAAAGTAGTTTCCGCGGCAACAAGAGTATCTAATGTCGCTTGTGGAACGAGAGCTTCTTGATCATCACTTAAATCTGTGAAGGCTTGTCTTGCTGCGGCAATTGCAGTTTCATCAGTTGTTTTAATGTCAGCACCAGCAGGAAGCTTAACAATTTTAAGCACCGCTTCAGAGGCAATAAGTTTATCAAGAGTTGCTTCTGGAACTAACGCTTCTTGATCATCGCTTAACGCATCAAAAGTAGTTCTCGCATTTTGAATAATTTGTTCAGAAGCAGAAGTAATGTTTGCTGCTGCTGGAATATCAACAATTGCTAATGTGGCGTTAGAGGCAAATAATCTATCCTTAACTTCATTAGGAACAAGATTCTTTTGCTCATCACTTAAAGCGTCATACCCTGATTTTGCATCAAGAATAGCTTTCTTCTCGTTAGCAGTAACACCATCAGCAATTTCACTAATAGTTGGTAAATCAATAACAGCTAAAATGTTTTCAGCAGCAACTAGTTTATCTAAAGTTGTTTGTGGCACTAAAGTTTCTTGATTTGGAAGTAAAATATCATAACTCTCTCTTGCGTTTTTAATAGCGTCTTTATCTGTTACTTGAATAGCAAGACCATCAGGAAGTTCAATGATATTAAGTGCCGCTACAGAAGAAAGTAACTTATCAACAATGGAGTCAGCTAACATTTCTTTTTGGCCAACGGATAAAGTGTCATAGAATTTCTTTGCATCTTTAATTGCTTTTGCATCTGTAGTTGAAATTTCTTCGTCAATATCACTTGCACCAAGAATTTCAAAGATATCGATAGTTAAAGAAGCAGTGAGAACTTTATCAACTGTATCTTGATTAATTTTTGCCTTTTCTTCATCTGTGAGTTCATCATATTTGGCTTTTGCTTTAACAATAGCATCTTTATCATCAATGGTAATTGTAGAAACATCGATATCTTTTAAATCGGAATTGATTGATGCTTCAGCTGCGGCAGAATAAGTATCTTCTGCAGCAACAAGAATATCGTAGTTAGTAACAAATACTTTTTGATCTGCAATTAATCCATTATATCCATCACGTGCAGCGACAATTTTGTCATGGCTTGCTTCGGTATATGTCACCTCTCCGATTTCGTTAATTAAATCGTAGACGACTTTCGCAGCGGCCATATCAGTCATTCTCTTTTCCGCAGCAGTTAATGTATTTAAAACTGTATCGGACACTAATGCTTTTTGATCATCGTCTAATGCGGTATAAGAAGCTCTTGCAGCAACAACATCGATATAATCATCAAGACCGAGGTCATCGAGTGCAGGAAGACTTAGAATTTCAACTGCGACGTTTGAAGCAATAAGTTTATTATATAAAGCAGTAGAAACTTTGCCTTTTTGGTAATCTGTAAGACCAGTATAAGCATCTAAAGCGTTGCTAACAGCTGTCGCATCAGTAGCAGCAATATCTTCTTTACCAGGAATGTTATTAATTGCATCGATAACTGTTTGGGCTGCTTCTAAGTTAGCAATTTCAGTCTCAGCGTCAGTTAATATCTTTAATACCACATCGCCAATAATTGTCTTTTGGTTGTTAGATAAATCATTATCGTAAACATTTCTTACAGCTACCACTGCTGGTTTATCAGAAAGTGATAATTCACCAACGCCTGGAACCTTTTCAGCAATAGGTGGTAAAGACTTAACAGTAATAGTCCATTCAGAAGCCACTAATTTATCAATAGTGCCTTGAGTAATATACGCTGCTTCTTCAGTAGTAAGGGCAGTATATTTTGCTCTCGCGGCTGTCACTAAGCTAGCGTCAGTTGAGACGACGATATCTTTTGGAGTAGGAAGGGCATTAATTGCGCTTGTCACATATCCCGCACATGTTTCTTCAGCTGCTTGTAATGTAGCATAATTAGTGACGAGAAGTTTTTGAGCACCAGTTAATGAATTATATGCGGTACGAGCTGTATCAATCTTAGTTTTGCTAGCAGCTGTATCAGCAACTTCACCAATGGCAGTGATTTTATCATCCACTGCATTAGCGGCCTTAATATCAACAATCTTTTGTTCAACGGCTTGTAAATGAGAAAGATTTTTAACAAGTCCTCGTTGATAATCAGTTAAAGCGTCATATGAATTTCTAGCATGAATAGCGGCCTCTTCATTATCTAAAGTAGTTCCGCTATAATCTGGTAACACATCAATCTCATCGTCCACCATCTTTCCAAATTCATCGTCGCCATTAACACGGATGACTTTCCAAATTTGCTTTTCATTAGTCGCAACATAATAACCCATGTTGGTATCGTTGTCGCGTAAAGTGATTACATAATCATATTTATTTTGGTCAGTGACAACACAGCGAATAAAATATTCGTTATCTTCCATATCAACGCCTTTACGTTTTGAGAAACGGAAGACATTGGTATTGTTTTCACTAAGTGCAGTAGTAATGTTAACTAGACCAAGAGCACGATTTTCAGTAAGCGCTGTGCCATTTGAAGCAACATCTAAAAGTCTATTTGCAACACTAAGGTCATTAATATTTTCTAATGAGTAGTAAACATTTGTGCCTTGGATAGTTGTTTTCCATTTAAACGCTCTATTGCTAGTATTGTTATTATTGATTGTTTCACTATCATAGACAGCAACTTTAATAGTTGAGCCATCGTAGTTTAAAATTGCTTTTGTACTATCGGTAGCCGAAACAAAGATATATGTTCCTTTTTCAAGGGTAATATTATCTGTCCAGCTTTCTCTTTCACCTCTAATCTCAGCATTTGTTAATGTAGTAAGATTTGTAACATTGGCTTTTTGTGCGTCTGTAAGTAGATTATAAGCATAACGCGCTTGCTCAATAAGGTGTCTATTTTCAAAACTAATGTTATCTAAAGCCGGAAGTGAATTGATTAAATTGATGACATCAGTAACTTCCTGGTTCTCAGCAGTAGTTTCGATTTGATTATACTTTGTTTCGACATCAGTTAAGATTGAAAGTGTTTCACTGGTAACGTATGCTTTTTGAGCGTCAGTTAAGGCATCGTACGCTACACGCGCTGTTTCAATATCATCTTTATGAAGTAAAGTTACATTAGCAACTGCTGGTAAACCATTGATAAGTGAAGAAACTTTGAATGCAAGTTTCGCATCATTTATATTCTTTTCTTCTGTGCTTTGTACATTTCTAAGCATTTCATGTGCTTCAAGTTTGAATAGGTCTGAAGAACAGAATTTATTCTTTTGTGCAACAGTTAAAGTTTCGTATGCTTGACGTGCTAAATCAAAAGATATTTCTTGTTCATAAGGAAGAGTAGCTATATCTATTTTTCTATGGCAATCTCTACATCCAAAATGGTATTCGTCGATTAAATCATCATAGAATCTACCAATTCTTTCATGGAGACATTTTGTACCACAAAGCGAGCAAATACCATTTTCATCAAATGTGGAAATACATTTTGGAACGACATAGAAGTTACGGCCCTGTGGTATTTCTTTCCAGTTTGTTTTGTCAACATCCAATCTATAAGTAAAGACTTTAGTTCCTGCTTCACAGTAGTAACGATCTATCTTCCATGAACTATCTGTTAAATTATAAACAATAGGGCTATCTGAATTATGAGTGATGGTTGCACGAGCAGTATGGTAACCACCTTGGTATTCAAATCTCCACCACACTTCAACCTCTTGTGCAGTAGGTAATTCAAATGTAACAGTTATAGTTGCATTACCTGGAGTAATTGTCCAGTTCGGAATTTGAGGGAAATTAACTCTTCTACCAATAGATGAATATGCGGCATCATCGCTTGCATACGCATAATCTTTAATTTCGGATTTAGATGTTACAGTGCTAGTTACATTAGCAAGACTATGTGTACAGTCATCATCACCAGTATAATGCTCCATAATCTCAGCAAGAGCAGTTTTTGCATCATCAAGTTTGGTGACTGTTGCAGCTGGAACATATGCCTGTTCCGCTTCAGTCATATCGTCGAATTCATCACTTGCTTTTTCAATGTTATATTTATCAGCAATAGTAATTTCATCATCAATTAATGTTTCAATATCATTAGCAACGAAAGAAGCGTATTGCTCTTCAGCATCTTGGAGAAGTGATAAGTATCTCACAAGAGCTTTTTGTTCTGGAGTTAATAAATTATAGGCTTCGCGTGCAGCCACGATTAAATCATGGCATGCGTCAGTGTATTCAAATTTACCAATAGCTCTAATAAGGGTATCTACATCATCTGCGTAATCTCTATCACCGAAAATATGAACATTGGAAACATATCCATTGACAGATGGTCTTCCATTATTAAGATCTTTGGCAACATAACCTTCAGGAATTGCGATAGAAGCACTTCTTTCCTCAATATTCGCTTTTGATAAAGTTAAGAAGCAGTTGGCTAAGACATATTTTGCTCCTGTTGTATTATCTGTACCAAGCATACCTTTGATCCCACCTTTTTCAGGTACGCTGTTATCAAGCCTTACTGTTGCACCATCGCTAGCCCAAAGGACATAACTATATGGTGCAGTAGTAACATTTAAAACGTGACCATTGAGATCAATCGTAATATCTCTTCTTAAAGTAATATATCCAGCAGCTTTATCTGAAAGGTCAACATCTTTTAACAAAGTGACTGTTTCGCCTTTCTTTGCTGCATTAAACGCTGTAAGGATATCTGTATAGTTAACATCGCCAATCTTTGCGACATTTTCAGTTTCAGAATATACAGCATAAGCAGTTTCTGCATTTTCTAATGTAGTATAATTTGTAACAAATGCTTTTTCTTCGTCATAAAGCTCTTCAAAAGCTTCTCTTGCTTCATCAATTTTCTCTTTGCACTCTTCTGTGTTCTCTACAGTACCAATTGCATTAATCTTATCGATAACAGCGTTTGAATGAGCGAGATATTGTGCATAATTATTTTCAAGGAAAACGAGAGTAGAGTAATTCTCCACTAAAGCTTTTTGTTTATCAGTTAATTCGTTGTACTGGTTACGAGCATTTGTAAGTTTATTTGCAAATTCTTCTGTACGTTCAATCTTTCCGATTTTGGAAATAGTAACTTCCACCACGTCTGCGACATCGTTATCTGCTTTAACAAGAGCGTATGCATTTTCAGCAGCAACGAGTTTGTCTAAAACAGAACCAGGTACTTTATCTTTTTGATCTTGTGTTAAAGCATTGTAGTTATTTCTAGCAGAATCAATTCTGCTCTTATTTCCAATTACAATATTTTCACTAGCAGGTAAGCCGTTGATTTCAGAGACAACAAAATTTGCCGTTTTCCAATCAGCCATCTCAGCTAAAGCCGCTTGCAATTTGCTAAGGGCTGCAGCAGGTATCTTAGTTTTTTGATAATTACTTAATGCGTTATAACGAACGCTTGCTCTATTTACGGCATCATCATGTTCAAACAAAATCGTTTCTGGCAAAGCATCGATCATATCTTCCACAGCTTTTGCTGTTTTTAAATCCACAATATCAGTTTCAGATGCGGTTAATTTTTCATATGTTTCAGCAGGGAATGCTGTTTTTTCACTACTTCTTAAAGCATCATAAATAGTGCGAGCATTTTGAATAGCAGGTTCGTCAGAAAGCACAATTGAACCTACCGCAGGTATAGAATTAATAGTGCTTTTAACAAAATCAATATAATCGCTTTCTGCTTTTGAAAGAGCTGTATATTTTTCAGCAGGCACTAATTCTTTTTGAGCGTCTGTTAAAGCTTCATATCTTTCACGCGCATAATCAATTAATGATTTTGATGCTACTGTAGGTTCAACAACACCGATTGCATCAATTAATTCAGTTACATCGTCGGCGAACTCTTGATCGGTTCCAGTGCGTACAAGCGAAATGAAACCATCAGCATCTGGATTACCAGCGTTAATATTTCTAACAACACTACCACTGGCCAAACGATTAATTACTAAATCTGCTTTGATAGTAGGCTCAGATAAATCTAAACGACAGTGTTCGAGAGAAATATAAGAATTTTTTTCAACATCTACCCCAAAACTGCCTTTAACACCACCGACAGTTTCGCTTGTATCTTTAACAGTGATAACTGCGCCAGATTTAGCGATAATTTTTGCATCTCCTGATGTTGTAATATCAAGAGTAAATCCATTGAGATCAAGCTTAATATTCTTGGTTACTTCAAAACTATCTGCCCCAGTTAAATCCAAATCATCAACAAGTTTAATTGTTCCGTTTGCTGAGACAACATTATATGCTTCAGCAAGCGAATGATAGTTAACGCCATTTACTTGTGTATAAAGTCTTTTTGCTAGAAGAGTATTTTGGAACCATCCATCACCACCATCAGCATTTGGACGCAAATAGATGCGGTAGAAACCATCTTCAGGGATGGTATATGAGTCACCACTAGTTGGATATGTATCTTCTACACTACCATCTCCACCATAAACAACTGTACCATGAATTGCTTTAATGGTAGTACCAGCAGTCAATTTCTTTTCATAATAATATTCATCAGCATCAGTTACCGCTGTATTTTTGGTCATCAAATAATCTTCGACTACTTTGCCATCAGTAACACTACCAACAAGATAATAGCCAATTGGATACCATCTTGCATAATAAGATTTAGCTCCGCTATCACCAGGAAGAATTTTGGCAACTGGTTCTCCAGTAAAAGTAGCGTTGTCCCACCAACCGCCGAAAGAATAATCTGTTTTTGTAATATTAGTTGGGAGTACTAATCCTTCAGCTTCAACATAGTAGGTTGGAGCTGGAGTAGCAAAAGTACCACCATTAGTGTTAAATGTAACTGTAGGATTCCAACTAGCCCAAAATTCTTTATTACCTATTGCATCTTTACCAATTGCTGTTACAGAATCACCAGTTAATGCTAAGTTATCGTACCAACCTACAAAGATATGGTTTTCTTTTGTTATATTAGTTGGGAGAGTTACTTCTGCTCCAGTCATGTATATGCCTGGAAATCCGCCACTAAATTCACCACCGTTTAAATGATATGTAATTGTTTGTGCAGTAAAAGGACTATCTGAAATTTCACCTTCCGCACCACAAATTGTAACAGTGCCACAAGAACCAGAATTGCCTCTACCAATAGCATTGCCATTTCCATCAGGGCCTTTTGTTGCTGTTAATGAAGTGACTTGGTTACTAATTGTGATATTTCCACAACTTTCACCATCCCCACAACCAATGCCAGCTCCATTCCTACCACCTGTTGCAGTAATCGCACCACCATTAATTGTGATATTTTCATATACTCCCCAATCACCACCACCGATACCAGCAGCTTTCTCACCACCTGTTGCAGTAATCACACCACCATTAATTGTGATTGTTCCACTTTTGCACAGATTGCCACCGCCGATACCAGCACCGCCAGTATTGCCATCAGCACCGCCAGTAGCTGTAATCGTACCACCATTAATTGTGATTGTTCCGCCATTGCCACTACTGCCACCACCAATGCCAGCTGCCCGCTCACCACCTGTTGCAGTAATCACACCACCATTAATTGTGATTGTGTCAACTGTAGCTTCATGATCATAATCAAAACCAGAACCAATACCAGCAGCATTATCCGCACCACCTGTTGCAGTAATCACACCACCATGAATTGTAATTGCACCGACTGAAGAGTGAGAACCACTACCAATTCCGGCACCATTACTTTTACCAGTTGCAGTTATAATACCACCATGAATTGTGATATCACCGCTAGCAACATTATACTTGGGGCCAATACCGGCACGACCAGAACCAGTTACGGTGAGCTTACCAGCATCTTCTCCATCACTTTGTGCGTAAATCTTTATACTTGCTCCCTCGGTAAGACCTATGCCTTTGGTTGCAGTTAATTCAAAATTATCACAAAGAATTAAGTTGGCTGTCCCACTTACTTCAATTAAATCGCTAATATTTACATTGCTATTAACAACATACCATCCATCTGTCCAAGATGTTGTGCTATCTGTAACAATAGTATATTCACTACATCCGCCTTCAACACTTTTGACAGATTTGCTGCTTTCATCCCATGCCATATACGGAACTGTATCCGCTGCAAGTGCTTCTTGAGCTACTTGGTTGTTTTTACTAACGAACAAACCCCCAATAGCAAATCCTGCACCTACAAATGCTAGCCCGCACGCGAAAATAAAAGAATAATTAGAAAATATTTTCTTTCTTTGCCCCATAACAATACCTCCTCAAATAATTGTTTAGTGGTTTAGATAATTTATCTATTTAATGTGTTTGAGCATAAGCTCACTAAAAACATAATTTAGAATAAGTTTTTATTCAAGGAAAAAAATTGTTAATTATACTTTCTATTATTCAAAGTAAAGTTTTTTGTTTACTTTATATAAATAAGGGCATAATTTATAGATATGAAAAATATAGAAAAAACAAAAAAAGAATTTGAAAAAGCATTATTTAAATTATTAGAAAAAGAAAACTATCATAACATCACAATCAATGAGATATGTTCCTTGGCCAATAAAACAAAAATGACCTTTTATCACTACTACAAGGATAAGGATCACCTTTTAACGGACGCTTCTATCAATCTAATCAACAAAGAATATAACGAAGAATACGAAAAGATATTAAAAAGAGAAACTGACCTTGAAGAAATTGAATATCAATCAATCATTGCAGCATTTGATTGGGTCACTAAACATTATAACCAAATACAAAACCTCTCTTATAAAGGTGAAACTCTTCCACTAGAAATATTTAAAACTGCCCTATTTGATAATTATAGGAATTATGTAAGCGATCTCGTTAAGACCAGTGGATATGATATTCCTAGTGACTATCTATCAGTATTCTGTTTTGATGGAATATATGGGGCTGGCCTATATTATGCCGAACATTTAAAAAATAGTAATGATAAAAACAAAGAAAAAGAAGATATTAAAAAGATGTGTCGATTGCTAGCGAAAGCAGTAATATCCATTGTCAATATAGACTGATAATCTAACATTTAGAGTCATTAAAAAGAAAAATCCCTATTAATAGGGATTGTTTTCTTGTTTGGAATAGTTTACCTCCTTTAATCCAATGTCCCTCAAGGTTTTATATTTGTCCCTGAAGTTATTGTTGCTCTTCATAATAATATGAATAAATTTATTAAAAGGCATATCTTAATCACTTATATCATTATCTAATTCTTTTAATATCTTCTCTTGTGCTTCAGATAATTCAACTCTTAAATCGCGGCAATCAGCGATTTTAAAAGGTAAAGTTTTTTTTGATTGAAAGAGAATAGATATCTTTTTGTGCTGTATGGAATGATAATGTTAGTAGATTATAAAATAGGAGGAAAATCTATTGGTTTTTATTGCCAAATCAATAATGTCTCTATCTTTTTTGAGCTCATCGTCCAGATAGAATACAAGAGGGACTCCAACTTTTTTACGTTTATCATTTTTCAAAGCTTCAATAGCAATCTCTTTATCTTTTATAAACTCTAGAGAATCAGTAAATATAATAGCTGCCCCGTTATTTTTAACAACTGCTAAAAATATCTCTCTATTGTTTTTAAGGTCGCTGTTAAGACATTGATATAGCGCTACGACATCTTCACATTTTTCGATGACCGACTTCAAAAAGGTTACATCGCGTGTTAATTTAAAGTCTTCAGGAATGTAATCGTATACCAAAGGATAAGCAATAAGAGCGGTAAAAACAACATCTCTATCGATTTTTAGCCGATCGCTAATGCTTTCATATCCATTAAATGTGACTCTTTCTCCATTCTTTAACGCTTTAAGGACTACGTCTTTGTCATCAAGAAATAAAGGTGGGATTGCTAATGGACAAGTTTCTTTGCTTTCAAAAGATAACAAAACCAAATCTTTGTCGTTTTGCAATCTAGATGAAGCATATTCAATAGCCCAGCCAATTTTACTAATTGCTTTTTTCACCACTTCTTTATCATCTTTTAATTCGTCGGAAAAAAATGGTAATGGAGAAAAAAGCTGATCAAATGGATCGCCAGTATAAGGATCGTTAAGCATCTCGGTAACAAGAGGCGAATCAAGTGCTGCAAGAGCAATCTCTTTATCTGATAAATACTCTTTTGATAAATGTTTAACAATTAGACAGTTTTGTTTTGCTAATTCTATTATTGATTCTCGAGTATAATTAGATAATTCAGAATCATCAAAATGATCTAAATCATTATCGTAGAACTCCATTTCATTATGTGAATTAGCCGCTGCAATAATTTCTTCATCTTTTTTTAAATTGTCAGATGCATAATCAATTGTATAAGGATTTTGCATCACAGCAGCTAAAACCGCGTCTTTATTATTCCTAATGCTTTCATCCATATATTCTAAAACGCGACCATTAGTAAGAAGTATCGCGATATTAAATTCCATATCTTTCCTTAGGCTTTCCTTAAACATTCTATAAAAACTTAAATCACAAGAGCTTTTAGAGAAAAATGAGATAGCTTTTCTTATAGACAAACTATTATTGTGTGGTTTTGTATACCCAAAAATAATTTTCTTATTAGTTACTGCCCAGTCATCATTCCAACCAACTGGTTTGCTATTTGCTTCACAATAAAGTTCTAAATTGTAATAACATTCATATTCCGATTCATAAAATGCCTTCGAACCAATTGTATGAACGCTTATTGGAATAACAATGGGGAGAAGTTTTCTCGCTAAGCAAAAAGCCTCGTCTCCTATCGTTTTAACACTGCTAGGAATGTTTAAAAATTCAATAAAACTCTTATAAAAAGCCATTTTCCCGATAGCAAGTACACTATTTGGAATAACTGTATTTTTTGAACCGAAAACCAAAGTGTTTGTCTTTGTTTCAATAATAGCATTTGAAGAATCTCTAGAATCATAAATAGAGTTATTCTCATCAACTATAACTTCGGCTAAGGAAATACATTCTGAAAAAGCAGTCGGATCAATATATTTAACACTACTTGGAATAAAGATTGAATTCAGATTATAGAGTCCACTAAAAGCACCTTTTTCAATAGACTCTACGCCTTCTTTGATAGTAACTTTTGAAATGCTTGAATTTGCAAAAGCAAATTCTCCTATTTCCTTAACGCTGCCTGGAATCACAACCTCAAAAACCATACTTAAGGATTGATGTGTAAGTGGTCCAATTCTTGTAACGTTATTAGGAATAACTAAAACACCATTAGATTGAATTGAGTCAATGTCTTTCTTTTCAATTTCCAATAAAACACCATCTACAATTATCATAAAAGACCTCCGACATCGAATTATATAAGTATATCAAAGCATTGTTTTGATTCATATTGTTTTATCCCAGTCTTTAGGATTATGTAATCGAGATATATTTTACCTTAACATATGGTTCTTTTCCATTCTCTTGGCAACTCAAAGTGAGAAGAAAAATAAAAACAGCCCTGAAATTGTATCAAGACTGTAGTTATCAGATGTCTAGGTTTACCCATTTTGATACAATTGAGACCCCCAAAAGCAAATTGAGACCCCCTAGCCAAAAGGTACGAATTTAATATTTTAAACGATAAATATTTAGATGAGGTCTGAGTAATCGAGACTTTTCATAAATTGTTCAATTAAATCCCAATCTACCTCTACTTCACCATCAGAATTATTTTTAGATGGCAGTTTAATTTCTAGTTCTTCAATAACCCCACTATAGCATGCTCTATTATATGAGAATCTATACTTTTCATTATTTATAACTGTTGCAATAAACAAACCATGATATTTGTTAAATCCGTTAAAGAAAGGATTGAGAACATTCACACGTCCATGGCTCACTGAAAAGAAATCAGATGGTTGGAAAAATGATTGACCGAACATATCAACAGTTATTTTGTTACCTCCAAATATAGTAGAAACACCATCACCAATTTCATCAATGTATTCGACAACACCATTATTCAGCGTTCCTGAAGAAATGAGAGGAACATCCCCTGGCAAACATTCTCCTGCCTTAATATCACCAGTGGCAAGCTCAACATTAAACAATTTTTTAATTTTGAAATATGACCAGTTATATTGATCTATGGCTAGAGTATAAGGTTTGGATGGTTTTGAAGCCGGAAAGTTATATCCTTTTGTAATCAAATATGCTAAATACTGACGGACAGCCATCTCAAACGGCATGTAATTTGACAAAAACTTACTATAATCTGTTTCGATATATGCTTCAGCAAGCCACTCATCATTATGAGTAAGTTTCTTTTTTATAGCCATATATGGGTTTTGACTATTCCCTAAGAATAAGTCCAACCACTCTTTTTCAATTGTTTCCCATAATGGTTCTCCGTTAGAAGATACTCTAGACACACGGCCTAGATTCTTCTTTTTGGTAAATCCATCATCTTTAAAATATCCTAAAAATGTTTCTTTTCTAGGAACGTCTATTTGTACTCCATTAACTTCTTTCTTAGTATAATGCGAAATACCTACTGTAAAAACCATGCAGCAAGCATTAACATTCGCACCAGGATAAAACATTTCTGGAGGCAATGTGAAAACCGCATCAAGGGTATTATTCTTTAATATTCTTTCTTTTTCAAAAGCAATTGGTTTTTTGCTTCCAATGGCACAAGATAAAGGAAGTAAACATAACAATTTTGCACCTTGTCTAACTGTTCCATCAGGATTTTTGCCTATACAATCAGCAATATAATTCACAAAGCAGAAGCCTTTTGACGGATCTGCCTTACCATTTTCTTGTTTAGCTGTCCAATTTGAACCATGAACCGTATAAACGACTTCATTATTTGAATTTTTAATCTCTTTTGGTATATCTATCGGTTTAGCATTATACGGTGGATTCATTAAAACAATGTTAATATTATTACTTTGTATCCAATCTCTAAGTCCAAAACATCCAGTGTTTAAATCTAAGACCACATTTGAATTCCCATCACCATGTATCAACATATTTGTGGTCGATAAGCCATAGGCTTTTTCTTCGTTTTCAATTCCGTAAATATTGTTTTTCTTTACATTATCTTTCTCGGAATCAGATTGACATTCATTTAATTCTTGAATTAATGCTTGAACAATAAAACTGCCACTACCACAAGTTGGATCTAAGACTCTTGAGTTCTTATTAATGCCAGCAACCTTGCACATAAAATGCGTAATATGGTCTGGGGTAAACGCTTGATTCTTGTCAGCTTTTCCAACGTATTTATTAAATGTGGTGAAGAATAGATTAAGTAAATCTTGACCCTTGTTTGTTTTTGGGTTTATGTATGGGATGATTCTGTTTTTAATAAAATCAATAATCTCAACAAACTTTTCTTTTCTAAGCGTTCTTACCTTTTGATCATTAAGAACTTTGTTATCAAGCAAAACAATCTTAGTCGCACGATTAATGTCGTTTTGTAAAAGATTGCCAATAATATTCTTTATTCCTGAAATAATAACCGGTGTTTCTAAACCACTATATTGAAAGGAATTAGGGCTTGTCTCGTTAGATTTCAATGCAAGAAGACATGTTCCGACAAATTGTCCTCTAATCTCTTCTTTAATACCGTTCTTATGTAATAATTCATTTAATTCTAAGACCGCTTCTTTAATTCGTAGTTCATCATTAACATAGTTATGAACAAAATATCCAACATACTCATCTATACTTTTAATCTGAGTATCCTGTAATTGAAGAATAGGCTTACCATTTTCTTTTTGCCAAACTTTAATTCTATTGCCGGTACCGCTCTCGGCCAAAATGAGGATCATGTTGTTATTTGGCTTTAATCTTTGTTCAAGGAATGAATAACTATTAAGGAGTTTATTTTCATGTTTTGTCCAATCTCTTCTAGATGGATTAACATTCATTGTTTCAACTAAAACTGAGATATTTGATGAGGGTTTTTCAAATCTCATGTCAAGCTTATATGACTGAACATTATCGATTCGTGGAACATCTTGCAAAGGTATCCCTGCAGCAACATAGGAAAACTCATCTCCTTGTTCTAAATTAACAGTGTGATAATTGATTCCAATTTGATTCAAAATATCGTTTCTAGTCATATGCGCCTCCAAAATATGGGCTACATGTAAAAACTAATTACTACCCATTTGTATATCAATTATATTTCAGGTGGGTTTTATATACAACGCATATGTGTATTACAATTCACGCATGAACGTATTAGAAAAAGTTAAAAATATGCAAGAAGAAAGAGGTTGGTCAACATATAAACTTGCTTTAGAATCTGGTTTGACTCAGTCTACTTTATCAAATATGTTTGCTAGAGGGACATGTCCAACTGTTGACACATTAGAGAAGATATGTGATGCATTTGGAATCTCACTTTCGGAGTTCTTCGAAGAAAGCGATAGAAAAACACATGTTTCCAAAGAAGAACTAGAGTTACTTAGAAAATATCGAGCATTAACAGATAAAGAAAAAGACGCTGTCAAATCCATGATCAACGCCTTATTTAGAAAATAAAAATCCTGTATCGATTGTGTATCAAGGAAAATCCATACTCCAACCATCATTTTAATAAAAAAGCTGGGAAGGTAGGACTTGAAGTAGTTATTTTTCGCTTTTATTCAAAGAATGGTTTTCTTCTAAGGCGATTAAATATGTCAAAAAATGCTTAAAAACACGAAAAAAGCCCTGATTTTTGTGTATCAAGGCTATTCATTTAATCTGGTACCCTCGAGGCGACTCGAACGCCTGACCCACAGCTTAGAAGGCTGTTGCTCTATCCAACTGAGCTACGAGGGCATAGCAAGTATTATAATAGGAGAAATATTCTTATTTTTCAAATAGTTATTGATGAAGTTTCAAATATAATGCTTCTGCGACATCGCTAGGAAGGAACTGAGAGAGCTCATGAATCGACGCATTTTTAAGCGTATTGATATCGGGATATGCTTTTCTAATCTCTTCTTTTCTTTTTTCGCCAAGGCCTTTGATATTATCAAGAATCGATTCTTTCATCTTCTTATCTCTTTTACTTCTATGGAAAGTGATCGCAAAGCGATGGACTTCATCTTGCATTCTTGTTAATAAGAAGAATAATGCTTTATTAGTAAGTGGATATGTATTCCCATTAACATCAATTAATCCTTCTGTTTGATGCTTATCATTCTTGTATAGACCAAAAACAGGAATATCCACTTCTATCTCTTTAAGAGCTTCCGTCACTGCTTCCACTTGAATGAGACCACCATCCGCGAGAATTAAGTCTGGATATTTCTTATTTTCTTTTTTACTTCGTCCATAATGACGGGTGACAACTTCTTTCATCGAAGCTAAGTCATCTCTACTCTCTTCGTGTTCGATATTGAATTTACGGTATAAGGATTTTTGTGGCTCACCGTTGACAAAAGCGACCATCGCCCCAACAGGCGCGAATCCTTGAATATGGGAATTATCAAATAATTCGATATGAAGCGGCGTTTTTATTTTTAATAAAGTTCCTAATTCTTCTAGCATCGCGAGTTTATCATCGTCTAATCGCGCGGATAAGAAGTATTCATCAATCGCATTATTCGCATTATCGATGACAGAGACGACGAGGTCATGAATCTTTCCTCTGCTTTTACTCTCCACTTCAATATCGTATATTTCTCTTAATTCCGAAGCGATATCTTCATCATTGATAACAATCTCTTTTGGAAGAGAATGATTCGTATAATATTGTTCGATTAATTGAGTGACCTGTTCTTGAGTATCACCGAATTGTTCGATGACCCATGATTTCTTTCCTAACAATATTCCTCTTCTAAAAGTGAATATCGCTAAAGAGAGATAGCCTTCTCTAGTCGCATAAGCAAAGATATCTCTATCTGTCTTATCCTTGTTTTCGACATTTTGATTCATGTTGATATGGTCAATCGCGTCGAGAGTCTTTTTATATTCTCCCGCCATCTCATAGTTCATCTCATTAGAAGCCTTTAGCATCTTCGACTTAATCTCTTGATATTGCTTAGAGTTGTTGCCGTTTAAGAAGCTCAGTATCTCTTCTTTTAGTAGATTATTAGTAGTTTCATCAATTTTATTGATGCAAGGTGCGAGGCATTGACCAAGATGGTAATATAGACACGGTGTTTTTGGAAGAGTCTTGCATTTTCTAACAGGGAATATTTTGTTTAATAAATCCACCATTTGATAGGCCGCGGTTGAATTAGGAAAAGGACCATAATAAGTATAGTTCTTGTCCTTGTTATTACGCTTGATTTGGATATAGACATCGCCTTTATTCTTAATCGCGATATAAGGATAATGACTATCATCCTTCAGCATAATATTGAATCTTGGATAATACTTATGAATTAGATTCATCTCCAAGACCAATGCTTCTTTTTCATTCTCAGTGATGATCGTTTCAAAATATTCAGCGGTCTCCGCCATCTTGGCGACTTTCCCTACTTGCGGTCTTAAAAAATATTGGCTGACGCGTTTATATAAGTCTTTGGCTTTGCCAACATAGATAATCGTGTCATCGATATCATGCATCAAATAGACGCCTGGCTTATGCTTAAGATTTTCAATGCAGAGTCTAATTCTTTCTTTCATTAAAAATCACCACCGTCGCGCCTCCGCCACCTTCATAGCCATCCGCGAGTTTATATGTGAGGTCTTTTTGCTTGTCTAAATAACTATGGACCATCTTTCTAAGCACCCCACTACCAAAACCGTGGATGATGCGCACCTTTGCCATATGTTTATATCGACAGTTATCTAGATAAGTCATAAGTGCTTCTCTACCTTCTTCGGTATGCATGCCGATGATATTTAGTTCAATCGGAACACTCTTCAAATCGAGTTCCACAGGTTTAGAGACTTTATGAACTGCACGTTTTTCGCTTTTTTCGACCTTGTGGAGGCGATTTAAGTCCACTTCTAGGGAAATACCTGTATCGGATATGAAATGCGCCTTAGAGCCCTTAATTCTATCGACTTTGCCATATAGTTCTAAAGAGGGGATAGAAACGTTATCACCAACGACTATTTGTTCGTTATAGATTTCGTTTTCTTCTTTTTCTTCAAGGTCTTCGACTTGTTTCTTGAGTTCGATGACTTCGTTTAAAGAGAGATTGTTTTTAGACATCATTTTAATGATGCGTGATAATTCTTCTTTCGTTTGTTCAAGCATCTCTTGCTTTTCTTCTTTAACACTCATCAAAAGGCTTTCTCTTCTCTCTTTAAGAATCTTTTGGTCATTTTGAAGTTTCTTATATTCTTTTTCGAATTCTTCTTTATCTTTTTTGAGTTGTTCTTCTATCTTAGAAGCATTCTCCACTTTCTTCTGTAAAGAAGCGATTAACTCTTCAGTTTCACTTCTGCTATTAATAGAAAGATAGTTCTTCGCATCTTCAATAATTTTATTAGAGATACCATATCTCTCTGCGACTTCCATCCCATAGCTTCTTCCAGGCGCGCCTAATTTAAAGCGATATGTTGGAGAGAGATTCTCTTCATCGAATAACATTGAGGAATTTTCAATAACCGGATTAGTTAATGCGAATTCTTTTAACCCAGAAAAATGGGAAGATATAAAACATATCGCATGGGAGTTAATGAGATGTTTGCTCACCGCGATCGCTAAAGCTTCGCCTTCTCTTGGGTCAGTTCCCGTTCCGAGTTCATCGATTAAGACTAAGTCTTTCCCTCTCACCGCTCTTGTGATTTCTCCAATTTGGGTCATATGCGCGGAGAATGTTGATAGATTATCAGATAAAGACTGGTTATCACCAATATCGATATAGATGTTTTTAAAATATCCAAGTTCCGCTTTAGAAGCTGGAATAGCAAGTCCACATTGATTCATCAATACGATTAAACCGATAGTCTTTAAAGAAACAGTCTTACCACCGGCATTAGGACCAGAGATAACCACAAGTCGTTTGTTTTCATCCGCGTGATAGGAATTCGCGACCACTTTCTGAGGATCGATTAAAGGATGTCTCGCATTTTTAAGTTCGAGATATTGCTCCTCTTTACTAGTCGCGATGATGTCATTATTCAATAATGCATACTGCGCTTTAGAAGAGATGAAATCGAGATTGCCGATAATTTTATTATTATTAATAATCTCATCTTCTTGAAGGAGGATGATATTCGTCAATGTTTTTAATATCTTTCTTACTTCTTCATTCTCTTCAATTTTTAAAGAGGTGATTTCATTGTTGAGAGTGATGATTTCTAAAGGTTCGATAAAAGTTGTGTTCCCCGTATCAGAAACATCATATATCGCGCCTAAGACTTTGCTTTTATAGGCAGTTTTTACTGGTAAGACAAAGTGCCCATCTCTAATCGTCGCATTTTCATCGCTTAAATACTGTCCGTATGAGTACGCTAAAGAAGCAGCTTTAGAGTTGATAGAATTCTCAAGTTTCTTAATTTTAGTTCTAATTTCAAATAGTTTATCAGAAGCGTGGTCATCAACAGTTAAAGAAGAAGTCACTACTCTTCTGATTTCTTTTTCTAAATTGCTCAAATCATAGAATTTAGAGATTTGTTCATTTAAAAATGGGTAATTGAGATTGATTTTCTTGCTGTAAAGGATTAAATCCTTACTTGTGATGACATCATTACCGATGAGATATAAATCTCTTGGGGATAATAATCCTGTCTTCTTTGCGATCTCAATGAGCTTTAAAGTATCAACGGAACTACTAATAGGAAGCGGACCAAAACGGAAGATGATCTCCATAACCTCTTCTAATTCTTTAAGCGATTTGTCCACTTCTTCTTTAGAAGGGAGCATGCGTAAAGAAAGGACTTTCTGTTTCCCGATTTCACTTTTTGAGAACTCGCTTATATAAGAAAGTATCTTGCTAAACTCAAAAGTAAAATAAATGTCTTGCATCAGTCTTGCTCGCGATAAATATTGCCTTGGAATTTAAATAAAGCGCGACTCACCGGATAAGATAAGACCCCAGTGATGCCCATTTCTAATAAGAAATTCCATCCCACTACCCCGAGAATGAGGAAGAGGAATGTATTATCATATCCTGCAGCAGCGTAATTATCCGTTAAGAATGAATGGAAGATTGTCGCGCAAGATAAACAGAATAAGCCAGTATTAACAATAGGGACTAAGAAAGAGGCAACAACTCCTCCCACCACTTTATGTTTTTTAAATAATTTAAAAACGAGACCAGCAACCACACCAGCAATCGTACATTTAAGTAAGCAAGTCAATAATGTACCCCAAATTGAGATGGACATAAATAATGATAATGTTGCAGGGGCAAGAATTACTAATATACCATTACATAATCCTAAAAAGCCACCCACAAGTGGGCCATATAGAATCGCTCCGACAGCGATTGGAATTAAAGATAAGTTGATAGATACTGGACCTAACGAGACATAATTTCCAATTATCTGGAAAACGATTTCTAACGCTAATAAGATGCCAGTGCTAGTAATAACTTTGATATTGTTTCTTTTAATAGTCGTTTCCACGTCTATTACATTAGCATAATAATATTCATAAAGAAAACATTTTACAAAAAATAATAACATCGTTGATGTTTGCTAGGTAAAATATAGACATGACAACGATTAAAGTTACACCATCTAAACTAAATGAAATGGCGGACTTCTATAAGAGCTACTCTGTTCCCGTAGATGACCCATACATTCTTTTTCTTGCTAATAAAGACGGGGTCACTATCACTGGCTATATCTCTAAAAAGACATATCGTAAAGTTGTCTTTAAAGGGGATAAGGCGAACGAAGAAGCAAAGCTTTGGAGTGAACAAATCGAAGAATATAAAGCGGAAAAACCTATTAAGACTGGTTGGGTTGATGTCAACGATCAAATCGGCAGCGATGAAGTCGGTGTTGGTGATTTCCTCCTTCCCATGGTTGTCGTTGCTACCTATGTCAAAAAAGAAGATATCGTTAAATTAAAAGAATTAGGTGTTAACGATTCTAAAAAGATAAGCGATGATAAGATTAAAGAGATCGCTAAAAAGTTAATAACTTTTATCGAATATTCTAAACTCACTTTGCCAAATGATAAATTCAATGAGATGATGGCTAAACATGAAAATCTCAATTCCTTAAAAGCGAAGATGCATAACCGCGCTTTGCATAATTTAGTTATTAAACATCCAGAAACAGTTGGTATATATGTCGATGAATTCTGTTCTAAAGAACTATTTTATAAATATCTCAACGATGAAAATGAACCACAAGTAAAAGACATTTCTTTTAAAACGAAAGGAGAATCATATTTCCCCTGTGTTGCTGCTTCATCTATCATCGCTAGATATTCATTCTTACTAGAAGTAGAAAAACTCAACAAGAAATATGATATGGATTTCCCGTTTGGCACTAATGAAAGCGTTAAAGCATTTTCAAAGAAATTCATAAAAAAATACGGCTTAAACGAATTTAGCAAAATCGCTAAGAAATCATTTAAGACGTATGATGAAATAATTGAATCAATCTAATCGATTGAGGATATCAGTGAAATAAGTAGGAAGTGGTATTTCAAAATCCATTTCCTTTTTATTTATTGGATGAACGAGATGAAGTTTATAAGCGACGAGGAGTTGTCCTTTATCATATAAAGATGTCGCATTCTTTTTATTATAAAGTGGGTCTCCTTCCACTGGATGACCGATATGGGCCATATGGACTCTAATTTGATGAGTTCTGCCAGTTTCTAGTGAGCACTCTATAAGAGTGTGTTCTTGATATCTTTTAATGATTGTAAAGAATGTTCTCGCAGGTTTACCGTTAAGAGTATCAACTGCCATCTTCTTTCTGTCTCCACGACTTCTCCCGATTGGTAAATCGATTTCTCCTTGTTTTTCTTTAATGACACCTTTGACAAGGGCGATATATTTACGAGACATTGAATGATCTTTGAGTTGTTCGGCAAGTCCTTCGTGAGCTTCATCATTTTTTGCTATGCAAAGTAGACCAGAGGTATCTTTATCGATACGATGCACTATTCCTGGACGTTTCACTCCATTGATGCCGCTTAAATCATCAGTATGAGCAAGCACAGCGTTAACAAGCGTATGCTCATAATGCCCAGGGGCAGGATGAACCACTAGTCCTTGGGGTTTATTAATCACTAAGATGTCCTTATCTTCATAAACGATTTCAAGAGGAATATCTTCTTTAGTGATTTCTAACTCTTTTACTTCTGGAACATCGATTTCAACGACATCGTTTTCATTTAATTTATAAGAGGCTTTACCGACTTTCCCGTTAACTAAGCATTTGCCTTCATCGATGAGTTTTGAGATATAAGTTCTCGACATATCTGTAAGTAAAAAAACAAGTGCCTTATCAAGGCGCATGTTCTTTTGTTCAGCACTGATTATGTATTTATACATATATCTACTAATTTTCTACTAATTATTTACCAGTATCTTCTACTGCTTCTCTCTTAGATTCTTCTGCATCAGGAGCGTTTTCTACTGGCTTTTCTTCTACTACTTCCGGAACAGCTTTTGATTCTTGTTTAGCTTTTTCCGCGGCGATATTTTTTCTAATGGTCGCGTTTCTTTTTCTACTATCTTTGACTTCTTCAATGATGAGCATCACGACTGTCATAATGACACCGATTACTAAGCAGCTATCCGCGATATTGAAGTTATAAGCCCAGATACCGAAGAAGTTAATCCAGTCAACAACCCCGTTATATTTGTTACCTAAATATTCTGGAGTATAAGCGATTCTATCGATTAAATTGCCAATTGCACCCGCTAAGATGAGCATGATGCAGGCTTTATAATACATTGATAATGGGTTCTTGCTCTTATATTTACGCGCATAGAAGAAGATTAAGAATCCACTTGCGACAACTGCTAAAACGATATAGATGATGCGGTTAACCATATAACCCGCTTCACTATCACCTGCTGATAAGCCGAATGCCGCGCCAGTATTGATAACATAGCTAATCGCGAGGAAATTAGGAATTAATACAATTCCTTGGCTAGATGAGCCACGGATGAATTCTCTATTCGCGACGACGAGGTTTTTAGAGACGATATCGATGACAAGCATCAATAAACCAAGCCAAATGAAGGACTTAAAGAACCAGATGGACCATGGTTTGAGTTTATTATTAATAAAATCGTTCATTATTTGCCCTCCAAGACATCTTTACATCTCTGACAGATATAAGTGCCATCTTCGACCGTTAAGGCGTCATCAGAATAGTTCCAGCATCTCCCACACATCTTACCTTGGTGATGGATGACTTTGATGCGGCTATATTGATAATCTTTGCTATCCGCTTCTTCTTTGTTATTCACTCTAGAGACGACGCATAATTTAGCAAGAGTATCTAAACTAATGTTAGCAAATGATTTGCTAATACTTAAGTCTTTAATTGATAAATAGACATCTGCTTCTTGACTTGAACCGATAATAGATGCGCTTCTCGCTTCTTCAAGAGCTTTTAAAACATCGCTTCTAAGTTTGAGGATATTGTCATATTCTTCATCTAAAGATGAATCGGTTTCCTTTGCTACTGGATAATCATATAACTGCGCGTTATCTAAACGTTTACCAGGGAGGTTCTTATTGAATTCATCCATCGTAAATGGAAGAACAGGGTTAAGGACTCTTAATAATGTTTCTGCGACATTATAGATCACTGTTTGAATTTGATTTCTTCTTACGGAGTTTTTAGAGTCACAGTATAAAGAATCTTTCGCGATATCTAAATAGAAGCTAGATAAGTCAGATGACATATATGTCATAAGGACAGACATCGCTCCTGCGAAATCATAGTTAGAGAAGCAGTTGATCACTTCGTTGACCACTTCTTGGTTCTTGTTTAATAAGCATTTATCCACTAATTCTAATTCTTTAGCAGGATTATTTGGGTCATAGTCTACTAAGTTCCAAGAGATGAATTTAAGAGTATTTCTAATCTTACGGTATTGTTCTGCCACTTGTTTAACTAAATTATCACCGATACGAACATCCTGTTGATAATCAACAGTAGCGACCCATAATCTAAGGATATCCGCGCCATAAACGTTTGCAATCTTTGTTGGATCAACGCCGTTCCCTTTAGATTTATGCATTTGTTCGCCGTGTTCATCAAGAACCCAGCCGTGCGTCACTACTGCTTTATATGGAGCAACCCCATAACAAGCCACAGAAACGATTAAAGAAGAGTTGAACCAACCTCTATATTGGTCACTACCTTCTAAATATAAGTCGCTTGGGTAAGCGATACCTCGATTGATTAAGCAACCAGCGAACGAGGAGCCAGAATCAAACCAGACGTCCATGATATCTTTTTCTTTAACGAATTCACCGTTAGGAGAATGAGCGTTCTTATATCCCTCTGGTAAGAGTTCTTTGGCTTCCTTTTCATACCAAATATTGGAGCCATTTTCTTTAAACAAAGAAACGATGTGGTCAAATACTTCTTTTTCAATGATTGGTGTGCCATCTTCACAGTAGATGATTGGGATTGGAACGCCCCAGGCTCTTTGACGGGAAATGCACCAGTCACCACGATCTTTAATCATGTTAACCATTCTCGTTTCTCCCCAAGCTGGATACCATTTCACTTTATGGATTTCTTCTAAGAGTTTGGCTCTAATTGGGTCAATGGAACAGAACCATTGATTAGTCGCTCTAAAGATTAAAGGTTTTTTCGTTCTCCAGTCATGTGGATAGCTATGAGTGAATGTCTTATGCTTTAGTAAAGCATTATGTTCTTTTAAAATCTCTAAAACAATCGCGTTCGCATCTTCATAGAACACACCAGCGAGTCTTTCGCCCGTATCTTCGGTGAGTCTACCTTTTTCATCGACTGGACAATATGGTTTGATTCCGTATTTTAAACAGACTTGATAGTCTTCTGCACCATGTCCTGGAGCAGTATGGACTAAACCAGTACCGGCATCGTTAGTGACGTGAGTGCCCACTAACATATAGGAATCGCGGTCATAGAAAGGATGTTTACAAACTACACCATCGATATCGCTACCTTTAAACTCTTTTAATAATTTAATATCGCCTAATTCTAATTCTTCCTTTAGATTATCCGCGAATTCTTTTAAGAAGACTAGTTTACCTTTATTAGTCTCATATTCCCCATACACGAAGTCTGGATGAGCGGAAATCGCTAAGTTAGCAGGAAGGGTCCAAGGAGTGGTTGTCCAAATCACTACTCTAGCATCGTTATCAATAACACCTTTACCATCTTTCACTGGAAAAGCAACATAGATGGAATGAGAAAGGACATCGGCGTATTCGATTTCTGCTTCTGCTAACGCAGATTCAGAAGATGGTGACCAATAAACTGGCTTTAATCCTTTATAAATAAGACCTTGAAGAGCCATATTTGCAAAGCATTCGATTTGTTTCGCTTCCATTTCTTTTTGTAATGTTAAATATGGATGGGCGAAATCACCGACAAGACCAAGTCTTCTAATCTGACTCTTTTGTCTTTCCACCTGTTTTAAGGCGTATTCTTCACATTTCTTACGGAATTCTACGACTGGAGTCGTTTTGCGGTTTACACCGCTCTTTGTGACTTGATTTTCAATAGGTAAGCCGTGTGTATCCCAACCGAAGACGAATGGAGTCTTATATCCAGACATATTTTTATATCTCACGACGATATCCTTAAGGATACGGTTGAGCATATGTCCGCAGTGCATATCACCATTTGCGTATGGTGGGCCATCATGAAGCACGAATTCTTTCGCTTCTTTTCTATTTAAATTCATATTTTCATACAAATTAAATTCATCCCATGCTTTGACAAGGACCGGTTCTTTGATGTTGAGATTACCTCTCATCTCAAAGTTGCTCTTGTTCATTAATAATGTGCTTTTGTAGTCCATAACGACCTCCTATAATATAAAAGCGTCCTAATCTAAGGACGCTATTAAGCGCGGTACCACCTTAGTTCTAGACTTTGTCTAGCGCTTCATTAGTTAATATCGTTTAACTTTTACGGAGGCTTACTATTAGTTCAGCACTCATACAAAGAAGGGATACCGTTATTCTCGTGTTACTAACCTTCCACCATCGTTAGCTCGCTATCAATAGAGGAGAATGACGACTTGTCTTCTAGGACAATTAGTATTTTACTAATGTGACATACTCAACCACCTATAGAAGTGGGGGCTTCTTGCGCGATGACCCTAACGGATCAAGCATAAACAAGCTATCCGGATGTGTCCCATCCTTCGAAAGTAATTCTATTCCCTTTCTTAGAATATTAATAGAGGCGTTTATATCTCTATCTTGTTTATTATAGCATAATATACATAGTATATCATTACATATTTTATATATTTTGCAATTCATCCACCACCTAGTACCAGAGAGGTAATATATATAATCTTGATGGCTTCGCGATGACATAGTCATATCAAGATGGGCGACTTCTTGCTTGGTTTCATTAACAATATTTATTTTTTTAACCAGCCTGGTAAGAAGTCGATATCTTCATCAACAGCTAATTCTTCTTTCACTTCTTCAACAGGATTTGGCTCAACAGTAGTTTCTTCAACAACTGGTTGAGAAGGCGCTTCGATGATATCTTGTTTTGAGAAATCCACTTCATGATCGAAGTCGCTCGCGATGACACTGACTAAGATTTCATCGGATAATTGATCGTTGATAGAGACGCCGAATTTGACATCGATATCCGCACCTGCTGCATTAGTCAGTAGGTTAACCGCTTGCTGTGCATCGAATAAGCTCACTTGCGGGCCACATGTCACTGCCACAATCGCTCTTTTTGCCCCTCTAATGGAAGCTTCTAATAACGGGGAATTGACCGCATTTTCTGCCGCTTGTTTGGCTCTTCCTGGGCCACTGCCCATACCAAAACCGATTAAAGCGACACCAGAATTCTCTAGTGTTGATTTAACATCCGCGAAGTCCAAATTGATAATCGCTGGTAATAAAATTAAATTGACGACTGTTTTAACAGATTGGGCTAAAACCTTATCGGATTCATTGAATGCTTCAGAGATTGGTTGGTTGCCGCTCATGACAAGTAATTTGTCATTTGAAACGACAATAATAGAATCGACTTGTTCTTTTAAATTATTGAGACCATCAATAGAATTGATGAATCTTCTTTTTCCTTCAAAGCCAAACGGACGAGTGACGATCGCGACCACTAATGCGCCCGCTTCTTTTGCGGCTCTAGCGATAACGGGGGCCGCACCTGTACCAGTGCCTCCGCCCATACCAGCTGCGATGAAAACCATATTTGCACCTTTGACGATTTCATTGATATCGTCGATGCTCGCTTCTGCTGCTTTTCTACCGACTTCAGGATTGCCACCTGCACCTAAGCCATTAGTAATTTCTTGACCGAGGATGAGTCTTCTATTACTTTTTGATGTTGATAAGGCTTGTTTATCAGTATTCGCAACGACGAAAGAAACGTTTTCGATTTCTTCATCGATCATTCTATTAACTGCGTTATTACCCGCTCCACCGACGCCGATGACGACGATTTTAGCAGCAGGTTCGAAATTGTCTAAATCATAATTCTCCATAGAAGTTTATCCTCCTTATTTCACTTCTCTCGATAAAGAGATGGTTTTTTGTTGAGTGTCATCGTTCACATTTGGGTAGCGATGTTGACATAAGATAACGCCTAGTGCGTTAACTAAACCAAGATATCTCGCGCCTAAGACTTTGTTAGTGCCGAGAACGACTTTGTCACTTGGTAATTTTGGTTCGATATATTTGACTAAGCCACCGAGAAGAGAACCACCACCCACTAAGATGAGAGGGATCTTTTCATATGCAGCAGCTTTCGCCTGATAATTCTCTAATAGTGCTTTGATGCAGCTATTGATTTGTGAAACAAGAGAATCGAGTTCGCTTTTGATAATCGCATTTAAATGAGATAAGCGATGATCAACATTACGACCATTTTCATCTAAACTAGTGCAGACGACAGCGTCGAAAGTATATTCTCTTGTATCATATCCATATAATATCTTATATTTCTCAGCGTCCGCTTCATTGATATTGAAGTTCGCGATGATCTTTTCGGTGATACTATCACCACCCCAAGAGAAGAAACGGGAATCATATAATTCTTTTTGGCCAATTAAAGATACTGTAGTGACATTACTACCGATATCCACTAAGAAATAGTCTGTTGGCATATCCGCATATGTCGCAAGTAACATGGCCGCGCCTTGAGGAGCGATGATGCTTCTTTTGACGATGAAGTTGGCATCGTGTGCAGCGTTTCTATATGCTGCGTATATATTTGTTGGTAATGAATGTAATCTAATAACCGCACTTAAGGAAGAAGATGTCTGTCCCATAGGGATATAATCAAAAGTTCTACCACCATCTAAATCGAAGTGACATGGAATCGCATCCACTAAAGAGTTATTTAATCCAACTTGGCTTTTCATCACTAAAGAATATAAATTCTTAATATCTAATTCACCAACTTGGTTACCTTCACTTACTAAGTTAGTTGATTGTTTAGTTTGATATACAGTTAAACCAAAAGGTGGAATCACTAAGATGATTTCTCCAATGGTAATTTTAAGCTTAGCTTGGGAATCTTCGATGAAGTTTAAAGAATTGAGACCGTTAAGTAAAGCAGTCTCATCCGCTACTACCCCATTATCCATGATCAAACCAGTATTACGAGTGGTCGTATAGATGATTTGCACCTGTCCATCGATGACATAACCGACGACGAGTTTGATGCATTTTGAACATATTTCGATAACAGCAATAGGTTTTTCCATGACTGTATTTTAAACCAATTCCCTATATTTAACAATAATTGTTAATAAAAACTAGTATTTTGGTATAAAAAACTACTAGAAAACTACTAATTGCCCTTTAAAAGAAAAGTGGCCATGAGTGCTGATCACGACCACTACTAGACAACATTCTTTCCACTAATTATGGATGAGACGATGAGTCGTCATTGAGGAGGTAATGGAAAAAATGTTACTCACTGTATGAGAGAAGGCTGCTGGAGTCAGAAGTTTCAGAAGTTTCTTCGCTTTCGCTACTCTCTTCTTCCTCAGCTTTGAGTCTTTCAATTTCAGAATTCTTTAAGGAGATGTAGGTTGGAACTGCAAATGTCGCAACCCCTGAGAAAAATAAAAGTGAAAGAACACTCATACGACGAGCTGTATAGTACCAACGTTTGTGATTTGTTTTGTTGATCTTGTCTTTCATCACTCATTTCCTTTCAATAATTCTAAGCTTTGCGCTATGAGCGCGGTTATTAATTTCTAATTCTTCTTCTTTAGCAACGAGAGGTTTATTAGTAATAGAGCGATAATCCGCTTCTTTAATTAAAGTTGGACCATCAATTCTATCGCCTTCAACAGTTGTTAAAGATTTAAAGAATTGTTTTACAATTCGATCTTCCAGCGAGTGGAAGGTAATGACCGCTAGTCTGCCTTTTGGGGCTAAGAGTTTAGCGATATCCACTAATGCGTTTCTTAAGATGTTGAGTTCATCATTGACCTCAATTCTTAATGCTTGAAACACCTGTTTAGCAGGATGACCAGCTTTTCTTAGTTCCTTCGCGGGTTTACTAATTTTGATGATCTCCACTAATTGAAACGTTGTTTCAATCGGAGAAACATCCCTCGCTTTAATGATATTACGACTAATTATCGGGGCGAATCTCTCTTCGCCATATTCTTGAAAGATCCTCGTTAGGTCTTTTTGAGAATAAGTATTAACCACATCCCGAGCAGTTAAAGACTTTCTCTGATCCATCCTCATATCTAGCGGTGCGTCAGTTCTATAAGAGAAACCACGACTACCATCATCGAATTGAGGGGAAGAAACACCTAAATCCATCAAGATACCATCGAATTTACCTTCTAATCCTTCTTTTGATAACGTTTCATAAGCGGAAAGGAAATTCTGATGATAGAGTTTGTAATGACCGCCGACACTAGATAGTCTCGCGTCACTTTCTTTAATCGCTTCTTCATCTTGATCAAACCCGTATAAACATCCTTGTTTTAGACGGGAAAGAATCACGGAAGAATGTCCAGCTCTACCAATTGTGAGATCGAGATAATTACCATTGGGTTTGATGTTAAGTCCATCGATTACTTCATTTAGAAGTACGGGTATGTGCTCTCCCATAATTATTTGTCGAACTGAATATGTTCAGCGATGTTTTCAAAGGATTCATCCACACTCTTTTCGTATTCTGCGTATTTATCCGCGTTCCATACTTCGAAATGATCACCAACCCCAATGACTGTCACTTCCTTGGACAAGCCATATTTATTCATGATCTGAGTAGGAATCTGAATTCTCCCTTGCTTGTCGACGTCAATCTCGAAAGCACTGGCGAGTTGATTACGAATGTAATCACGGGAATCCTTGAGATTAAATGATAACGAGGAGATTTTTTCGAGCATTGCTTCGAAGTCAACGGCTTTGTAAATGGAAATGCAACCATCAAAACCTTTCAAGATGAAAACTTTAACCCCTGCTTCTTCTCTCATTCTACGAGGAATCATCAAACGGTTCTTTTCATCAATGGTGTGATTGAATTGTCCAAAAAACATTTACCACTTCTCCCCACTTTCTACCACTTGTACCTCTATTTTTACCGATAAACGGCTTTTTGTCAACAATTAATTGCGCATATAGGAAACTCATCACTCTTCGCTAGATATTAATACTTTTAAATATTTTCCTTTTTCCATCCAGAAACTGTCTTCCTATATACTTTTAAATCTTTTTCTAAATGCGTAGAAAAACACGATTTCCTATATATTTTTAAGTCTTTTTCTAAAACAAAAGGAAGGTTGCCCTTCCCTATATATTTTTTAAGTCTTTTTCTTCGGCGTTTTCTTTACCCTTAAATATTTCCCTTAAAAAATGCTTTCTTAATATTCTTTTAAATCTTTTTCTTTAATCGAGTTTGATATCATCAAGAGCGGCCCATCTTGGATCAACACTCTTCTTACTTCTTTCTGCGATAAGCTCGTCTTCCTTTAAAACACGATACCCTTCACCGTCACTAGGTTTCTTTGCTCCTGGTTTAGTGACATTAAGTGGAACAGCGTTATCGATTAAGGCGATAATTACTCCTTCTAAATCAATAGAATTATTTGTGATTTTATAATCGCCTTCTTCATCATATCTACCGACAATTCTTTCTTTAAAAGAATATTTATAAGGAAACTGTTCTAATGTATAAGAACAAATTGCAGTGATTGTCCCTTTTGCTTTGATGAGGATATCAAAGGCTTCATCAAACCTTGTAAAAGAGAGTTCAACATGGCATTCATCAATCTTTTTGATTCTTGAATCAGAGGCAAAAGTCACTTTGCTTAAATCCACATCTTCGGATAAAGTGTAAAGCTTATTTATTTCATAATTAGAGACGATTAATTTATACATTAGCCTCTTAACTCCGCTTTAAAGTTTTTCGCTAAATCGAATTTGATTTGATCTTCCACTAAAGTGATTTCTTTTTCTTGTAAAGTATGGTCTTTACTAGAGTAGCTCACTCTGATGGCAAGAGACTTCTTTCCTAATAAGGAAACAGGTGCCCCATAATAGACATCGAAGACTTCAGCATTAGAGACAATGCCTTTACCAGACATCTTAATCGCTTTGATAATCTCGCCCGCGTTGATCTTGACATCCACTAATAAAGCTAAGTCACGATAAACTGTTGGATATTTAGATATTTCACTAGCCTTGATTTGAGAAACTTTCGCATCGAGTAATGGGGAGATATTCATCTCTAAAACCACTACTGCATTTTTACCAAAATCGTATTTTTGAGATGCTAATGGATGAAGTTCACCAAATCGACCCACTAATTGATTTTGGAAGATGATGTCAGCAGATTTACCTGGATGCAATAATTCTTTATCTAATTTTGATACTTCAAATCTATATCTGCTATTTTCAATGCCAAATAAGGAGAAGATATTTTCCACGATACCTTTCATATCATAGAAATCATATGGTTCTTCTTTTAAGAGGCCTTGTTTAGAGTTATTTCCACATAAAACAATCGCGAGATGCGTAGTATGTGATTTCTTTGAAATCATTTCACTAGTTTCAAATAAAGCGATGTTTTTAACTTGTCTAGCAAGGTTATAGGAAGTCGCTTCAAGTAAGCTATGAAGAATGTGTGTGCGGAACATCATTCTATCTTCCATTAATGGATTTAATAATTGATATGCTTCTTCTTCATTTAATAAATTGAAGCTATATACTTCATTTTTATTCACAAGTGAATAAGTAAGTGCTTCAGATAAGCCACTTGCTAATAAATGATCTCTAAGTGCTTTTTGACGGTACTGTTTACTAGTTAAACCACCAACTGTGGTTGGTAAAACTGGGAGCTCCATCTTCACATTATCAAAGCCGAGCACTCTAATCACTTCTTCAGAGATATCCGCATCACAAGTGACATCAAGTCGATATAAAGGAACTGTGACATCTAATTCGCCGTTATTTTCTTTAACAGAGAAATTAAGTCTATTTAAGACATCGATAATCTCTTCTTTAGAGAAGGAAGTTGCTAATCTATTATTAATTTTATTAATAGAAGTTTTCACAACTTGTTGTTTCTTTTCTTCTTTTTGATAAGTGACGATATTAGAAACTTCTTTTGCTTCAGCTAATTCGCGACATAACTTAGATGCTAAAGCGATAACTTCTTCGCTTTGGAAATGGTTAGTGCCTTTGACAAATCTTTGGGAGGATTCGCTGACTAAACCAAGACGGAGAGAAGTACGACGGATGGACGCGCTATCAAAGGAAGCGGCTTCGATATAAATATTCTTCGTATTTTCATCAACCGCACATTCTAAGCTCCCCATCACTCCTCCTAAACACATTGGTTTATTATCTGTGGTAATAACGATATCGCCTTCATTTAATTCATATTTATTTTCATCTAAAGCGATGAATTCACCGCTATAATCGCTTTTAGCGATAAGTTCTTTTTTAGTTAGTTTATCGGCATCATACATATGAAGTGGTTGACCGGTTAATAACATCACATAGTTACCGATATCAACGATATTGTTGATGCTTCTCACTCCCTCTGCCATCAAGAATTCTTGAACATATTTTGGAGACGGTTTAGTGACTATTCCTCTAATTTCACATCCAGAGAATTGACTGCATTTATCAGTGTCGCTACCAACTTTGAGATCAGTCACAAAGTCAGCTTTATGTTCGACGACTGGGATATTCACTTTTCTAGAAAAGATTGCTCCCACTTCTCTAGCGACATTATAAATGGATAATAAATCGGGACGATTGGCTAAAACATTTAAGGAAAGGATTGTGTCATCTAAGCCTAAATAACCTAAAACATTTTCTTCTCCAACGGGAGCGTCACGTGGCAATTCTTCAATACCTTTAGTTTGGTATTCATTTAAATATTTGATGTCCACACCAAGTTCGACAAGAGAGCAGCACATCCCATTAGATTCCACTCCTCTAATGACAGATGGTTTAATTTCAATCTGTGGTAATTTAGCCCCTGGTCGTGCGACGATGACTTTTAAGCCTTTACGCGCGTTAGGCGCGCCACAAACTATTTGATTAACCCCATATTTCTCCCCTAAATTGACGTTGAGAACGTGAAGATGATCGCTATCAGGATGGTTTTCACAAGTTAATATTTCACCGATGACGAGATTAGTGCCACTAGCTAAAGTGACCATTTCTTCTACTTCCACACCGGCAAAAGTGAGACCTTTCGCTAAGGAAGAAGCATCGATATCTTTGATATCAACATATTCATTTAATTTCTTAACTGAGACTAACATGGTTTTTCCTCCTTATGCTTTCTTTTCGAATTGACGTAAGAATCTCACGTCATTTGTATATATCTTACGGATATCGTCGATACCGTATCTGAGCATTGCCACTCTTTCAATACCGATACCAAAGGCAAGTCCGGAATAAACTTCTGGGTCATAACCATTCATCTTTAAGACGTTTGGATGGACCATACCACCACCGAGGATTTCGATCCAACCAGTGCCTTTGCACATCGAGCAGCCTTTCCCACCACAGTTGAAACATGAGATATCGACTTCCACACTTGGTTCAGTGAATGGGAAATAAGATGGTCTAAGACGAATTTCTCTTTTTTCACCAAACATCTTTTTGGCAAATAAAGTTAATAGCGCTTTTAAATGACCAATATTGATATTCTTATCGATTAATAAACCTTCCACTTGTGCGAATTGATGAGAATGAGTCGCATCATCATTATCCCTACGATATGTTTTACCAGGACAAATGATCTTTACTGGTTGACCCTTTGCTTCTTGCATCGTATGGGCTTGCACTGGCGAAGTATGAGTTCTTAATAATGTATTATTATCGATGTAGAAAGTATCTTGCATATCTCTAGCAGGATGATCTTTAGGAATATTTAAAAGTTCAAAGTTAAATAAATCGCTTTCCACTTCTGGTCCACTCGCGACAGAAAAGCCCATGCCAGTAAAGATTTCGATGACTTCATCTTGCACTAAATAGAATGGGTTTCTACCACCGAGTTCCACTTTCTTTCCAGGAAGAGAGATATCAATCTTTTCCTCTTCAAGGCGCTTATTTAATTCTTTTTGAGCGATTTCTTGTTGTTTTTTGTTAAGCATTTCACTGATGCGTGTCTTGGCATCGTTGACGAGCTTACCAAAATCTTTTCTTTCTTCTGGTGACATCTGTCCTAATAAAGACATCAACCCCATGAGTTCACTTTTTTTCGCTAAGTAGCGGTTACGGATTTCATTGATAACATCGCCTTTATCCGCTTTTTCAATATCTTCTAAAGCGCGAGTTACGATTTCATTTACTTTGCTATTTTCCATACTTTCTAACTCCTAATGTGTGTGATTATAGCATAAAAAAAGCAATAAATAAATATTGCTTTCTTATTGATTAGTTTGAATCAGAATTATTCGTTACTACCAGTATCTGGAAAAAGACCCTTGATTAAGTTCATGATGAAATTGATTAAAACAGTTGGGCTCTTAAATTCTGCGAATGATGGATTAGTAATTGCATATTTAGTGAGGTCTAAAGATAAATCTGCTTCTCCTTTTAAATTGACGTTCGCACTTTCTTCTTTGACATTAGTTTTCACTCCGACTTCACCTTTAAGAGTGACGCTAGAGAAAATGCCTTTATCATCAGTTAATGCTTCAACATCAACGTTGACTTTTTCACAAGTGACATCAGCATTTGCCCCAGATTTGCTATAACTGCGGTTGACGATTGCTGGATCAGTGACAGAGAACTTTAAATCATAAGTATTCTTGCCCTTATCATGAACTAATGACATGATTTTTGCTAAGTCTTCATCAGTGACGATGCCAAAGGCATCATTGATACCTTTTGCAATGTTTTCTTCCGTCACTTCTTCTTTCTTAACTAATGGAAGTTTGTCATTAGTGATGACGTTATCAATGCGGTATTTGCCACTTCCAAGAAGAGCTTTCGCCACTGATTCTTCTTGTTTTAAAAGTTCAGCGACATATTTAGTAAGGCTATTCATCAAAGAAGCATTAGAGATATCGATATAAGCATTACCACCACTGAGATAGGCAGCAAAGCTGAAATCTTTGAATTCGTATTTGTGTTCTTCGGCTTCTGCCCCTTCTTCACCATTGATTTTAATGTTCGCGGCTAAGTTGCAGTTTTCAAAAACCATACCAACTTGGAGTTGAGAAGCGTCAGTAGTATACATGTTTCTTAAACCGAAAGTGACTTTGCCAGAAATTGGGACGCTAATGACATAATCACCATAGGTGACGTCAACTTGGAATGATTTGACATCGGCAACAACAGTCGCACATTCTGATTCACCATATGTGTCAACAGTCGTTTTCACTAAGGCTGGTAATTCTTTCTTCACAGTTTCTTCTGGAGTGAAGCTTTCTGTGTTCGCACCACAAGCAGTAAGTGGTAAAATACACGCTAATAAAGTAAATATTTTTTTCATAAAATCTCCTTATTTAGACTGTTCAATAATCTTTTTTGCAAGTTCATTAATCTCTAAGACATTAGTGGCTTCCACCATTCCTTCATCCACGAGTTTTGTGTTAGAAGCAACAAGTGGTAATTTGCCAAGGATATCGAAATGCATCTGTTTCGCGAATTCTTCTAAGTGCGATTCACCAAAGACTGGAATGTGTTTGCCACAATCTGGGCAAATGACATATGACATATTCTCCACAACACCGAGGACGTGAATATTCATCATTTCTGCCATCTTAAGAGCTTTTTTCACAATAAGTGAAACTAAGTCTTGTGGAGAAGTGACAATGATTAAGTCATCCACTGGAATCATTTGGAAAATTGTCAAAGCGACATCTCCTGTTCCTGGTGGCATATCGATCACTAAATAATCGAGTTCTTCCCATAAAACATCTTCGTAGAATTGCTTGACGAGATTGCCTAGTAATGGTCCTCTCCAAACGATTGGGTCATCTTCATTATCTAAAAGAAGATTCGCGGACATAATTTTGATACCAGTTTTGCTTTCTCTTGGATAGATGATACCATCTTCCCCTTCACAGTTGCCCTTGATACCAAATGATTTTGGAATGCTTGGGCCAGTAACATCGGCATCTAAGATACCAACTTTGTATCCTTTTCTTGCTAAAGAGACCGCGGTTAAAGAGGCAACATAGGATTTGCCCACTCCTCCCTTACCAGATAAAACAGCAACTATTCTTTTAATGCTAGAACGGTCGTTGAGTTTGGCTTTTTCAATGCGAGAACCACAGCCTTCAACGCCACAGCTATCACAGTTATGATCGCAATCTGCCATATGATACAGTCTCCCTTCGCTAGATAAAAAATCTTAGAGGATTAAATCCTCAAAGATATCTTAGTCGTTTAAAAATATATGTCAACCGATATTAATGAAATTTGTACATTAATATGCCACCAGCAATCGCCACATTAAGGGAATTGATGTTATTAATTGCAATCTTTACAAATATATCCGCGAGATTTTCACTGTTCTTGCTAACCCCATGTGCTTCATTACCAAGGACTAATACAAATTTCTCGCTTGTTTTTACTTCCTCAATATCCACTGATTCATCTTTTAAAGTGGAAACGATGATTTGATATTCGTCTTTATAATTAATAAGTTCATCTTGAAAAACAGGAATTAAATAGTTCGCGCCTTTACAAGCCGCTAATGACTTTTCATTATAGATGGAAACGCTATCTAGGGAGGTCACAACCGCATCATAATTAAAGGCTAATGCCGTTCTCACTAACGTCCCTAAATTGCCAGGATCATTGATGGAATCTAGATAAAGTATTTTCTTAAAATTGTCTTTTTTAAAAGAAGGGACATTTGCAATGAAAACCACTCCTTCAGGATTGACGGAAGATGAGAGTTTTTTCATCACCTCTTCATTGACCAAATATTGAGGTATATTCTCCTCGATCAATAACGCTTCATAAGTGAAAACTTCACTGACTAAATTAGCTTTTAAAGCGAGCTCCAAAGCTTTTTTACCTTCACCGATGAATTTATTCTCTTTCTTACGAGTTTTATTATCTTTTAAAGAGACGGCATATTTGACTTTATCATTATTCTTGCTGGTGATGACTTTTATCATTGGAACTCTCCTTTTCTTAACTTTTTATGTAATTCTTTATAGTTAGGGCAGAAATTATAGACAACTTTATAGAAATTAGGTGAATGATCGAAGTGGTAATCATGTGCTAATTCATGGACGATAATCGCATCGATGATTTGATATGAATAACTATATAGAGTTAAGGCGAAACAAACTGTATTCGTCTTCTTGCTATTAGTCCCATATCTTGTAGACATTTTTCTCACTCTTACATTATGCTCTTTAGTCTTCATTAGCTGCTCATAATAACGCACTCTTTCAGTAATTATTTTTAAATATAATTTTCTAATTTTTTTATCGAATTCTTCTTTATCTTTATATGATAAAATTTCTCCATTTGAAAATGTGAATTGCCCTTGACTTGGAAAGCTATAACGGCTTCCGAATAAATAGATAAAATCATCCCCTACTGCCGGTGGTTTTTCTTTAGCGATAAGTAAAGGTGCATACTTTTCTTCTAATAATTTCATGATGTGTTTATCGCTTACAGTATAAGGAGCAGAAATCATAAAAGAACCATTTTTTAAACGGAAGCGAATCGATTTATGTCGCATTGATTTGTGTTCAATGATGACGGGATATTCTTTGTTTTGATAAATAGTTGATAACATTTTTTGCATGTGCCAATTATAACTTGATTAACTATATTTTTAAATATAGAATGTGGTTACTTATGGAAAAGATTCTTATATCAGCGTGCCTCGTCGGTGATAAAACTAAATATGACGGAAAAAGTAATTACAACCCATTAATTAAAGATTTACTCGAAAAATATGAATTGATCCCCTTCTGCCCAGAAGTTGAAGGTGGCTTATCCATTCCGAGAAAACCAAGCGAAAGGAAAGGCGACAAAGTTATCAACTCTATTGGTAAAGATGTCACTAAGCAGTTCGCATTAGGTGCAGAAAAAGCTTATAACATCTGCATGTATCTCGGCATCACTACTGTTATTCTCAAAGAGTATTCCCCTTCCTGTGGAGTTAATCAAATTTATGATGGTACATTCTCTCATAAATTAATTGATGGCCAAGGTTATACAGCCGAATATCTCTCCTCAAAAGGGATTAAAGTCTTAAGCGAGAATGACATTTCTTCACTTTTGTAAATTGGAACCAGTCTTCAACAACAATAATACTGGAATAACGGTAGGAAATATTGGTTCTTTATTTTCTTATGCTATAATTATCACATTATAGAGGACATCGAGAACAATGTTATATAAGAAGATTTGTCCTATCTTAATCACACTGATGAGTGTTTCATGTAACAACGCTCCTTTTTCCTATACTTACGAAGGTTTTGATTATGCATCAAAAGATAATGTTATTGCCGAAATAAACAAAGTGATGAGTATATCTAATAAAGGTGAACGCTTTCGACAAACAATAGAATTAGACAAGAAAATGGTAGAGGAAGGCGTGTTTTTGCCTTCAATTATGTACAAAGGCAGTCTACAAAAATCTCGCTTTTATAATCTAAACGACAAAGCAAATATAGCCGATTATAAACATCTTATAATTTGTAACGAATATATTACTAACAAAGATAGAGATGAGATTAAAAAAATATCTAATAAAAATAGAGATGAGATTAAAACTTATTTAATAAATAAAGGCTATTCTATTAAAAACTATTTTCAAACAAAAGAAAGTTATTATTTTGATTATTATTCAACTCTTTTTGATAAGATACTTCCAACGAACAACCGTGGACTTTTTAAAATAGTTAATAACGAAATATCATATGACTTAATTGATACAATTAATATCGCTAATCAAATCGTCACCATTTCAATCAAAGATGCATATTGGAAAGATTATAAGCTTGATAATATTAGGCAAATAAATTCTGATGATTTTATCTATACATATAACCTCATTAAAAAGAATATAAAAGATTCTTATTATTATTATAACGATAATATGTACGATCAAGATACTTTTTCTCATATCACTGATATGAAGAAAATAGATGACAAAACATTCTCTATTGCTTTTGATAAAAATATTGATATTGGGTACAACATTAATATCTTTCCGATTAACAAAGAAATGGTTGATAAATGGTCATTATCCCATGAAGAAACGCTCAACTACCAGGATTTTGTTTTCGCGGACGGAGAATACACTATCGACTATGCTAATCACACTTACTTGTTAAAAACAAAGAATAATAATTATCTTAGTGAAATTAGATTTGTATTAAATAACGATAAAGAAGAGTCTTCTTCCTCTTATCGATTTGACAATGAAAATGATATTGTTGATATCTTAGACCTTAGTGAAGACGCCGATTATCAGTATGATGATTATACGTTTGGTAGAAACAAAATAAGAATAATGTATTCACTTCATTTAATAAGCGGAGATAAAACCACGCCAGTTTATAATGAGGCTATTAAGTCTACTAATTTTAGAAAAGCACTGCTTATATTTCTATATAATAACCTTGATATTGTTATAAACGATTATTTTGCAGTCAATAAAGCTAATCAAATTAGCCAAGCCACCGAAAGATTCGTTTATTATGATTATGTTTTAGATGGTGTTTCGTATAAAGAAGAAATTAATAAAACAACAAAAATACCTTTAACGATTAGTGATGCTAAAAATTATTTTGAATTATTCAAAAATGAATTTGATGTCGATTTTAATCGTTACCCAATAGAACTTAATTTTATGCCAAGTAATAACGAAGACTCATTTATAGAACTAGAAAAACGATTTGCTGATGTTTTTGGTAACAATTTTAAGCTCGTTAAGAAAAGCTGGTCGGACTGGCCAAGTATCTATAAAAGATTACCAGAAAAGATGTTTTATAGCGTTGATTATTTAGATTCCACTAAACCAATATATAACGATCCTGCAGATTACCTTAATAAAATCATTACCGATATGTATAATCCATATCAATAACAATAGCCCATATTATTAATAAATGATGAATAATTATATATTCATTCTCCAATATATTAATTGATGGCCAAGGTTATACAGCCGAATATTTCTCCTCAAAAGGGATAAAAGTCTTAAGTGAGAATGACATTTCGTCACTTTTGTAAAAAATGTAGAAACAAAATCCCGCTTGAATAGAGAATAATAAAATAAAATAATTTATATATAAGGTGATGCTCATGAATAAAAAAACATTCGTATTATTATTAATTTCATTTGCATTAGGTGGATGTGGAAATAACAACACTAGTTCTTTATCTAGTTCGTTGATAACTAGTTCTTCTACTAGCAGCGAACCTCTTGACGGATATGTTGTTCCTTACCAAGCGGAAGCTACTACTTTTTCTGGGTTAAGCGAAGCATTATCTAGTTTCATATCTTCTAACAAATCTTTCTTCACTTTGGATTTATCCAAAATTGATAATATTTCTAACGGAAAATATCTTATTAACGGATATAAAAATACTCAAACTAATGAATATTTCGGTATTGAATCTATTGTTTTGAATCTGACATTATCAGAAAACAAGAATATCGTTGTTAATTCAGCTTTATCTTCTAGTTTCTCTGATTACCAAATAATCAAAAACAGTGACTTAAAATACTTTGTCAAAGTTAATAACGAAAATGTCGCCACTATTGATTTATCTTCCTCAATCGAAGACATTGAAAATATCATTAATGTTTCAAAAGTCATTTTGAATGCATAATAAATAATTATTTATAATTTTGTAAAATATTCATTTTTTATACTTTATTTATAAATAAGTAGTCATTATAATAACTTGCGGAAAGGAATTATAAAGATGAAAAAATATTTAACATTATCAAACGTCTTAGCATGCTGCGCCTTCTTATTAGCAATTCTCGCATTTGCTTTTATGTTCACCGATCAACTAAGTACATCTGCAACAGTTTTAGGCAAAACTACAACTGGTACAGTATCCTTTAACGATGCATTCTTCTCCGATGGTGGCTCTGTTGTTGGCTTTATCGGATATTTACTCGTTTTAATAGGTGGTTTATGTGCTTGTTCACTTAACTTCTTCGTTAAAAAGAGCAACGTGAAACTTTTAGCAGTCGTGATTGCTTCCTTAGTTGTTATCGCCGGTGGTGTTTTAATCTTTTTATTACCAGTTTTTGTTAATAACAATACTGGGGCAAAAGGTTGGGACCTCGGTGGATTAGCCTCCGGTACTGCTTTCTCATTAACTGCAACTGCTATTATTGCTGCTATTGCAGGTATCGTTTCTGGTTTATTATCTTGTACTGCTAGTTTCTTAGCGAAGAAATAAATCAACAACAAAAATATAAAAAAAGAATGGGCGACCATTCTTTTTTGTTATCTTAATACAAAGTATTAATAATTCGTTTCTTGTCTATTATAATTCACATTTAGTTTCTTATAATATGCGAGCTCAGCATCATGGAAGGTAAATCCGATGAGAGGAAGAATATTTAAGAAAGCGGAGAAGGCTTTGACATAAGGGATCTCTTGTGGATCTTTTTTAAAGTCTTCGATACGTGAATAGACGAGATGGATTTGACTGACCAAATCGCGACCTGGGTTACGAACTTCGTAATCAACTTTGGTCGTTTTAATATCGATTCCTAGGGAGAGGAAGAAATGCATACCGTCCGCATATTCATCTAGAACAGTATCTTTATCTTCCATTCCTTTATTGGACCAATATTTGAAACAACGTGTCGTATTCGCGAACTCCCCTATTTCCACTAACAAGGCTAAGATGCGACGCGGACGAGTCACTTCATAATTCACTTTATGATTAGCGTGAATAGCCGCGTCAAGTCTTCCTTGCGATTCGAAAAGAGGCTTTAAGTGCGCGATTTCCGTTTCTTCTATTTGCGTGTCTTTTAAAAATGGCATCTTATTTCACTTTCTCTAAATGCCAAATCTCTTGAGCGTATTGTTCAATAGTACGGTCAGAAGAGAAGTAACCACTATTGGCGATGTTATATAACGCCATCTTTTGCCAATTGAGTTTGTTTTGGTAAAGTTCCATGACCTTTTCATGCGCTTTAACATAGGAATCAAAATCCGCGAGGATGAAGTATTCATCACGACGGTTCATGATTTCATCAAAGATCATCGCGAATTTATTATGGTTATCAGAAGCCCATTCCGCGTTGAATAAGCTATCCATGATATTCTTCACACGGTAGTCGGAATTATAGATATCCCATGGGTTATAACTACCGGTACGTTTCGCTTCTTCAACTTCGTTTTCTTTTAAGCCGAAGATAACACAGTTATCTTTACCTGCTAAATCAGCAATTTCAATGTTCGCACCATCTAAAGTACCAAGAGTGATTGCACCATTCATCATAAACTTCATATTGGAAGTACCAGAAGCTTCTTTACCAGCTGTGGAGATTTGTTCAGAGACATCAGCGGCTGGAATGATGAGTTCAGCGAGAGAAACACCATAATTTTCCACGAAGACGATCTTGAGATATTTATTAGTCTCTTCATCGTTATTGATAACTTTGGCAACCGCTAAGATCAATTCGATAATCTTTTTCGCGTATTCATAACTAGGAGCAGCTTTCGCGCCAAAGAAGAATGTATGTGGATAGATTCTGAAAGATGGATCTGTCTTCATTCTTTGATATAAATAGATGATATGGAAGATGTTCATTAATTGACGTTTATAAGCATGTAAACGTTTGATTTGAACATCGAAGATGGAATTGACATCGACTTCAATCTTGTAATTCTCTTTGACAAAAGCGGCGAGTTTCTTTTTATTCTCGAGCTTGATGTTATCCATTTGTTGAAGGACATCTTTATCATCAGCGAATTTTTCAAAATCTTTGATTTTGGACATGTCTTTAATCCAGTCTTCACCGATTTTAGAAGAAACTAATTTAGTGAGTTCTGGGTTAGCGTTAACAAGCCATCTTCTATGAGTGACACCGTTGGTCTTGTTATTGAATTTCTGTGGCATATAAGCATAGAATTCTTTAAATGTCATTCTCTTTAAGATTTCAGTATGTAATGCCGCAACACCGTTAACGGAGAAGCAAGTATAAATCGCTAAGTTAGTCATATGGATTTGACCATCTTTGATGATGTTCATCGCGATTCTATCAACTTCGTTAACTCCGTTATTGTTCATTTCAATGTTGAAACGACGATTGATTTCTTCAATGATCATATAACAACGTGGAATGAGCATTTGGACATATCTGCATGGCCATTTTTCAAGCGCTTCTGGCATGACTGTGTGATTAGTATAAGCCATACACTGGGTTACTTCTTTCCAAGCATCATCCCATTCCATATTGTATTCATCCATCATCACTCTCATCATTTCTGGGATTGCTAAGATTGGGTGAGTATCATTGAGTTGGAAAACATAGTCGTTATGAATACCAACTAAAGTATTATTGTGTCTAAAATAACTTCTTAATGTGGATTGAATACCAGCAGAGACTAAGAAATATTGTTGTCTAAGTCTTAAAATACGACCTTCCTCAGTGGAATCATCTGGATATAAGCCGTGGCAGAGTTCCTTTAAGGTTGTTAAATAGTCTTGGAAGGAAATATTCTTTGGAAGATGGTGACTGCTAGGTTCTGCAGACCATAATCTTAAAACATTAGTCAAGCCATTACGATAACCGATGACAGGAACATCATATGGCACTGCACGAATGCAAATTGCATTCGCAGTTTTGATACCATAACTTCCATCAGGTTTTAAGAATGTTTCAGGGTTGCCGTAGAATTTGACTTCTTCCGCATATTTTGGTTTTTTAACTTCCCAAACGTTACCATTAGTTAACCATTGATCTGGAAGTTCAGTTTGTTTGCCTTTGACGAATTTTTGACGGAAGAAACCGTATTCATAACGAATACAGTTACCGTGACCGATATAGCCTAAAGAGGCGATGGAATCTAAGAAACAGGCCGCTAGTCGACCAAGACCACCATTACCTAAACCAGCATCGCTTTCCACTTCTTCAAGGTTATGGATATTGATACCGAGTTCATCTAAGCCGCTTTTGGCAACTTGGTAAATTCCACGGTTTTGCATATTGTTGACGAGAAGACGTCCAATAAGGAATTCCATTGAGAAATAGATTAAAGTACGATGATGCTTGATTGAGTTATCATGGCTCTTCAAGAAGTCCATATTACAGTAGTCACGAACCATTTCGCCTAAGATAGTATATTGTTCGATGACATGGGAGTTATCGATACGAGTCCCATATCTTTCTAACATACGTCTTTGGAATTCTTTTTTAAAATTTTCTTTATTTTCGAACATAGTTAGCTCCTTTGATACGTTAATATATTATAGATTTATAGATAATACTATATATAAAATTACTTTTTCGCTTTTTTAGCTGGTTCTGGTTTCACGCGTCTAAAGAAACAAGCGGCGAATGAACCGAGCTTGATGCAGATGCGATGTGGCTTTTCCCAATCATCGACAGGGTAGGAATCAAGTGGTAAACCATTGTATTGGTTCCAACCGCCGTAAACATCTTTATCAGAGTTGAAGATTTCCTCATATTTACCAGCTTCGAATAGAGGAATTTCGTAATATTCATAGTAGTTAGGGGTCATGTTATAGACGAAGACGAGGATTTCATCATCCACTTGTCTTTGGAATGCAAAGATGGATTGTTCCGCATTATCGACAATTAACCAACGGAAATGCACTGGGTTGTGCTCTTCAAAATACATTGGTCTTTCATGTTGATAGATGAAGTTGAGGTCCTTCATGCAGCGGGTAACACTATCGTGTTTTGGATAGGCTTTGAGTTCCCATGGACAAGATTTTTGTTCATTCCATTCATCAAAGCTTGCGAGTTCGTTGCCCATGAAGTTGAGTTTCTTTCCTGGGTGACCGAATTGGTAAGCATATAAGTTACGTAATAAAGCGAATTTGTTATCATAATCGCCCCATAACTTATTGATGATGGTACCTTTACCATGCACGACTTCGTCGTGGGAAAGAGGTAACATGAAATTATCGGAATAGAAATAAGCCATAGAGAATGTGAGTTTGTTATGCTCATATTTCTTATAAATTGGGTCTTTTGAATAATATTTGAGAGTATCGTTCATCCAACCTAAATCCCATTTGTAATCAAAACCAAGCCCACCGTATTCGGTTGGTCTAGTTGTACCAGAATAAGCTGTGGAATCTTCCGCGATCATCATAATGGAATCATGGGCGATATGTAATTTGCCGTTGAGTCTCTTGATGAATTCAATCGCACCGGAGTTTTCACCGATGGAGCAGTCACCATTGTAATAGATGATGTTACTGACCGCGTCAACACGGATACCATCGAAGTGGAAATAATCTAAGAAGTAGTTCATCGCTGACATGAGGAAGCTTCTCACTGGATCTTTGCCTAAATCGAATTGATATGAACCCCAAGGAGAAACTCTCCATTCATTATCATATTCATATAAGCAAGTGCCATCATATTTGCTTAAGCCCCATTCATCAGTGGCGAAGTGCACTGGTGCGAAGTCGAGAATAACACCGATTCCGGCTTGGTGTAATCTATCGATTAAACTCATTAATTGGAATGGGTTACCATATCTAGAATCAACCGCGAAGAAACCAGTACCTTGATATCCCCAAGAACCATCAAATGGATATTGAGTGATTGGCATCATTTCGATATGAGTGAAGCCCATACCTTTTAAATATGGCACTAATTCATCAGCGATTTCTTCATATGATCTTCTATGTCCATCTGCGGCTCTGCCATACCAGGAACCGATATGCATTTCATAGATAGACATTGGTTTATCAAAGTTACGAGTTCTAGATTTTAGCCATGGATCATCATGCCAAGCAAAGTTTCTGTTATCGAAAAGTCTTGAGCATGTACCAGGTGCTTCTTCAGCATAGAATGCAAATGGGTCGATTTTGTCAACATAATGTCCGCGCGCATTTCTAAAATGGAATTTATAAGATTGATAATTTTGAAGTCCAGGAATAAAGATTTCCCAAACACCACAATCATCGACCTTATGCATTTTGTGGGCGCCGACATCCCAGAAGTTCCATTCACCGATGACGCTCACATCATCAGCCATAGGCGCGTATAATCTAAAAACGACACCTGGAACGTTTTTCTTATCGATCTTTTGCTCTGTAAAGTGAGCACCAAAATATTGATAGGCGTCGATACATTGACCCATCAAATAGTCATATAACAATCCAAAAGCCATAGCTTTTTTCCTCCACTATACTTCTATTGTAAACAAAAACGACATTTCTTTAAAAGAAAAACTAGTAAAAATATATAGAAAAACGGGATTTGCACCCGTCAATATGTTGAATACGTTAATTGTTATTAACCTATTTTTAAAATAATTTGATAGTTTATGAACACTATTTTGTTCTTCTAGTTACACCCTTATTTGATAAAAAATCTGTTAAACCACTAACCTTATTTATTGGTAATGAATGGAAGTCGGTTAATTTAAGGACGACATAATTCGCGGTTTCATAATATCCATATAAATCTTTATATTTGATATTTTGTTGTTCGAACTTTTCGCCGTTATGATAAGCCGTTAAAAGAATGTGATCATCAAAGAATTCATAAGTCGATTCATATGCATTTTTCTTATACACTAGTGCTCGCTTTTGTAATTGAAATTCAATTAAGATAGATAAAGCGATTAAAAATGCCCCCAATACGAGGAGGATCATATTCAAAACGTTATTCCAACTACTATTTAGAAAACCAAATAAAACATATAAGCCGATACAGATAGGGCCGAAACAAAAGGCAATTAATACGGTCATTTGTCTCTTTTTCTGGAGCTCTTTAATCGTCTTTTCATTTACAGTAGTCGATATTTTTTCCATGGTTATATGATATCACTTTGTTAACGAATAAGGTAGGAGAAATACCAATAATAATTTATAACCTACTATTGCTATAAATAACCTTGATATAAAAATCTCTTTTTCACCATTTTTGTCTATTCTTTTTCTTATCCTCAACTTTAAATTATTATTTAAAAATAGCCATAAATCATATAATATATAACGGAGTCAATATAGGAGAATAATTATGGCAAAAGTAATGACAATCAATTCAGGTTCAAGTTCTTTAAAATTCAAACTTTATGAAATGCCTGAAGAAAAAGTAATTTGCAGCGGTAACTGCGAAAGAATTGGAAATGCAGATGGCATTTTCACTATTAAATATGGCGACAAAAAGGATGTTTCTTATCCCGTCTTCCCAGATCACTCAGTCGCTGCGCAAACTTTATTAGATGCTTTAGTGGAAAAAGGCATCATCAAATCGTTTGATGAAATCAAAGCGATTGGTCACAGAATCGTTCAAGGTGGTAAATATTTCTCTCATTCAGAGATGTTTAATAAAGATACAGAAGAAAAGATTCGTTCTTTAATTCCACTTGCCCCACTTCATAATGCAGCCCACTTAACTTGTTTCCAAGCGTTCAAGAATGTCATTCCTGATACCCCAGCGATTGCCACTTTTGATACAGCTTTCCATCAAACTATGGAACCAGAAGATTACACTTTCCCAATTCCATATGAATTAACTGAAAAATACGATATCCGTCGTTATGGCGCGCATGGTACAAGCCATAAATACCTTTCCCAAGAAGGTTTGAAATACTTAGAAGGTGTTAAACACCCACGCATCATCTCTTGTCACATCGGTTCTGGTAGCTCTATCACTGCGATTAAAGACGGCAAATGCGTCGCGACATCAATGGGCCTTACACCTTTAGGTGGTATCATGATGGGCACCCGTACTGGCGATATGGATCCAAGCGTTTTCAACTATGTTGTTTCCGTCACTGGTAAATCCGCGGAAGAAGTCTACCAAATGTTCAATAAGAAATCCGGTTTCTTAGGTGTTTCTGGTATTTCTAATGACTCCCGTGATGTCCTTGCCGCTGTTGAAAAAGGTGACCCAAGAGCAATTCTAGCCAATAATTTATTCAACAGAAGAATTGCTGATTATATCGGTCAATATTACGTCCGTTTAGGCGGATGTGATTTAATCATCTTCTCCGCTGGAATAGGAGAAAATGAACCAAGAACTAGATCAGCTGTCGGCAAATTATTAAATGAAGCTTTCGGTGTCGAAATCGATGAAGAAATCAATAAAGACTTAAGAGGTAAAGAAGCCGTTATCTCCACTCCTAATAGCAAAATTAAAGTGGTCGTCATCCCAACTGATGAAGAAGTGATGATTGCCCGTGATGCTTATCAAATGTGCATCGTTGAAGGAAAGAAATCTAACTAATGGATAAAAAACTTCCCGAAATCATTAAAAATGAAGGCAAAAAATATCAAAAAGAATATCGCAAAATCATTAAAGCGATAGAAAAATACGATAAGATTGCCCTCTTTCGTCATACTTCCCCAGATTATGATGCTTTAGGTAGTCAACTTGGCTTTGCCAGTTGGATTAAAGATAATTTCCCTAACAAAGAAGTTATTTGTTTAGGTGACAACCACTATAACTACACCCCAAGAGTATTCAAAGAGATGGATAGAGTAAATGCGAATTGGTTCGATGGCCCGGTTTTAGCCATCTTAGTGGATGTCGCTAACACTCCTAGAATCGCTGATCCACGTTATAAAAAAGCGAAATATAAGATTAGAATTGACCATCACCCAAAGATTGAAAACTGGGGCAAAGTGATTTTAATCGATGAAACATATGTCGCCTGCGCGGAAATACTCGCTAATATGTTTCTCTTCTATCGCGATAAATATGTTCTTTCTAAAGAAACAGCAAAGAATTTATATATCGGTATCGTCGGAGACTCTGGAGGATTTAAATATCAACACACTGAGCCGAGAACATTCATCACCGCGGGAGAACTCGTCAGCACTGGTTTAGATGTTACTGAAATCACCCAAAATATGTTCCTCAAGCCAAAGAATGATTTGGACTTAAAGAAGTACATTTTAAATAATTACACATTAACCGAACAAGGCGTTGCTTATTATATTCTTACCGATCAAATTCAAAAAGAGCTCGGTATTGAGGTTGAGCAAGGAAAAGAAAGCATCAATATCTTCGCCAATATCGAAGGCATTAATGCCTGGGTTTCTGCAACGGAAGATGTTGAAGACCATACTTGGCGCTGGAGAATCTCTTTACGTAGTAAAACTACTCCAATTAACGAAGTGGCTTCTCACTTTAACGGTGGCGGTCATGAAAATGCTTCTGGGGCAAAACTTAAGAAGATTGAAGAACTCCCTGCTTTAATCGAAGAACTCAATAATTTATTTAATAAATAACAATTATGATTTTTGCACCTCTTCACATCATCAGTGGATATTCTTTTCTCCAAAGCGGATTAACGATTGAGAAAATCAAAAAAGCCGTCAAAGAGAATGATTATTTTGGTGCGGCCATATCTGATATCAACGTCTTATACGGCGTTCCTAAATTCGTCAAGATGATGGACGAGATTAATAAACCCTATTTAATCGGAATTGAAATCTCGCTTAACGGAGATAATATCTCTATTTATGCCCTTAATGATGAGGGTTATAAAAATCTTTGTTTATTATCTTCTTTATTAAATAAAGAAATGGATGTCTCATCTTTCTTAAAAGATAACCATCAGGGTTTACTAGGTATCCTATCCACTAACGAAGGACATTTTAAAGATGAGTTTAGTAAAGAAATAGACAGCAAATTCACTAAATACTTGTTAAATATCTCAAGAATGTTTGATAGTTTCTATCTCGGTATTGAAGTCACCAGCAAAGATGAAGTTCATTATGCGAATAAAGTGAGAAAATTTGCTGCTGAATATACTTATACCACTATCGCATTCCCTCGCATCCTTTATTTAAATAAAGAAGACGCGATTATCTTAGATATCGTTCATGCGATTAAAGAAGATGAAAACATCTCCGTTAAAGAAAAAACTGGTCAGCATTATTTTATGAAAGAAGCCGATTATTCAAAGATATATTCCAAATCTGAACTATCTAAGACTGTGGAATTAATCAAGTCATCCACTTTATCTTTCGCGAAAAAAAGAGGTGAGATGCTCCACTATCCAGTCGAAGACAGTGTTCAAACTTTAAAAGATAATGTTTATAACGGTTTAAAAGAAAAAAGTTTAAACCAAGAAGAATATCTAAAAAGAGCGGAATATGAAATAGGTATCATCACCTCAATGGGTTTTGCGGATTATTTCTTAATCGTTCAAGATTTCATCAAACACGCGGAAGATGTCGGTATATTAGTCGGTCCCGGAAGAGGTTCTGCCGCTGGCTCTTTAGTTTCTTATGCTTTAGGAATTACCAAAGTCGACCCAATCAAATATGATTTGCAGTTTGAACGCTTCTTAAATCCGGGGAGAAAAACGATGCCAGATATCGACGTCGACTTCATGGACACGAGAAGAAACGAAGTCATCGATTATATGAGAGAGAAATATGGGGAAAATAGAGTTGCCCAAATCTCCACTTTCCAAACGATTATGGCTAAACAAGCGATTAGAGATATCGGAAGAATATATGATGAATTCTCTTCTCGAAGTTGGTTGATTGATAATCTTTCTAAAACGATTACTGATCCTAAATTAACTCTTGCGGATGCATACCGTAAATTACCAGCTTTTAAAAAGCTCGTCGATAGCGATCACGATTATTTACAAATCGTCTCTTTAGCGAGGAAAATCGAAGGATTACCGCGTCAAAACGGACTTCACGCAGCAGGAGTTATATTAAATAACACTCCTATGGAATCTTCTTTGCCAGTTACCTATGATATCGATGGCCACTACGTCACCCAGTACGAATCAATTTATTTAGAAGAGCAAGGCTTTTTAAAGATGGACTTCCTCTCTTTAAGAAACCTTACTACTATCGATTACTGCGTTAAGCTCATCAATGAGAATCATCAAGATGTTAGTTTAGATCCGAAACACATCGATTTTGATAAACCTGAAACATATGAACTGATATCAAAAGGTCAGTTAACGGGTATCTTCCAACTTGAAAGCGCCGGAATGAAACGCGCGATTAAAACGATTAGACCATCGCGTTTTGAAGATGTCGTCGCCGTCATCTCTTTATTTAGACCTGGGCCAATGGCCTCTATCCCCACTTATGCGAGAAGAAAACATGGGGAAGAGCCAGTGACATATCTCTCTAATGACCTCAAAGAGGTCCTTGAAGATACATATGGGGTATTAACATATCAAGAACAAGTCACCGGTGTCGCGGTGAAGATGGCAGGATTTTCCGTTTCAGAAGCCGATTTATTTAGAAGAGGTATTTCTAAAAAGAAAGCCGATGTCTTAAAAGCAATGGAAGCAAAATTCTTAGAGGGGTGTAAGAAAAAAGGCTATTCCGATAAAGTCAGTAAAACTGTTTATGACGCGATTATGAAATTCGCGAATTACGGTTTCAACAAATCTCACGCGGCAGTTTATGCATATATCGCCTGCGAAATGGCATATTTAAAATCGCATTATCCACTTGAATTCTATGCTTCTATTATGATGACCGCTTCTTCTACTAGCGACTCCAAATTCTCTGAATATGTCAGTGAAATGCGAAGTCGAAATATCCCTGTTTATGTCCCTGATATCAATCACAGTGAAAAGAATTTTATTATTTATAATAACGGATTATTATATCCTCTTGGAGAAATTAGAGGAATTACCTATATCCTAGTAAATAACATCTTAGAAGAAAGAAAAGAAAACGGACCATTTACCGATTTCTTCTCCTTTATCGTCAGAATGTTTAAATACGGCATCAGTGAATCATCTTTAGAGCATCTCATTCGCGCGGGTGTATTTGATTCATTAAATCCATCTCGCGCATCTTTACTCGCTTCAATTGGTAAAGGGTTACAATACGCAGACCTCATCTCAAGCGGTCAAGGACAAGTATTATTAGATGATTCGCTCCTTCCACCGCCATCGATTATTGAAGTTAAAGATAATCCGCTTGATAATCTCAATGATGAATATGAAGCATTAGGAATCATGCTTTCCTCTAATCCCCTTTCATATCGTTCTGATTTATATGATAAGTACGATATCGTCTCTTTAAATGAGGCTAACGAACATAAAGGTAACTTTAAGATTATGGGTATCGTTAAATCAGTTAAGATTATCAATACGAAGAAAGGAACTCCGATGGCGTTTATTAAATTATTCGACCAAACATCGGAATTTGAAGTAACCATCTTCTCGGATTTATATTCCGATAATATGCGCTACATTAAAAAGAACAATATCCTTCTTATAGAAGGAAGTAACAAAAATAATCAAGGAGAGAGTAGTTTTATCGCTAGTAAGATAGAACTCATCGAAAACTAATATGAAAAAAATCACAATCATCGACGGCTATTCGCTTTTATTCCGCGCTTATTACGCAACCGCCTATCCAGGGGTTGAAATTATGCGCAGCCCACAAGGCATTCCTACTAATGCGATTTTCGCCTTTTCAAATATGATGATAAAAATCATCAATAATGCGAAAGAAGGAGAAGCAATCTTCGTCGCTTTAGATACCGGAGGCATCACTTTTAGAAAAGAGCAACTCGAATCATATAAAGCGAACCGCAAACCATGTCCAGAAGATTTAAAAACACAGTTTCCAATCGCGAGAGATTTATTAGATAGCCTTGGGGTTTTCCATTATGAAAAGGAAGGTTTTGAAGGCGATGATGTCGCCGGAACTGTCGCCAAAAAAGCAGAAGAAGCTGGTTATGAAGTATTAATCTATACAAGCGATAGAGACTATCTCCAATTAATCGATGAACACATCACTGTTAACATCATTCGTAAAGGGTTATCCGATACGATGCTTATGACCCCTACTAGCGTTAAAGAAACGTACGGCTTTGACCCAATCAATATCATCGACTATAAGGGGCTTAGAGGCGACGCGAGTGATAACCTACCAGGTATACCTGGAGTTGGAGAAAAAACCGCGGTTACTCTCATCCAACAATATCAAACTTTTGATAATATAATCGCTCATGCCGATGAGATAAAAGGCAAACTTGGAGAGAATATTAGAAATAATGCTGAACAGGGTAGACTTTCTCGTGACCTCGCCATCATTCAAACCGATATCGCTCTGCCATTTTCTATCAATGAACTCGAATATAAAGGATATGAATTCGATAAATTAAATGCTTTCGCCCAGCAGTTTTCTTTAAAACAGCTAATGAATAAGATTCCTCAGAAATGGAAGAAAATCTCAATGACGGAAATCGATATATCTCCAAAAACTGTTACGACATTTAAAGATATCGAATTTAAAGATAAAATCGGGGTTGCTATTGATCAAGAAGGTAATTACTCTACTGAACCAGTATTTGGGATTGCTATTTGTAACGGAGAAGATACATATTATATCTCTATCGATAATGCGAAGAATGATAGCTATCTTAAGGAAGTATTAAATAATCCAAATATTAATAAATACTGCTTTGATTATAAAGCGATTAAATTCGCCTTAAACAAATATGATATTAATATTGAAGGATTATCTTTTGATGTTCTCATTGCCGCCTATTTATTAGACTCATCTTTAAAAAACAATATCTTTCAAGCGATGAACGCATTTGGTATCGATTTACAAAAAGAAGATGTTTCATTATTTAATACAGTAAACGATAAATTCACTGCAAAAGTAGCCTATTTCTCACTTCATTTATATGAAAAAGCATATATTGAACTAGAAAAGATCAATGCGATTACTCTCTTTAATGAATTAGAATTACCGCTTGTTAATACTTTAGCAGAGATGGAAATTGAAGGATTTCCAATCGATGTCACAATCTTAGATAATTTCGGCAAAGAATATAAAGAGAAAATCGCTACTTTAACTAAAGAGATCTATGCTCTCGCTGGAGAAACTTTTAACATTGCTTCTCCTAAACAAGTTGGAGAAATCCTTTATAACAAACTCGGACTTAAAGGCAATAAAAACGCCTCCACTTCTTTCGATAATCTTAAAGAACTAATTGATGAACATCCAATCATCGAAAAACTTTTAGAATATCGTAAATATGCGAAATTATTATCCACATATGTTGAAGGTATCAAACCTCACATTCATCCTGATGGCAAGATTCACGCGCATTTCAATCAAACTCAAACGACAACAGGAAGATTATCTAGTTCTGAACCTAACTTACAAAACATATCTATTAGAGATGAAGAAGGCAAACTGATTAGAAAAGCATTCTATTATCCAAACCATGAATACGAAATTCTCTCATTAGATTATTCTCAAATTGAACTTCGCATTCTCGCTTTCCTCTCTAACTGTGAACCGCTTAAAGAAGTGTTCTTATCTAATACAGATATCCACACCGCTACCGCGAAAGCTGTCTTCCATGTCGAACAACCTACATATGCTCAAAGACGACAAGCAAAAGCAGTCAACTTTGGAATCATATACGGCATCTCTGATTACGGTCTCGCTGATCAAATTGGAGTCTCTACAAAAGAAGCGAGAAACATCATTAACGAATTCTATTCTAATTATCCAGAAGTCGCTAATTTCTTTAACAATATCGTTAACGAAGCTAGGGAAAACGGCTATGTCTCCACTCTTACTAATCGCAGAAGATATCTAAGAGAAATATATGATGCAAACTATCAAGTTAGAGAATTTGCCAAACGCGCGGCGATGAATGCCCCTATTCAAGGAACAGCGGCTGACTTAATCAAAATTGCAATGATTAAAGTTAGTAATGCCCTTAAAGAAGGTGGTTATAAAACAAAGATGGTCCTTCAAATTCACGATGAATTAATCTTTAAAGTGCCAAGCGACGAAAAAGAAGAAGTTTATAAATTAATAAAAGATATCATGGAACACGCCATTGATATCAATATTCCCCTTGAAGTTGATGGAGGATTTGGAGAAGATTGGTACTCCTGTAAATAGTTATGCCTGAATTACCAGAAGTTGAAACAGTTAAAAGAGTGTTAGAAAAGATTGTGATTAACCGCACAATCACTTCTATTGAAGTTTTACGCAATTCCATTATTGAAGGAGACGTAAATGCTTTTGTTAACTCTTTATTAAATGAAAAATATCTATCCATCTCACGTATAGGTAAATTCTTAATCTTCCATTTAACTAATAACAAAGTGATTCTTTCCCATTTAAGAATGGAAGGAAAATATTATGAATATGATGAAGATGAAGCTAATAGCAAATATGCACGTGTCATCTTCCACTTAGATAATCATAAAAAACTCATCTATGATGATTCTCGCACTTTTGGGAAAATGAAATTATTAGATGAATCTAATTATCTAAAGGATAAAGGACTAGCTAAACTCGGCCCAGAGCCATTTAATGTCACTGATATAAGCCCAATCTATAAAAAAGCCCAGAAAATAAGAATCCCGATTAAGACTGCGATATTATCGCAAGAATTAATAAACGGACTTGGTAATATCTATGTCGATGAAACTTTATATAGAAGTCATATCCATCCTCATACTCCTACTAATTTAATTAATAAAAGTCAGTGGGAAGATATCGTTAAAAATGCATCCTATATAATGAATAGAGCGATTGAACTCGGGGGATCAACGATTAAAAGTTATCACCCTGGTAAAGATATCGACGGCAATTTTCAAACCGAAATTAAAATATACGGCAAAGCCGGTGAGATGTGCCCAATATGCGGCCATAAGTATCGCTTCATTACCACTAACGGGAGAGGAACAACATTTTGTCCGTGCTGTCAAATCAAAATCGGTAAGCCACTTAATATCGGATTAACTGGTAAAATCGCTTCTGGTAAATCCACTGTGTTAGAAGTCTTTAAAAAAGAAGGATATTACACTATTTCCACTGATGAAATCGTCGCTAATTTATATAAAGAAGAAAAAGTTGCTAATCATATCGGGAAAATGTTTAATCTTTCTTTCCCAAATAAAGTAGTTGATAAAGATATTTTAAGAGAGCATTTAATCAATAATCCAAAGGATAAAAAGAAATTAGAAAACTACGTTCACCCTCTAGTTATAGAAGAGACAAAAAGATTGCTTTCTAATAATGAAAATGATATCCGTATCGTCGAAGTTCCACTTCTTTTCCAATCCAAAATGGACCGCTTATTCGATAGTATTATCATCGTTAATTCTTCCTTAAACAAAAGAGAAGAACATCAAAAAAGCAGAGACGGAGGTAAGGCCTCTGCTTTGAGAATTATTAACGAGTCTAATGTCATCGACGATAGAATGCTGGAAGCCGAATTCGTCATAAATAATGACGGAACAACATCAGATCTCGAAAAAGAGACTAAAAAAGTAATCAATAAATTGAAATCTCGCCTAGGTTGATCTCATCCTGGGCATTATTTTTAATAAGTCTACCGATTTGTTTTGCTCTTAAAGCGGCAGATTTACTCGTGCTATACAAAGTGACGATATCTTCAATGGAGAAATCACTGGTGAAGATAGTGAATAAATGAGCAGCGCTTCTTTTAGAAATAATTTCAAAAATAATGGAGTCGCGAATCAAATCATTTTTGAATTCGTTACCGAAATCATCAAAGATTAAGACATTGCAGTTACAGTAAATATCCATCAATTTTTGGAATCTTTCATTGTTCTTATAAATCGCATCGGATAATTCCTTCACTCTTTTAGGAGTGTTGATAAAGCAAATTGGTCCTTTTTTACGGTTTGCTAAATCCACAGCGAAAGTCGCTGCTAAATAGCTACGACCACTATTTTGTTCGCCGCATAAATAAATCCAAGAAGCTGATTCCCCTTTAATATAATTAACATATTTAGCAAGGGCTTTTGCTCTAGCAGTAGAAGAATCCAAAGTTTTAATCTTGCTCTCTAACCAGCTATCTTCAAAATCTCTGATTCTAAATTCGTGAAGGAATTCATTTCTTTTTACAAGTTCTTTACATGGAACGAGTTGACGGTCAAGAATTCCATCTGTATAGACGATTTTCGTCACTAAATATGGGTTATTCTTCGTGCATTTGCTCATGCCTGGGCATTTCTTACAGGCGTTGATATCGCTGACAAAGTCATAGATTTTATTGATATTCTTATCGATTAATTCGTCATCGACTTTAAGTGAGGCGATATATTTTTTGGCAGTTGGACAATCTAAAAAGGCATCTTTCATCTTTTTAATTAATGCTTCATTATTACCAAACTTGCTCATCGCTTTTAAAGTTTCGTCTTTTGAATTTTTCATGATTTCTTCATTAAGCTTCTCCATTGCCATCTCCTCCATCGATATCGATATCATCTATTAATTGGTTCCAGTTGAGATCTTCTTCTTTTTCTTTCTTATTATTTGCTGGAGCCACATATTGTTCGCTTTCCATTTTTCCGTTATACCTTTCCTTACCACCTGAAGATATCTTTTTAAGATAATTCATCGCATCGAGGGTAGAAGTTATTCCTTCTCTTGCTAATGAGGCGGCGACCTTTTCACAGTATGGTCTCGATAAAACGTTATTATTCGTTGTTAATACATAATCGATAATCGCATTGATAACTGAATTATTAAGTCTAAACTTCTTTGAAATATTATCGATTAATTTTAAATCTGGTGTCGCGGGTTCACTGCCATTTTGGAGTATGGCGAGGAAATCCTTAGGAGAGATGCTCTCCATCAGATTGATCTTGCTAGCTAACGCCCCAGAAGAAGAGACAAATTTCGGTTTTGTGCTGACAGATTTTGAAGAGGATAAGTATACGACGTTTGTCTCTTCCTGGAATGCTTTAGTGATATTTTCAAAATCCAAACGTTTTCCTTTTTCGGCATTTGGATTATAGAAACTGTTGATAATGGGGGCAGCGGTTTCTTCATCAACCCCATATAAAGTCGCGATTCTTGCGAGTTCTTTTAAATCTTTCTTTAAGAAAGCCTTTTCACTGATTTGACTGATTTTTGATAATTCTTCAAATAGTTTCTCATAAGAGAATTTAGATTCGATAATCGCTTGATTTCTACCCACGGCCTTACTCGTTTTAATCGCTTTCATAAAGGCTGGGTCTTCATAATCAGGATGGAATACTTCTTGGAAAGAAGCAGAGATATCTTCTCCCATTTTGTTATTGACAGGAATGGAATAGATGTTCTTCGCTCTTTGGGCTTCTTTTTCCCCGATGCATTTGATCAGTAATCCATATAAAAGGGTATCGTTAAAGAAGTCATTTGGAGTTTTTGGAGAATATAATTCGTAATGGAAATATCTTCCCCCTTCAGTGGTCTCTAAATATGTTTTAAGAAGGCCCACTGCTTCAAGAGCTTTTCTCGCTTTGATGAATTCCCCGACTGTAAACTGCGTCTTCACAAATAAAGATTCATGGGTGGAAGAAGGTATAATCTTTTGATTATTGCTCTCACTCCATAAAGTAAAATATAAAGACACCGCTTCATGTCCGATTAAGGGTTGATATAAGTTGACCATCGTATCGCGGTCATACTCAGCGATGAGGGTGACAAGACGAACGGTGAATAAATCAATGTTATGTATAAGTACCATCTTGTCCTCCTGAAGTTGTGAAGTAATTATCACATATAGTTAATAAACTATTCAAAAGGAAAAATAATGCACAGAAACTAGAGGCGACTTATCCACATCGTTATATCAGTTGATTTACATAGTAAATCTATCTCGCTATTCACATAGTTATCCACATTGCATTTTGTGGAAAAAAAGAAATGGACTTTGCAAACAATTTCAATTTCCTATAGTAAAAATAAAGATAACTTTGTTATATTTATATTAATAGAGGTACTTTTTTATGGTAAAAAGAATTGCAGTTTTAACTAGCGGCGGCGACGCGCCTGGCATGAACGCAGCGCTTAGAAGCGTCATCCGTGCTGGTTTATATCACGGTAAAGAAATGTACGTGATTTATGATGGTTATCGCGGTCTTCTCGAAGGCGATATCCACCAAGTCAATAAGGATTTCACAAGCGATATCATCAATAGAGGTGGTACGATCATCAGATCCGCTCGTGTTCCAGAAATGAAAGAAGAGGCGACACAAAAGAAATGTGCGCAAATTCTTGCTGACTATGAAATCGATGCTTTAATCGGTATCGGTGGCGATGGTACTTATCGCGGACTTGCCGCTCTTCATAAACAAGGCGTAAAAGTCGTCGGAATTCCAGGCACAATCGATAACGACGTTGGCTCCACTGAAGAAACAATTGGTTTCTCCACTGCTTTAAACACCATCTGTGATTGTGTTGATAAACTCAAAGATACCTCTGGTTCACATCAACGTTGTTCTTTAATCGAAGTTATGGGCCGTGATTGTGGTGACCTTGCTATGTATGCTGCTTTAGCTGAAGGTGCTGAAGGCGTCATCTGTGTTGAACACCCACTTCACGAAGATAAATTATTTAGAAAACTTAGAAAGATGAAAGCGATGAATAAATCTCACGCCATCATCCTCGTTTCTGAAAACTTATACGATATCAAAGAATTAGCAAAGAAAATTGAAGATGCCACTGGCTTTGATACCAGAACCGAAGTTCTCGGTAGACTTCAAAGAGGTGGTTCCCCATCTGCCCATGACCGTATTCTTGCGGCAAGATATGGCGCATTAGCAGTACAAACTCTCGTCGATGGCGGCGGCGGAGTAGTCACAGCTTCTATCGGTGGCGAATATACAACTGTCCCAATTGAAGAAGCGGTTGAAATGAAACACCGTCACAAACATGGATTAAGAGACTTAATCGACATGTTACAATAATTTAAGTTAGTTTATTTATATTAATTAAATATAAATTATCTATAAGCCCGCTTTTGTATTGCGGAGGTAAGGAGAATTATATGAAAATACAAAATCACGATGGATCTATCGTTGAGATTGAAAGATCCTCTAAAGAAGCTTTTGAAGTGCTCAACCACTCCACTGCTCATTTACTCGCGCAAGCGATTCAACAACTTTATCCAGATGCTAAGTTCGGCATTGGACCAGCCATTGAAGAAGGCTTCTATTACGACATCGACTTTTCTAGTCCTATTAATGATGAAGATTTAAAAGCGATTGAAAAGAAGATGAAAGAACTCGCGAGCAAAGACTACAAAATTGAAAGAAAATTGCTCAATAAACAAGAAGCTTTAGAAACATTTAAAAACAACCCATATAAAGTCGAATTAATCGAAGGTATTAATGAAGATATCACCACCTTCTCCCAAGGTGAATTCATCGACTTATGTCGTGGACCACATCTTCTCTCCACGAATTTAATTCGTCACTTCAAATTATTAAACCTCGCAGGGGCGTATTGGAGAGGCGATAGCAAGAATAAACAATTAACAAGAATCTATGGCACTTCTTGGTTTTCCCACGAAGAATTAGAAAACTATTTAAAAATTCTTGAAGATAGAAAATCAAGAGATCACCGCATCTTGGGTAAACAGCTCGGTATCTATATGTATGATGAGTTAGTTGGTAAAGGTTTACCAATGTGGTTACCAAATGGTTTTACTGTTCGTAGAATATTAAGCGACTATATCATGGATAAAGAGATTGCCTTAGGTTATCAACATGTCTTAACTCCATGTTTAGGTAATGTGGAACTATATAAAACATCTGGTCACTGGGCCCACTACCAAAAAGATATGTATCCAAAGATGGATGTCGATAATGAATCTTATGTCCTTAGACCGATGAACTGTCCACATCACATGGTGATGTATCGAAGCGCTCTCCACTCCTATAGAGAACTTCCTCTTAAAATTGCTGAAATCGCCGCGGACTTCCGCTTTGAAGCATCAGGAGCTTTAACGGGTATTGAAAGAACGAGAGCCTTCTATCAAAACGACTCCCACATCTTCTGCATGCCATCTCAAATCGGCGACGTCTTTAAAGAAGTTACTAAATTAATCTTAGATGTCTATAACGACTTCGGGTTCAAAAATTATGAATTCCGTCTTTCTTTAAGAGATCCTGCTGATACGGAAAAATATTTCGGCAACGATGAATTATGGGAAAAGAGTGAAAATCAACTCAGAGAAGTTCTAAAAGAACTTGGCGTTGAATATTATGAAGCGATTGGTGAAGCGGCATTCTATGGACCAAAACTCGATGTTCAAGTGAAATCCGCGATTGGTCATGATGTCACTTTGTCCACTATTCAATTAGACTATCAACTCCCAGAAAGATTTGAACTCACTTATATCGATGAAAAAGGTGAAAAAGCTCGCCCTGTGGTCGTCCATAGAGCGATTCTTGGCTCCTTAGATAGATTTGTTGCTTTCTTACTTGAAGAAACTAAAGGTGCTTTCCCAGCTTGGTTAGCCCCACATCAAGTCAATCTCTTACCAGTCAATAACGACGCTCATTTAGAATTTACTAACGAAGTAGCGAAGAAGTTTAAAGAAGCTGGCTTCCGTGTGAAAATCGATGATTCTAACGAGAAACTTGGCTATCGTATGAGAAGCAGCCAAATCAATAAGATTCCATACACTATCGTTATCGGCGATAACGAAAAAGCGAATAACCAAGTCACTTATCGTAAATACGGACAGAAAGAACAAATCACTGTTAACGTTGATGAATTCATTAATTTACTCGCTAACGAGATTAAAAATAAACAATAATATTAAAAATATTTGACTACTCAATGTCACTTTGATAAGATTATCTCGCAAATAAAGGTAGAAAGTAGAACACCCGTTCTCACCAGATCAATGAATTGATTGGTAATTGCTACATCAAAGTAATGATACGGAGATATACGGGTGCGCTATGCATCCGTTTTTATTTAATAAGTAAGGAGATGATAACTATTTACGATCCTAATGCCGGCAAGAAGCCAAACAAAGAAAACAAAGATTTAGTCAATGAGCTAGTTCGTTTTCCTTCCGTCAGATTAATCGGACCTAATGGGGAACAACTTGGCATCATGTCTTCTCGTGAAGCGCAATTCAAAGCGAATCAATATGAGATGGACCTCTACTGTGTCTCACCAAATGCTGAGCCACCAGTGTGCAAAATTATCAATTACAGCAAATTCCGTTTCGAACAGCAAAAGAAAGCTAAAGAAGCGAAGAAGAATCAACATGTTGTAACAACAAAAGAAGTACAACTCACTCCTCAAATCGGCACCCACGATTTAGAGACTAAAGCCAAAAACGCAAAGAAATTCCTTGCCGAAGGCAATAAAGTCAAAGTTGGCGTCCGTTATAAAGGAAGACAGCTAAGTCACGTCGAAGTCGGCGAAGAAACGTTAAATAGATTTATCGCTTTATTAGAAGATGTTGCTAATATCGAAAAACCAGCAGCCTTAGATGGTCGTTGGTTAGTCGCCGTATTAGCACCAAAGAAATAGGAGGAAAACACCATGCCAAAAATGAAGAGCAAAAAAGCGCTTACAAAAAGAGTTAAAGTCACTGGGACTGGTAAACTCGTAAGACACCAAGCCAATACTGGCCACCGCGCATACGGTAAAACAACAAAACAAAAGAGACACTTAATGAAACAAAAGAGTGTTCATCCAACAGATTACAAACGCATCAAGGATTTGGTGCAACAATAAGGAGGTAACTAATAATGGCAAGAGTTAAAGGTGGCACTGTCACACACGCAAGAAGAAAAAGAGTTTTAAAACGCGCCAAAGGTTACTTCGGTAGCAAACACTTATTATTCAAAACAGCAAAAGAACAAGTGATGCACTCACTTAGATACGCATACGTCTCTCGTAGAGAAATCAAAAGAGACTATCGTAAATTATGGATCAAGAGAATCAACGCTGCTTGCAGAATGAACGATATCTCTTATTCCACATTCATGCATGGTCTTAAACTCGCGAACATCCAAGTTAACAGAAAGATGTTATCCGAACTCGCGATCAATGATCCAGCAGCCTTTACTTCTTTAGTGAACACTGCGAAAAAACAGTTAAAGAAATAATAGTTGTTAATAAAACTAAAAAGAAAGAGGCTATGCCTCTTTTCTTATTCCCCAATGATTTTCACTTCCACGTTATTAAGCGCTTCAGTAATCATTTCTTCATAGTTGAATTTGTTTTCATATTCCTTAGCCATCTCTAAATCTGGAGCGGTTTTCGGATTTTTAGGAGTGAATATCGTACAGCAATCTTCATATGGTCTAACGGAGATATCATATGTATCAATCTTTTTACTAATAGCGATGATGTCGAGTTTATCCATCGTCGCACATGGACGGATGACTGGAGTATTTGTCACTTCATTGATGACATGCATCGATACTAATGTTTGAGAAGCGACTTGTCCCACTGATTCACCAGTAGAGATAACTGGGCAGTTTCTTCTAGAAGCTAATTTAGAAGCTAGTCGATACATCATTCGACGCATCACTGTGATGCAGTAACTTTCAGGAACATTATCATATATCGCTTCTTGAATCTTGGTAAATGGAATAATAGATAATCTAATTGTAGGTTGATAATAATTTAGTTTTTTAAGCAGATCTTCTAATTTATAAATGACCCCAACATTTGTATATGGAGGAGAAGCGAAATGGATGCATTCAATCTTCACTCCTCTTCTCATGAGTAGATAGGCAGCGACTGGAGAATCGATACCACCTGAAAGCATATGCATCGCTTTCCCACCCACTCCAAGAGGATATCCTCCTGCTCCTTCATAAGTACGAGTAAAGATATAAGCAGCCTCTTCTCTAATTTCGACATTAACAGAGATATCAGGATGATGGACATCCACTCTTAAATCTGTATTTCTTAAAATAACAGGAGCGACTGCTCTTACGATTTCATCGCTATGGAGAGGGAATTTCTTATCTCCTCTTTTCGCATTAACTTTAAATGTTTTGCCACTTTCTTGTTTAACTAATTCAAGAGCGGAAGATTTGATTACTTCAATATCTTTTTCGCAACGGTATACTAAAGACATCGCGTGAATGCCGCTTACATCTTGTAAACGAGAAATGATTGGTTCATAGTCTTCATCATTTAAATAAACATAGATATGATCATAACGATATTCGATTTCTAAAGAAGAATAATCTTTTAAAGCGTGCTTGATATTTTCATATAAAACCCTGATAAAACTCGATTTATTTTTGCCTTTTGTCGATAATTCGCCGAAACGAATCATGATATGAGAATACTTAATCATGCTCTTAATTCCTTTACTAATTTATCTAATGTATTTATAAATGTTTCAATATCTTCTTTATTATTACTACTAGAAAAAGATAATCTAATCGCATTATTCGCGAGTTGACTATTTTTACCAATCGCGAGTAAAGTGACACTGCCTTTATCAAGTCGAGAAGAACATGCGCTTTTACTAGCAACCATTATTCCTAAAGAAGATAATGCTTCTACAAACACGGAAGCTTTTTTATTTTTAAAAGAAAAATTGACGATAAATGGATTATCAATTGTGGAATTGATCTCATATAAATCAGAATGATTGGAAAGGTATTCATATAACGGTTTTACCAGTTCTAAGCAATATTCATAACTTTCTTTTTGATGAGATAAGGCATATTTAATAGCGAAAGCATCCGCTAAAGCCATTGGGACATCATTAGTCCCACTTCTAATATTATTTTCTTGCCCGCCGCCATCGATTAACGACGTGAGTTCAATGCCTTTTTTATATAGAAGGAGACCACTACTTTTAAGTCCGCCAATCTTATGCATAGAGACGGTAATTAAATCTGCATCAGAGTAAGGAGTCGCGATTTTACCAACCGCTTGCACCGCATCAATATGTAGTTTAATTCCGTGACTGTGCACTATCTTAGATATTCCTTTGATATCTTGGATAAAACCAACTTCATTATTCACCGCCATTATCGATACTAAGATGGTGTCTGGACGAATCGCTTTTTCAAGTTCTTCTAAAGAGATATAGCCATCATTTCCTTTTAAATATGTCACTTCAAATCCTTCATTTTCTAATGCTTTTAAAGGGTTAGTAACGCTTGGGTGTTCAAAAGAAGAGGTGATGATATGTTTACCTCTACGAAGATATCGATGCGCGTATCCTTTTAAGGCAAGATTATTTGATTCACTTGCCCCACTTGTAAATATCAAATTATAGGAAGATAAGCCAAAACTACGAAGAATATCGCTTCTCGCATTTTCTAATTCTCTATTAACAATCGTCCCAGCTTGATGAGCGCTCGCGGGATTATAAAAAGAGGTAGTTAATGCCTCATTATATATAGAAACCACTTCTTTAATTGGGGAAGTGGTTGCCGCGTGATCTAAATAAATAACTTTATTAGCCAATATTAATTACCTTTATCTTCAACATGGGAACGATTATAGATGGAATTCGCATTCTTATAGACATTCGCGAATTCGCCTTGGAAGAAATCGTTTTCAAGTACGGAGAGCTGTTGATGAACATCTGTTTGATGATTTCTATCTCTATTCGCATAAACAACCGCAGATTCAGCGAGTTGACTATCTCTGAATTTATTCTCCACTTCTTCAAAGAATTCATTCGCTGTACGTTTGAGTTCTTCAATTCTATCGTTGATGTTTTTAACATCAATTGGTTTAGCCTGAAGTAAGAGGTTGATTTCATTTAAGTTTTTAAAGACGTTTTCTAATTGATAGGAATATTGTTGTTCCACCACATCCACTCTGATGAGCCTTAATGTATTCTCAATTTGTTTTGCTCTATAGAAATAAACAGAAACTAAAGAATAAGCTTCTTCGCTAGTGATCTTCAAAGAATCTAAATAGGTCTTAAATTCTTTTAAACCAGTAAAGCATACATTGTAGTCCGCTTTTAAATCATCAAGCTTAGATTGTAAGACGCTATAAGGCTGCTTTGTTTCACTATGGATAAATCCATCTAATGAACGCTTCGTGGACCATAATCTATCGATATTGCGGTTTAAGACATCGTATTTTTGTTTTTGGAAATCATCGACGACATAATATTCATAAATTCTTGGTAAGATTGAACAAATCTTGATGAATTCGTCATCGAGAATCTTCACTTCTTTATAAAGATTATCTTTTTCCGTTTCAAAAGTCGTCTTATCGTTTTCTTCTTTATTCAATTGGTTAGACAAAGCTTCAATCTCTTCGATGATGAGATTGCATTCTTTTTGACAACCACTGATGGAAAGATTTCTAATCTTTGTTTTAATAGCTTCTAAATCTTTATTCCATTTCTTGATGTTCTCTTTCACATTGAGGTGATAAACAGGGATTTCTAAACTTACGACGTGATGATAAATCGCATTGATATCATCAATTTTCGCTGGGATCACTTGTTGAACCAAAGAACATAAGTTAGGTAATGTATCAATAATCTTGCTTAAAGCATTGATGACATTGATGATTTCGGGAATGATTTCTGCAGTTTCTTCATATTCTGCACTTTCGATATGTTCATCGATTTGAACGAGTTGAGCATCTAATTTATCAAAAGCGCGGTTAAAGGAAGAAGAAGCGAGTTCTAATTCATTAGCCTTCGCATAATATGACTGCTTCACCACTCTATATTGTTCTTTTAAACGATAGACTGTTTGACGAGAATCTTCTTCAAGTTTGATGAGTTCATATAAATCTTTATCGAGTTGATTAGTCTTATCTTCAAAAATCTCTAATGCTTTACGCGCTTCCACTAATGTGTTCTTAATATTCTTATATTGTTTATTAGCGACTAAGGAATTGAGTTGACGAATCAATGATTCGACAAATTTATCATCCGTTTCATAAATCTCTCTAAATCTTCTTGTAAATGTTGAGTGTTTATCGACATATAAAAGATTTGTTCTAGAGATGATTTCAAGTCTATGGATATATTGGCTATCTTGACCGATTAATAAGGCATCGAGATAGGAGAATTTTCTTTCAATTTCTTTGATTTGTTTTTTAATTTTGGCTTTAGAAAAAACAAAGATATATAAAAGGACACTGATCACAGCTAGTCCTATTACTCCTCCAACTATTCCTACAATTAATCCCACCATAATAAATATATCTTATCACTATAGTGAAAAAGATATCATCATATTTCTACTAAAATTTAAAAAATATAATATTTTTTGTAAAATAATGTTGAGATTATCCTGCTATTCATATATATTATTCATTGCATGTAATGCAGCATGTAAATACAGCTTGTCCGATGTTTGAAACAACTGTGACTAAGTAACCAAAGCTCAGAGGTGAAAGGATTATTCAAACAGGCGAAGTGAGGAATTTACACCTTATCATTATTTGCAAAAATAAAGGAAAGGAAGGAAACTATCATGAAGTATACTGGATCAGATTGGAAAAGATCTCGTCGTTTAGGTGTCTCTTTATTAGAAACTAATAAGGAATTCAAAAAACGTTCTTATGGACCAGGCCAACACGGTGCAGATCGTAAAAAGAAACCAAGTGAATACGGCAAACAATTAGTCGAGAAACAAAAACTCAGACAAATGTATGGTGTCAACGAAAGACAATTCAGACGTTTGTTCATGTTAGCGCTCAAGAGCAAAGAAGTCACAGGCTTTGCGTTCATGAAGCTCTTAGAATCTCGTTTAGATAACGTTGTCTACCGTATCGGATTCGCCCGTACTCGTAGAGGTGCCAGACAATTAGTCAACCACGGCCACGTCTTAGTGAACGGTAAGAAAGTCGATATCCCAAGCTTACTCGTCAACATCGGAGATGAAATCTCTCTTAAAGAAGACAGCAGAAGCTTAAAAGTCGTCAAAGAATCCTTAGAAAGCGTTTCTAACAGAGTCGGTTGGGTCGAATATGATGAAACTAAGTTCGTTGGTAAACTCATTAGAGAACCAGAAAGAAATGAACTCAATCAAAACATCACTGAAGCTCAAATCGTTGAATACTATAACCGCAAGTTATAATTCAAAACAAACTCAAAACTACAAAGCACATCCATTCGGGTGTGCTTTTATTATATATAATAAGGATATAAATATATTCGTTCCAAAAAGAAAACCCCTTCATCTAAGGAAGGGGCTATTTGTATTAACAAATTTTAAATTAATCTAAGCTAATTAATGATTAGGCAAGTCTAGTAATGTAGAATGTCGCACCATTGTCACAGATGTAAGTCTTGTCATGGTTATCTTCGTAAATTTTAACAGCACGAGTAGAATACTTATTCATCAAGCGGTACATTTCTTTTTCAGCGTTTTCGCGAGTGAAGTAGATCTTCTTAAAACTTCTGTCTCTTTTTACACCGACACCATCAAGCGCGTATGTGTGTTTTGCATAGAGTAAGTTGATGCTTTCTGATAATACCATAGTTGTATCCTCCTTTTTTGCTAGTTTAACGACGTGGCGGTCAAGGACTAGGTATTTCAGATGTTGTCTACATTATAGGAGGGTTTTAGATAGTTGCAAGAGGGAAATACTGAAAAATTTATACACTGTCCAAATTTTTAAAAGTAAGCAAAGCTTAAATATAATAAAATGACTATTTTTTGTAATATGCTATAATCTAGTTATGAAATACGCTTTCTATACTAGAAAAAATCGCGATGACGCGGACAAACTAAAAGAAATCATCAAAAATAATATTTCTATAAATTTTATCGAAGATGAAAATAATCCTGATGTCGTCATCTGCATTGGAGGAGATGGAACTTTTTTAGAAGCAGTCAGCAAATACATCGATATTATCGATAAAGTCGCTTTTGTTCCATTTATGACTGGCCATCTCGGTTTTTATATCGATTTTTTACCTGAAGACGCAAAAGATATAAACGATATTTTAATAAACAAACCTCATATTCAAAATCTTCCTCTTATCGAAGCGGATATCGATAACAATGTTTATTATGCCGTTAATGAATTCTCATTAGGCCAATTCGCCCACGCAAGCGCATATGACATACGCATAAATGATGAATTACTCGAATCATATTATGGTTCTGGCTTACTCATTTCCACTACTTATGGTTCTTCCGCCTATAACCGCTCCGTCGGAGGTCCGATTGTCGATAACAAATTAAACGCGATCATCCTTAGTAAAATCGCCCCAATCACATCTCGACAGTACACTTCTATCGCCGCGCCGATTGTCTTTAACGATGACAAAGTCATCACTTTAGAATATAAGGTGAGACACCGCACGAAATATCCACAAGTATTAACCGCGGATAATAGAGTCTACCAATTCAATGAATTATCCACTATCATCATAAAAAAATCACAGAAAACTGTGAAATTATATACCAAAGATAATTATGATTATCTAAAAAGAGTGAGAAAGGCTTGTTGATCACAAGCTTTTTTAATAATCTAGTGGAGCAATTTCTCCAAATAGTTCATCATACTGAGAATATATATCATCAAAATAATGGATTTTAAGGAAAGAATGCACTTTCTTCACATTCCACTGCTTGACGTTATATACATAGAAGGGGAACGGTCTAATCCCTTTATTAAAATGTTTGATAACCGTATCGTTTTTAATCTTTCTTTGCTCGTTAAATCGCCACGGGATATATAATCTTTTGCTCGAGCATTTATATAATGCGGTTTGATCAGCGAAATAAAATCTCTTTTTTTTAAGAAGCTCTATCGCTCTTTCAAATAATCTAGTTTCTCTGACCATCTTCATATTGATATATAAAACGCCGGAATTGAAATAATCTCTTTTTACCCAGCGGTGACCCATAAAGTCAAGAGAGACTGCCATCTCATAATTAGAAATATCTAATTCATTAAATGCAGATAGAGAAGAAGTCGTTAAGGTATCACAATCTAAATAGATGAGTTTATCGACATCTTTAATCGTTTCTACTAAAAGTAGTCTCGTCATTGAAGCAGGGGAATAAACTGGCTTTTTATTTGGAGAATATTCAAAATGAGTCGCAAAAGAATCGGTCACATCATAATATTTCATCTCGCATTCCGGACGTAGCTTTTTTAAAACGTCTTTAATTTTATTAAAGTCTTCTAAAGGAAGTTTCTTACATCTTTCGTCCCAGCTTGCTCCCACTGTCATAAAATGAACAGTAAAAGGTTCTTTTGTATACTTGATTAAAGTGAGAACCGCTAAAGCGAAGCCACGGAATACATTTCTATCGCCAGTATATAAAACATTAATCATTATTTTCTAATGCCTTTTTCTTACGTCTTTTCTTGATGATGATTTCATATATCACATATTCAGCTGCACTTAAGACCATCAATAGATAATAAGTTAAAAATCTCCACATGATCATGCTCGCGGTGATGATTTCTTGTTTATTGCCTAAAGTCATAAAGAAGGTCACAAAGATGTAAGTGAATGCGAATTCAATTCCTCCCGTTCCGCCTGGAGTAGGAACCCACACCATCGTCGTGATAGTAAAGCTAGAAGCAAGCAAGATGAAGAAGATATCAATCATCTGCAGTTCCACTCCTATTCCTTTTAAAATGAAGAAAGGAATTGAATAATAGAATATCAAAGATATTCCTCTAGCTAAAATCGCTAAGATGAAATCGAACTTACGCGACATGATTTCTTTAGAAGCGAGTTGGAAATTATTGCAGTATTCTTCAAATTTAGGGAGGGTTTTGTCGATGATTTTGCTTAAAAACTTAATCTTTCCTAATGCTTTGAATAATTTGATGAGAAGATTTCTAATCGTTTTAGAACTTGCAATAGAGATGATGAAAAACAAAGTGAAGAGATTCATAAAGAACCCTAATATCACCATCCATATCGTCGCCGGAGTAAAGCTTTCTGTAAACTTACCCCAGAAGAATAAAGAGGCAATCGCATATATATTAGTGGCGATCATAAAAGCGATGAAATTTGATAAACATATTCCCGTTGCCTGCGCAGCGGTCATTCCGTTTTGAGTATATAAATATACTTGAATTGGTTGGCCACCACTGGAAAACGGGGTGATGCCATTAAAGAAATGCTCACTCCCACCGATTAAAAAGTCATCAACTTTAGAAGGACGATTCTTGCTTTTTCTATTTAATATCATTAATGATACTGGCCAAGTAATTAAATATAAAACAACACAGGCAATCGCGATCCATAGATAACCAGCGTCCATCTTTAAAAGTTGATTCCATGTTTTAGAAAAGTCGCCGATATTAACAAAAACGACAACCATGACGGCAGTAACTAGCAAGGTTAGTAAGACAAAACCAATCACTTTTTTATGACTGTTTGGCTTTTTTTCTTCTACTGGTGTTTCAACTTTTTCTTCTTCCATTAATCTGCTTTTTTCTCGTAATGATAATATTCGTAAGTTGAATATTTGTTAGTCGCATATACTAATGAATCGTATACTTGATCTCTTAATTTCTGTATTCCTTCCCCTCTATCAAGAGTTTTATCAGCATAGAAAGGACCATTTAAAACGAAGATGATTCTCGGTCTAAGCGCATGTTTTCTTTTTTGATAGCAAGTCGCTAAAGAATAGACCGGTATTTCTAAATCATATGGATAATTAAAGCTCGCTTTATTAAATGGTCTCACCCCGTTATAGTAAGGCCAAATATGGGCTTCAGGATAAATGGTAATCGATGCATTCTCTTTGAGTTTACGGTGAATGCAATCTAAGAAATTCTTCTTCGCTTCCACTGTGCTTCCTAAAGGAATTGCTCCTAAATCTTGCACGAGTTTACCAATCCCACGGATATTGACAGTTTGACTACCGACGATGACGTAATTCCTTTTCGCGTGTAGCATTGAAGAAAATGCGGCATCAGGAAGATAGTTAGTGTGGTTACCATATATAAAGCAACCGTGTTTGCCACGTCTTTTGATGAGTTTTTTATTCACTACTTTGTATCTAAAATACAATTTTAAAACTAACCACACAAGCGGTTTAGCAATGATGTAATATAAGAAATTTGCCCATAAGCGAACAAAGATATTGTTCAAACGAAAATAATTGTATCTTTCATCAATCTTCTTCTCGTCTAAGTTATTCGTACGAGAAAAATCATCATTCAACAAATCTGAATAATAAATCGTCTTAATTGGGGCGGTTTTCTTCTTGCTCATCAAATCTTACCATTATAATAATCTTCAAATAATGAGATTAATTGTTTGTTGCATTTCTCTAAATTATAGTCTTTTGCAGATTCTGCATATTCCTTTTCGAGTTTCTTTCTCTCTTCCGGATGTTCATACCAATAATCGATTTGTTTTGCTAAGTCTTTGTAATTACCGTGTTTAAAAACACTGTGTTCAGATAAAGCGAATTGGCTTGTTGCACTTAAAGGTGAATCAGAGATGACAGGGACAGTGCCACAGGCAAAAGCTTCCATACAGGAAATCGCTTCGATTTCAATATCAGAAGCTTGGACATATAAATCGCTATAATTAAGAATCTTTAATAATTCATCATGGGTGACAAAACCGATAAATGGTTCATTCTTCAGTTTCTTCTTGGCCATCTTAGTGATCTTCTTGCTCCACGTTCCACGACCAAAGAGGAATAATTTAATCTTATCCGCGTATTTACTAGCCGCACAGGCTTTCACCACTAAATCTTGTCGTTTTTCATGAGTGATACGTCCCACCATGGTGACGATAAAATAATCTTTATCTTCCTCAGGACGAGTGACTGAGATTTGACGGAATGTATTTCCAATACCATTAGAGATGACATGTAGCTGGGCAGTATAATGATGCTTTTTAAGCTCGTTAGCAATCATCTTACTAGGACAGTGAATATGTTCAAATTTATTGAAGAACGCATTCCTATAGATGATATAGATTAACCAATTAACAAATTTAGACCAACCTAAATGAAGTTGATATGTTGCGTTTTCTGGTTGAATATGAAAAGCTGCAAAAGTTTTTATACCTTGCTTATCGCAGTATTTCTTCACCGCTCTTTCGAGAGGGAAATCCGCTAAAAAGTGCACTAAATCCGCACCTTTTAATGCTTCCGCAATGATTTTCATATCAACTTTACCAAAGTAAAAGCCATTATTTTTAAAGAAGAATCTCGCGATTGGGATAGAACAAATTCTCGCTACACCCGTCTCATAAACATTGGGCCAACCATTACCAACGCCAGTGATAACTGCTACTTCGTGTCCACAAGCCTCGAGCTGCTTATAAAGATGACGTGCGGTCATCGTCGTCCCGTTTGTGGTGTTGCCAAAATAATCTACTACTAATACAACTTTCATACTCGTTCTATTATAGAATACTATATTCTATTCCATCTTTAAAAGAAAATTATTCACCTTTGTTTACCTTTTAGGGTAAAATGTCAACTAGAGGTAAAAACAAATGGAACTAAAAGGAAGTAAAACAGAAAAGAATTTACAAACCGCTTTTGCGGGTGAATCACAAGCACGTAATAAATACACATATTACGCGAGCAAAGCGAAAAAAGAAGGCTATGAACAAATCGCGGCGATCTTTGAAGAAACAGCGGGAAATGAAAAAGAACACGCTGAACTTTGGTTTAAAGCTCTTCATGGTGGTAAAGTCCCCACTACTGAAGTCAACCTTCAAGATGCTGCTAATGGTGAAAACTACGAATGGACAGAAATGTATGCGGAATTTGCAAAAGTCGCTGATGAAGAAGGTTTCCATGAACTCGCAGAACAATTCCGTTTAGTCGGTGCCATTGAAAAAGAACACGAGAAGAGATATCTCAAATTACTTGAAAATGTTAAAGGCGGTAAAGTCTTCATCGCTGATGATGTCGTCGTCTGGAAATGCCGCAACTGTGGACATATTCATATCGGCAAAGAAGCCCCTGAAGAATGCCCATGCTGCCATCACGCAAAGAGTTATTTTGAACTCAGGGCGCAGAATTACTAAAGTTTGGTAAATATTTGTTAATCTTTACTTGATTTATTCTCGAGTATTTAAGATAATATATAGGCAACTGGACCAGTGGTGTAGCGGTTAACATGTCTCCCTGTCACGGAGAAGATCGCGGGTTCGATTCCCGTCTGGTCCGCCAAAAAAGTTGCTAATGGCCCGATAGCTCAGTTGGTAGAGCAAGGGACTGAAAATCCCTGTGTCGCTGGTTCAATTCCTGCTTGGGCCACCAAATATCATAAAATATGACACAACTGAAGTTGTGTCTTTTTTATTGTTCTATATTATTAATAATATATTCTTTCAGTTTATAAGCATCACCATCGAATAAGTAAGTGTTTAAGCCCACTACTTTGCCGGCTTTGATATTATTCTCGTTATCATCGATATATAAGGCATCATTTGGATTGATATCGTATTTAGCGAATAAATGGTCATATATTTCTTCATCTGGCTTAACGATATGAAGAGGACCACTTATTACTCCTCCATCAAAATAATTTAATAACTTCTTGATATGAGGATAATCATATCCTTCATTAATAAACTGCGAACAAATATTGCTCAAATAATATAATTTGTAACCTTTATTTTTTAAATAAGAAAGCACTTCTTCTATTCCTTCAATTGGTGTTATTTCTTCTAACCATTTATCTAAAATATGACAGGCAAGTTCATATAGATGAGGAGGGACAACATTTTTTAAATCTTTCTTCTCATCTTCAATCGTGATTTCATCTAAATCAAGTCTTGCCCAATAATAACGGGAGAATAATGTATCCGCGAGATACTCTGCATCAGGATGATCTTTGATCACTCTTCTCACCATTTTAATGGGGGAATAATCTAATAGGACATTTCCAATATCAAAAATAAAAGTATTCATCTTTATTATTTTAATACTTGACTAAAAGAATGTGTAATATTAATATATTAATCGCATCGCGGAGTAGAGCAGTGGTAGCTCGTCAGGCCCATAACCTGAAGGTCGGTGTGTTCAAATCCATCCTCCGCAACCAAGATTATTACAGTATCGATTTAATCGGTACTGTTTTTATAAATTAGGTGTTAGATACATTACACTGTTATCACATCCAACTAGTAGCACTATTATCAATTCTTACATACGCAATCGCCCTATGCTCTGCAAAAGAAAAGATATAGGTGGTAAAATCTCAAACATGTCTATTCATCCTGATGATCTGCAAATCATTGAAACTGTGTCGAAAAGAAAACCGCAATATAGCAAATCTTTTAGTAAAAAATATAGAAAAAAAGCAATCGATGAACCCATATAGGGCTAACGCGTACCGATTGCATTTGTATTAAATCAAATGTGATATAATATGTCAACGTAAATATGAGCTACCCACATAAAGATATTATTGATCAAATTAAAACATAAAAAAGGAACCTTTCGATTCCTTGTTTTCATTATTTTCTGTTCTTACGACGAGCGTTCTCAGATTTAACTTTTCTCTTTAAACCTTTTTTGAGGTAGAACTCTCTACGACGAGCTTCTTGGATGGTGCCAGCTTTGTTCACTTGACGTTTAAATCTACGTAAAGCATCATCTAAAGTTTCGTTTTCTCTAACTGTGATCTTTGGCATACTTTCACCACCTTTCCACTATCTAGTTAATTTCATTATTTGGCTTCTTTTTTAGCCTTACGGGATGATTTCTTACCCGCGTTTTCTTCTTTTTTGACTTCAGTCTTAGTGACGACTTTGCCGTTTAAGTAGCTGACTTTACCGGCGTAATAGCCACATTTTGGACAGACATGGTGAGCCTTGATGAGTTCACCACAGTTTGGACAAGTCACTAAACCTTCCACTGCGAGTTTGAAATGTGTTCTTCTAAGTCTCTTACGAGTTTTTGATATTCTTCTTTGTGGGACTGCCATAAGTATTTTCCTCCGTTAACGTTGATTATTATATTAGTAAAACATAGTTTTCGTCAATACTAATTAAGACATAATCTAATTTTTTACGATATTACTAGACTCAATCAAGATATTTTTTACATTTCCAATCTCGGGAACGTCGTTTTTTTGACGCACTTCAATATAATTTGAGGTATGGCCGATATTAAACTGCCCATCATATTTCTCAAACAAGACATCTAAAGAGGTACCGATAAAGCGTTTTTCATATTCGTTTTGTAGTTCTTTAGATAAATCTAATAGTCTTTTCACACGTTCCGCTTTAACGTCTGGTGTGATTTGATCTGGGAGAGAGGCTGCTTTCGTGCCTTTTCTAACTGAATATGGGAAGACATGGAGCCGATAAAAACCAAGCTCTTTAAGAAGATTATATGTATCTAAGAAATCTGCTTCACTTTCTCCTGGAAAGCCGACGATAACATCGGTAGTTAAAGCGATATCAGGAATCACTTCTTTGATTTCGTTCACGCGTTTAATAAACTGCTCACGCGAATAATGTCGACCCATCTTTTTTAAGATATTGTTGCTCCCTGATTGAAGGGGGAGATGAAGGTGTTTAGCAATATTATTTTTATTCTTTAATAAGGAGAGGAATTCATCATCAATTTCACTGAGTTCTACCGATGATATTCTTAACCTATATAAGTCTTTTACATCGCTTAAAGCAGATATTAAGGAAGAGAAGGAAGAACCATTATCTTTTCCGTAGTAGCCAACATGGATTCCTGAGACCACTATTTCTTTATAGCCTTTCTTCACGAGTTGCTTGGCTTCTTCGATGCAGACATAGATATTTCTTGAACGGGATTTTCCTCTGATATATGGAACTAAACAATATGAGCAGAAATTATCGCATCCGTCCTGCACTTTTAAATAAGCACGAATATTCTCACTACAAGAAGTGACATTGAGCTCTTCATAATCAAAAAAAGTACGCGGATCATCTTCTACTGCCACGATTCTATTTTTCGATTTTAAAAATTGTTCAATAAAGATTGGAATGAGATGTCTTTTACTCGTTCCAAGCAAGATATCGATATCTAATTCTTTCTCTGCGTAATCTTTGTTGCTTTGAGCAAAACAACCCATCACAACAAGAACGGCATTAGGATACAGTTTTCTAAATTTACGGATGTGTTGACGGGATTTTTGATCGGCAACATGCGTCACACTGCAAGTATTTATAACCACTACATCAGGATTATTTTCATCAAAAACATATCCTTTTTCTTCTAAGGTTGTGGCGATAGCAGTTGATTCATATGTATTGACTTTGCAGCCAAGAGTGAAGACAAAATATTTCATTATTTACGTGAATTCTTATTGATTAATGAGAGGATGCGGTTAGAGATAAAACCATTTTGGAATAAGGCGTTGATCATACCGCTTCGATCGTTATTAAAATATGCTTCGACAATCCCTTTGATACGTTCAATCATATGGTTGTAACTTGGATTTTTAATATATTTATCAAATAAGACGAGTTTGTTATCCATTCTTCCTTGCTTATTCACGAAATAAATCGTGTTGGTATCATAATGGAAAAATGCCGTTTCATCCCCCTTATTACCAACGCGAAGTAAACGCGTATATAAAGAGTCATATAAAGAGGCTCCATAGGTATCAAATGGGTCGACAATACTGTCTTGGAAATTATCCTTCAAATCGCTATAAGGCTTCACTAATAATTTCTCTGGTTCTCTAACGTAAAGTTGGTTCAAACTACGCGAGAAAAACGGGATATAAATCTTGTTTTTATCATCGACCAAATATGGTTCATCAATCATCTTTTCTTTGATGGTATTGATGAGCTTGATATGATCAACTTTCTGTCCTTCTTCAATATAATGGTTGATGCTATGAATCTCTTCTTCCATGAGCACTTTATTCTTATAGCCAGCAAGGATGATGTTTAATCTGATGATATCGAATTCATCACCAGTATCAGCTAAAGAGGCAAATCTTGGGAACTTGCCTAAATGTCCACGGTTCTTTGCAAAATAAGCATAATCCGCTGTTTTGGAGAATGGTTGACGTTTCTTTTGTTTAGCAATTAATAATTCGTATAAAGTCATCTTTCTAATAAATATCCTATGACGCTTAGGGCATAAACTGCCGCTGTTTCTGTTCTTAATATGCGCTTACCAAGAGAGATGGATTTAAATCCTTTTTTCTCTAAATTATCGATTTCACGAGGATCAAACCCTCCTTCACTACCGATTAATATCGATACGGATTTATCGTTAACTTCTAAAGTTGGGTTATCATCGTTTTTCTCATAAGCGACATAATTGATATCAGATAATAATTCACTAGGAATCTTATTGATATCATATACCCCTACTATTTCGGGAATGATTTGACGATGCGATTGCTCGCTTGCTTCTTTTGCAATTGCTAAATAGCGAGGTAATTTTTTATTAAAAGATTGATTATCAATCTTCGTAATACAGTATTTGCTAGAAACAAGAGCGATTCTACTCACTCCTAATTCCGTCGCTTTTTGAATGACAAATTCGATTTTGTCACCTTTGGATAAGCAGTATAACAATGTTACTTTGCTTTTTAATTCGTTATTTGTTTCTAATGTTTCTAATACCTCAATTATTAGAGGTGAAATATTTTTTATTTCCGCTAAATGTTCTTTCTTTTCATCAATAGCGATAATTCTATCCCCCACTTTCATGCGCATGACATGGAGAAGGTGATGTTGATCGCTACTAGAAAGAAGAACATTTCCACTATTAATGGAAGCGAAATAATGTTGCATTAATGGAGAAATTCTCCTCTTCCATCTTTCATATTCGGTTTTAAATAAACGATGATACCGATGATGATGTTGATCACATAACTAGCGATCACCATGATGAGGTATCCCCATAATATTCCAACATTAGTGAGGAAGGCTAATAAGGAACCAATTCCACCGATTAATACACCGATATTGATAAAGGCCCAAATAATCGCGAGATGGAAATAATTTAAATAGAATAAACCAGCACCCGTAAAACCAATGCTTGCAAATAAAGCAAAAGCATTAGCCTTTGTACATGGCTTATATGTTTCGAATTCTTCGCTATCGATGTTTAATTGAGATGTAATCTCAACTGTCTCGCTAGTCACACCTTCTAAAGGGTTTTTCGTTCCGCAGACAGGGCAAACATCTTTATCGAATTTAGATAATCTAGCACCACAATTACGGCACTTAGGCATAGAGCTACCTCTTAGGCTTTATATAATCCGTGGAGATTGCAGTATTCGAGAACTTCTAATACTTCTTCATCTTCGCCGATATAGAATTTCGCGTGTGGTAATTCACCTGGGTTTAAGGCTTTTCTTTGATTGCCTTTATTCGTTCTTAAAACGATGAATTGAATATAGTGTTCTGGAAGCATTGGGTGATCGACAGAACCGACTTTCACTAATACTTCATTGCCGTTTCTTTCCACGACTGGAACGTGCTTTTCAAAAGCACCATCACCAGTGTTGGCGTTTACTACCACCATTGGTTTGCCACAACACATCGTTGGGACTGGTGTGTCTTTGATAACTGCGACCATCTTGCCGCAGACTTCACATTTTAATAATTTGAATTCCATAGATATTTCCTCCTATTTATTGACCCATTTTTCAACCGCTTCATCACAGCTATCGAGCTTGAAGCCATTGACAGAAAGGCCAGTTTTCATTTTATTATCAGCTTTTAAATAACTGCCTAATTCGAGTTCGGCAGTACCAAAACTACCTTCATCATTTGTACAGAATGGTTTGATAATTTTACCTTTCAATTTCACTTTCTCTAAGAAAGTGTTGATAATGCGTGGATAAGTGCGGTACCAAATTGGGAATCCGATATAGATAGTATCGAAATTTTCAAAATTAGGCACTAAGCCAGCAATCTCTGGAAGAGCATTGGTTTCATATTCTTGTTTCGCTCTTTCATTGCAATATTTATAAACCTCACTGTATTCTTCTTGAGGTCTGATTTCAAACATTGGGGCGCCAGTTAAAGCGTGGATTTTTTCCGCTAAAATTTGAGTGTTACCTTTTTGTAAAAATAATGGTTTACCATTGATGAGGTTTTCTCCTCTATGTGAGAAATAAACGATCACACTTGACATAAATTGTTCTCCTTACTAAATATCTTAACTTTTATTTTATAAATATGAAAATAAAAATGTGCTTATAAGAGTATAATGTTATTTTTCTTTAAAACTGTAATATCATCTTCTGACCAAACGCTGGCTTGGACTTCTCCAATATGAGCTTTTTCTAAGATGAGCATACAGAGTCGAGATTGACCGATACCACCACCGATAGAAAGCGGTAAAGCATCATTAAGAATCGCTTTATGATATGGGGATAATATCTTTCCTTCTTCTGCTTTGAATTCCATTTGAGCTTTCAGTGATTTAGAGTCTACTCTAATGCCCATAGAAGATATCTCTAAAGCAATGCCTAATACTTCATCCCAGATGAGGAGGTCACCATTAAGTTTCCAATCATCGTAGTCAGAAGCTCTACCATCATGTGGTTTGCCGTTATTAAGTGGCCAACCAATTTCTTCAACAAATATCGCTTTATATTCTTTCGCGAATGCATTTTCGCGATCGTGTCCATCTAAATCTGGATATTTTGCTTCTAACTCTGAAGTAGTCACAAAAGTGATTTCATCAGGAAGATATAAACCTTTTAATTTTGGGAATTTTTCTTTGGTTTTTTCTGCAGTGTATTTAAATACGCGATAGATATTGCTCACCACGTTGTGGAGATATTCTTTGTTTCTCTGCTTACGGGTGATGACTTTTTCCCAGTCCCATTGGTCGACATATATCGAATGAATGGTGTCGAGTTCTTCATCTCTTCTAATCGCATTCATATCGGTATAAATACCCTTGTTCTCTTCGATATGGTATTTACCTAAGGCATTTCTTTTCCATTTCGCTAAGGACTGCACGATTTCCACATCTTTATGAAGAGAAGAGACATCGAAAGAAACCGGTCTTTCATATCCGTTCAAACCATCGTTAAGTCCACTTTCGGGTGTGACAAATAAAGGGGCAGAGACACGTTGAAGGTCAAGCGCTTTTGATAGTTCAACTTGGAATGTATCTTTGACGAATTTGATCGCCACTTGGGTTTCTAATAAATCGAGACGGCTATAATATTGTTTTGGAATGATTAAGTTCTTCATTATTCAGCCACGACTTCTTTCTCTTCTAAAGAAGGTGTTTCATATATTTTGGGATTATGAATGAGAACTTCATAAAATGCATATAAACAGATGACAGTGATTAATCCGCCCATACCGACATCGCTTAAGAAGTGTGCGCCGACGAGCATACGAGTGAACGCTACAAATAATGTGAACACTAAACCAGCATAGAAGCATAAGGTTTGATATTTGAATTCTTTGCCGGTCACAAATGGATATAAAATCACACCGAACATCGCCACTGCTGCAACACTCGCGTGACCACTTGGGAAGGATTTGAATTCTTCGGAAGTAACGCCGAATTTCGCGATTAAATCTTTTGAATTAGTGCATCTTTCCCACCAATTATAGAAATAATGGGCATCTTCCGCGACGACGATACGATATCTTGGACGATTGAAGATGCTCTTCACAGCAGTTGTACCGAGTAAAAGGGCTAAAGCGAGGAAGATTGCCGCGACTGCCATTAAAATCCAAAGACGTGGATTATTAACTTTTTTTGCTAAAACATATCCTCCAAACATACATGCACCCATAAGTGGAGTCGCTAATAAATAACCGAGCCATACTAAGTTAGGAATGTTCCAACCATTGACGCCGAAGAATTCTTTCCTTGCACATAAGACGACTGTGCCAACAAGAATGACGACGGAGACGAGGATGAAAAGCACTTTTTGCCAAACGACATTAGTGACTTTTACCCCATGATAAAGGAAGACGCCACCCATTGAAGCGAGGATGCCATATCCCACCACCATCGATAAAGCAGCGACTGTGATACCAAATCCATTATTTGGGGAGAATATTGCTTGGTTGATTTGTAAATCGAGGAATGAACCAACGATTACCATAATGAGGAATACTGCCATTGCAATATAGATGTGTAAACGCATTTTTTTCATAAATAAAATACCTGCCTGTAACTTTTTAATCTTATTATAAATAATAAATATTGTCTATGATTAAAGCGATATCTACCTAATAATCGTCTTAATTATGATGTTAGTTGCTTCTTTTGCTTCTTTTATCGGATAAAACGGATAGATGTGATTCATTCCCTTTTTCAAATAGATGCGGTTATTTTGATTATTCTTAATCTTAGAAACAAAAGCATCAATAGATGGATATAAGATTTCATCACTACCATAAAATACTGTCACATTATTAAATAATGAGGTATCTCCAAAATAAGGAGAAACACGGTAATCCATTTTACTGGTCCCTTTTGACCACATATTAGAAGCAACTAATAATCCTGCTTTAGTGAGTAGAGGATCTTTCTCACGAACAACAAGTTCATTAGTTAAATCGATCCATGGGGAGATGAGAATCAGTTCATCAGGTAATTTGATATTTCTTTTCGCTAGTTCAAGATATAGTCCCGAACATAGACCACCTCCAGCAGAATCACCAAATAAAATAACCTTATCCTGAGGATATCTTTTTATGATTTCATGATATAAAGGTAATAGCAATTCATACGCCTCTTTATATGTACCTTTAGGGGCTAAACGATAATCAGGACAGTAACATTTTATTCCGGTTTTGCTAGTGATTTTATCGATATATTTCCACTGCATAGAGAAAAATGGTAATACATATCCCCCTCCATGGAGATAGATCATCGTGATGTTTTTCTCACTATTTTTATTTAAGATAAAGACCTTTCGCGAAAAATATATTTCTTCTTCAACTGGGCACTTTAAATTAAGAGAAGGAGAAAGCTCATAATCCTTATCATTATCTAAAACATCCCCCTCTTTGGGAGTGAAATATTTTTTACGTGCTTTTCTTAAAGCAAAAGTTAATAAGAATGCAGATAGGCTTTTCATAAGGATTCCACTCCCACAAGTTCTTTATCTTTATAAACAATCTTCATTTTAAAATATCGTTTTTCTTTTAATAAGGGGAGATAGGCTTTATCCCCTTCCCACATCGATAAATCATACATCTTATCGATATCTATCCACTTGAGTTCACCTTCATTGCAGTCGATAAGCTCACCAGAAAAATCTTCAATTTCATAGACGTACATCATCTCTTGGTAATCGTTATTGATGAATAATACTTCTCCGTTGCATCTTAATGAAATAACATCTAAACCTGTTTCTTCTTTGACTTCTCTAATAACAGCCTGGTCGATGCTTTCACCCTTTTCAACGTGTCCACCTACCCCTATCCATTTGCCTTCATTCATATCGTTTTTCTTTTTATTGCGATACATCAAAAGATAGGAATTGCCCTTTTTTAAATAGACCTGTACTGTATTTGGTAACTCTTTCATTATGATAAAACCACTTTTCCGCTGGTAATGTTGATATCCATTTTTGATTCACTACTACCAAAGATATATTGATCGCCAGAAATCGTGCATTCTCTACTTGTAATCACTGTTCCACTAGTTTTATGGATTTTGACGATAGCACCATCATCTGGAAGAGTGATACTAGCTTCTCCACTTGTCATATCAAACTGACTTTTAGTAAATGTAACAAGCCCTAGAGATAGATTACCACTTGTCATATCTGCGTTAATATCTTTTGTATGGATATTGTTAATATTCACTGTTCCACTCGTCGCTTTTATCGAGATATTTTCTGATGATAATTCCTTAATCTTGACTGCTCCAGAAGATAAATAGATATCGGTTTTTGGTGAAGTAATTCCTTCTACTACTACATCTCCAGAAGTTAAAGATATTTCTACTTTTTCACTAGCCACTAATTTTGGTAACACTACGGTCGCAGAAGTGCTGCCGATATCAAATATTCTAATATCATTTGGATTATAGGTGAGATATAGTTCCTTATCTTTACTATCGATGTTAGTCCCACGATGTCCGCTTGCAAAAAACTTAACCAATAATTCACTGCCTTTTAAATAAGAATGAACTTTCTCATCATCGATTAAATTATTCTCTTCTTTAATTACCGCGCCAGTAATAGTCTCATCGCTAATTAAAGTAACTTTTCCAAAAGCCCAGTCGATATCAATGCTATCAATCGAAGAAGCATAAGTTTGATTGCCAACTAAATATTTATCCGCATCATGATAAGTTCCCCCGCCCGCAGAATTATAACAACCACATAAAAATGGTATCGCTAATAATAAACTTAATAATTTAAAATGTTTCATAATAAAACCAACCTTATCGATTTCATTTTATATTCATATAAAAATATTGTCTATTATGTTTATTCTTTGCTAACCACAAACCCATATGGTTTTAAAAGTCTATCTTCATATAGATTGCTAATGATGATATCGCCATCGACATGAATATCTTTATCAGTCATACTACAAATTAAACGATATTGTTCATCGTCTTTATAACGCACTATTAGTAAATAATCCTTATTTATATAAAGAAAAAAGGGACTGGCTTATATAACCAATCCCAATTATTCATCTAATAGTCTGGTTAGACTCTGCGGAAGGAACCATCAACAGTGACGTTGGTGTGGTTGATAAACGTGGTACCACAGGTTTCAATGAAAGCTTTAGAGAAGAAGTTGTTATCACTAATGCGTCGATTGAACACATTTTTAGATCCCGCACAAATATCATAAGCGAAATGCAAGCGTGCCCATTTAGCAGAAATTGTATATGTTCTACTTTGTGGTGCACAAATACTAGAAGAATGTTCAATTCTCGTTCTTGGTCCGAATTCAAGAGCCCCAGTTTCTGCGTTAACGGAAACGGCTTCACCGGAAATCCACCAATCATCAACGGCGAAACAACCGACGTTTTTAATTTCAACTACTTGTTCATCGATGATAGAACGAGTAGTTTCCACATAATCAGCTGTCGCTTGAACTATGGCGAACTTATTGTTTTTTAACCAAGTCGTGCGGTAGCTGAGCATAACAGCATTTTCCACTTCAGCAGCTGTAGAAGCAATGTTCCTAGTTAATAACGAGGTTACGATATCAGCTTTTGAATTATCAGCTGTATCTGTTACTTCTGATGGTGTTGGTGATTCTGGATCATCTCCTTCTTTAACTGCTCCACCATAGACAAGGGAAGTAATTGTACAATTTTCAAGCGCTTCCTTAAACTGTGTTTTTGCTTTGACATTAACACTACCAGAATAGTTAAAGGCAGCTTCAATTTCGGATTTAGACTTAGTGGTTTCAATCTTAAGGAAAACCATCTTACCATAGCTTGCTTGAGAGATCATAACTGCTGGAGTACTGCCGATTTCTCTTTCAACATCTTCTTTAGTTACAGTATCAGCGAAGACAAGAGTATCATTATCTAATGATGTGTTAACAGTATAGAAGATTTGTTCATAGGAAACGATGAAGATATTTTTCTCAACATCTTGTTTATAATCTGTTTTGATGGAGAGTTTTTCGGCGATTTCAAAACCGAAGTCGAGACCGGCTTGACGTTGGTCATAGATTTGAGAGATTTTGAAATTTTCTTTTGCAGTAAGAGCTTTTTTCTTTGGACTAGAAGCCCACTCTTCAACCTTTTGTTGAATGCCGTTACGAATAGTCGAACGTTTTGTTTTCGTAACTTCGATTTCAGAATCATATAAACCAGGAAGAACAACTTCTAAAGTTGTTACTCCACGGTCGAGGTTGCTCATTGAAGTTGGATTGCCATCGACTAACCCTGAATCGGCAAGAAGTAGTTGTCCTGGATAAAGAAGTTCTGCTTGTTCAAGAGCATGTAAACTTCCGGAACCATTAGTGGCTTTATGAATTTCTTTTTTAGTGACGATAAGACGTTTACCATCTTCTTGTCCAGTACAAGTCGTATCAAGAGTAGTAGTTGGACGTAAATCGATCGCTAAAGCTTTATTTGGATCAAAATCTTGATTTTTTACAAAGTTAGAAACTTCAGGGTCATTAGAAATTTTTAAATTTCTTGGCGCTGGTAATTCTTCGATTTCTTCAATAGCTTCTTCATTATTAACTGGAGAAACTGAATTACTATTACAGCCAGTAACGCCAGCAAGCATCAATGCGCTGGCAGCTAATAACATTATTTTCTTAAATTTCATAAATTAAGCCTCGCTTTCTTGATATCGTTTGATTTCTTTCAAACTACTATTCAGACTCATAAAGATAATTAATGAACTGAGGATGTAGCAAACCGCTCCAATAGTATAAAGAACTGCGTTAAATGCTTCGTTCAATCTAAAGACTGATGTCACAAAGGAAAAAACAGTATAAACGACATTTAAACACATACCCAACATTGCGAATTTAAATAACGGGGTTCCTCTTGCTTGTTTCTCAAAAATACCATCGATTAATGCAAATAATGCGGCTGTAATCAATAGATCAGAAATCATCGCAATGATTAGACCGGTATACGCTGCACCTGGAACAACAACCATAATGCCCGAAGCGATGGATAAAACAGCGGCTCCAATCCCGATAAAGAATGAAATTCTGCATTCAATATTGAGTCTAAAAGTCAAGATGAAAGTCGCGGCAATGAGAACAATAACCACAAAATGGGCAATACTTAAAATCAATGTCAGAACATAATAAGTCACACCGCCCGGTTCTGTGAATTGGTATTCACTACCTAACGCTAACGCGATAAAAATTAAGATAAAAGAAGCAGAAGCAATCACTAAGGAAATCAAATAGATCCATCTTAAAAGCCCAAGCGCTTTTATCCTGTTTGCTATATTTGTCATAAGCACCTCCTTGGCAAATAAATTATATATATTATATAACACGCACATTAAATAATTCATAATACTAATTTAGTGAAAAAGTATAGTTTTGGTAGAACAATAAAAAAACAATACTTTATGTATTGTTGTATAAAATCTTGGCGGAGAATTAGAGATTCGAACTCTAGCGGGACTTGCATCCCCTATCGGTTTTCAAGACCGACCCCTTCAACCACTTGGGTAATTCTCCATTATTTGGTGGACCATCCAGGACTTGAACCCGGAACATAACGGTTATGGGCCGTCCACTCTAACCGATTGAGTTAATGGTCCATGCAAAAGATTGCTTGAATATAATATAACAAACTTTTAAGGAATAAAACGAAAATATCATCAAAATCAAAGATTTAATCTTGTAAAGCGAAGAATGGTTAGTTATAATAACATTCGCTTTGGTTATGGTTCCTTAGCCAAGCTGGTAAGGCAATTGACTGCAACTCAATGAGCATCGGTTCAAATCCGGTAGGAACCTCCACATGCGCCAGTAGCTCAGTTGGATAGAGTATCACACTACGAATGTGAGGGTCACGAGTTCGAATCTTGTCTGGCGCGCCATTATATTCGGGACGTAGCGTAGCTTGGTATCGCGTCTGCTTTGGGAGCAGAAGGTCGCAGGTTCAAATCCTGTCGTCCCGACCACTTAAAATAATACAGTCATTGTTGACTGTTTTTATTTATAAAAGATTGTGATTTTTTAACACTTGTGATATTATATCACTATGAATTACGAACTTGTCAAATTTGTTAATGGCAGTCTTGAGTTAGAAGTTAATGTTTCGCCCACAGAAGAAACAATTTGGATGGATAAGGACCAAATTGGATTACTTTTTGGCAGAGACAGGACTGTAATTTCAAGACACATTAAAAATCTTTTTTCAGATCATGAACTAGATAAAAATCAAGTTTGTGCAAAAAATGCACGAACTGGTACAGATGGTAAATCCTATATTATTGATTACTATAACCTCGACGTAATTATTGCTATCGGGTATAGAGTAAAATCACCAAACGCTAGTATTTTTAGAAAATGGGCGAGCAATGTTCTAAGAGAGTATTTGCTAAAAGGGTACGTGATTAATGAAAATAGGTCTTTATTAACCAATGAAAATTATTTAAATCTTATTAATAAAGTTAATTTTATCGATAACAGGTTAATAAAATTAGAAAACGAAAAAAACTATTTCCCAACAACTATCATCGTCGAAGATAATAAAGTGTTTGATGCAGTAGCATATCTAAGCGACATTATTTCAAAAGCAAAGGAATCAATTGTTCTCATCGATCTATACTCTGATTTAAAAACATTAAATACTCTCAAAGTAAAAAGTAAAAACGTTTATCTTCATATTATTACATCGAGCAAGAACAAGATTACAGAATTTGATGCAACTTCATTTAATAATGAATATGGAAGTTTAGCAATATCGATTAACGATAGTTATCATGATAGATACCTCATCATTGATAACCTTATCTTCTATCACTTAGGCACATCGATTAACTACTTAGGGAAAAAGTTTTCACAAATTGATAAAATAGAAGACGATGATGTCAAGGAATTATTAAGGAAAAGAATTGATGAACAAAAACAAAAAGGATGTTGGAGCCACAATTAAGCAGATTAGAAAAGAGCGAGGTCTATCACAAGACGCTCTTTCTAAGAAAATGGGTTTCAAAGATCATACTGCATTAACTAAAATTGAAACAGGCATTAACGACGTCAATAGCGAAACGCTTATGGAACTCGCCAGACTTCTTGAAGTCAATGTTGGTCTTTTCTTTACCGGAAAAACAAGCGAACTACCCGAGTTCAAAGTAAAGCAATATAATGACCACTACCGCGATGACATGATTTTTATGGTCTTATCCGCAAAAGATGCTTTGAAAAAAGTCCCATCCATAAATCCCGACTTACTCGATATCAAAACTAACTACTTTGACAAAGGCGATATGTTTTGGATTGCGTTAGATGAAAATAACAGAGTTATAGGTTCAATTGGATATGAAACAATTAAGCCAAAAGAAGCAAGGATTCACCGATTATACATAAAACCGGAATTAAAAAGACAAGGAATTGGAAGCGCTTTATTAAATACATTAACTAACTATGTAAAAGAAAAAGGATACAACAAATTATCTATTCATACTGGAGATGAACGATATTACGAATCCAAACTCTTTTACAAAGCAAAAGGGTTCTTAGAAACAGAGCCTAATATATTGGAGAAAAACATATGAAAAGAATATTATGCTTTGGTGATTCAAATACCTGGGGTTATGTTCCTTCAAGTGATGCGGAAAGATATCCTGTTTCCATCAGGTACCCACGCGTACTAGCATCCTTATTAGGAAATGACTATGAAGTTATCGAAGAAGGCCTACCAGGCAGAACGATGTGCAGTGACGATTTAAAAGAACTCGTCGGTAATCGTAACGGAAAATTAGCCTTTGGAGGAATCCTTTATTCTTCTCTTCCACTCGACTATATCCTTATTATGTTAGGAAGCAATGATCTTAAATACATATATAAAGACACTGCTAAGCGCTGCGCGGAATCGCTTGAAAAAGACTACATCTATAAAGTTGAACAGAAATTAGTAGGAAAGATTAAGAATTCCCCAAAAATCATCATCGTCGCCCCATCAGTAGTTGGTGATGGTTATGAAAAAGTATCTAAAGACGTCATCAACGAAAGCAAATATTTCAATGAAGAATACCAAAAAGTAGCAGAAAAACATAATTGTTTGTTCGTTGATAATAACGGATTAGAAACTGGTAGCGACTATATCCACCTTACAGAAAAAAGCCACCTTTTGCTGGCGAAAAAAATCTACAAAGCAATCAAAGATTACGAATCAAGTAAATAAAGAGCACAGATGGTTTTAGCATCGACAATTTGTCCGCTTTTGACCATCTTTTTTATTTCTTCTAAGCTAAACCAATAGACTTCCACAAATTCATCTTCGTCTAAATGCATGTGAGTTTTGCGGAGATTTTCTGCCTTATATAAATAAATTATTTCGTTTGTATAACCGCAAGAAGGGTACATTTTACCAAGATATTCAAATTTATCAGCGACATATCCCACTTCTTCTTCAAGTTCTCTTCTTCCACCTTCAGAAGGGTCTTCATCTTTTTCTAGTTTACCAGCGGGCATTTCATATAATTCTTCTTGATAAGCATAACGATATTGTTTCACTAATGCGATTTTACCATCAAGAAAAGCAAGAACCCCCACTCCTCCATGGTGGTCCACTATTTCACGATATGATTCTTTCCCATTTGGACAAAGAACTTTATCTCGTCTTACATGTATGACTTTCCCGTCATAGATGAGTTCACTATCAAGTTTCTTTTCAATATTATCCATATAGAAATATTATCACAAAAAATATAACTATACCCATAATAAAAACCCCTCAGTCCGAGTTATATGGATAAGGGGTTGTTACTATTATTCAGCAATAGCTACTTGATCTTGTTCTTCTTCGTCATCGACAATAGCAATTATAATCATGTGATTTTTGTTGGCTATATTTTACCATTAAAAAATGTATTTTGTATAAATAAAAGTGCGTACCACGCTTGTGCATAAGACGAATGCTTTTTGAGGTAGGATAAGGATAATTCCATTTATAAAATTTACGATTTAAAAATACAAAAATACGCTTGAACAATTGTTTTAAAACTATATTAAAGCAAAATAATCATATAAGGAGTTTCCAAATATGAAGAGACAAAAATTTTTTATTTTATCTACCTGCATTCTTTCTTTTTGCTTGTCCGGATGCGGTAATAGCAGCGACGTGCCAAGTTCAAATAACGTGAGTACTTTTAGCAGTCAAAATAGCGATATTTCTAGTGTCGAAGAAAAAGATAATATTCCAGAAACGGGAAAAGCTGATCGCAGTGATTTAAAATACGTCGAAGAATTAGATGCTTACAAAAAGAGTGATTGGAAGGGTCACTGGATATGGACAACAAACTGTTATGAAGATAGTTATGTCGCATTTAGAAAGAAGTTCACTTTGGATAAAGATATTGAGAACATTACCGCTTACATTTCTGCTGAATCAAAATATTGTTTGTGGGTTAATGAAGAACTCGTGACAATCGATGGTTCTTTGAAGCGTGGACCGACTCCATATGATTCCTATTATGATGAAGTCAATATCTCAAAACTTAAAAAAGGAGACAACATCATTTCCTTATTAGTCGCATTCAATGGGCGAAGTGGTGACAGCTCTATCAACCCAACATTAGAGGACGAAGAAGGAGATATGATTTCTCAAGCAGGCCTACTTTTCGAAATGCAGGTTGGAAATACATTAATTAAATCTGACACTTCCTTTAAAGCGCATAGAGTTGCCTCATATCGCAACAGAATAAGTGGGGGTAAAGATTATATTTCTTACCCACAATCCTCTATGCTTGCCGAGAGAAATGTGTTTTATGATGCACGTGTTGATGAAGGCGATTACCGTAAATTAGATTATGATGATTCCTCTTGGGAAAACGCGAAATCGATTGCGAAAGCTGGCAATCTTCCATTTGGAGATTTGTATCTCGCCATTACTGAACCTATTAAGTTTTATGATGTTGCTGATTTTGAAAACGCTGGTGATTATACGGGAAAAACTTTAGAAAATGACACTGTTTTGGAACTAAACCTTCCCACTGATGTGCAGTTCTCATGGATTATTGATATCGATGCAGAAGCGGGTCAGAGATTGACATTCTATACCGATTCATATGTCTATAATGATGGGGTGCAATCTTTTAAGGACACCTATATTGCTAAAAGCGGCAATCAATATTATGAAAATTATCCATGGAGAAGCGGTTATAACTTATATATAGAAGCTCCCGCAGGCGTGAAATTTAATAAGATCGCTTATCGTCTCAGCGAATATAACGGGGAATTGCTCGGTGCCATTGAATCATCAGATAGTTCAATCGACACCTTATGGAAAAAAGCACAGAATACGGTAAGAGTTTGTATGCGCGATACTTTCATGGATTGTCCCGATCGAGAAAGAGGCCCTTATATGGGTGACGCCTCCAACCAGATCGACGCTGCCTTATATTGCTACGGAGAAGGCGGACTAGAGATGATTAAGAAAACGATATTAACTTGCGTTGGGTGGGTTAAAAACGATAATGCGATTCCTTCCCGCGCTCCAAGCGTTAAACCACAAGAAATCCCCAACCAATCATTAGCCTTCCTTTCCAGTGCTTACCACTACTATGAGCATTCTGGAGATAAAGTGACTATGAAATCCTACATTAAAGCTGTTATTGAATATTTGAAATTATTTGAAATGCAAAATGGTCTGCCAAAATACCGCGCCGGGTCATGGACGTGGAATGATTGGGGAGAGGCTGTTGATGCTAATCTATTACAGGTCGGTTTCTATTATTATGCTTTGAGACTCACAAAACAGTTAGTCGCAGAATTAGAGATGGATGTCGATATCTCCTTCATTGAAGAGAGAATGGCGGATATGAAAGCTAATTATCATAATGCATATTATACTGAAAATGGTTTCAAATCATCTTCTTCAAAATATATTGATGACCGCGCTAATGCACTATTAGCCTTATCAGGACTTGCAGAACCTAGCGATTATGATGTTATTATTAATGTCCTAACCAACACTCGTCAAGCCAGTCCATTCTGTGAAAAATATGTTCTAGAAGCGCTTTGTTATTTGAACCGTGTCGATTTAGCGAAAGAAAGAATGCTATCAAGATATGATGATATGATCAAAGATAGCCGTGATACCCTTTATGAAAAGTTCGATTTGACTGATGGAACATTTAACCATGCCTGGACCTCAGGACCAATCTACATCATCAATCGTTATATTGTTGGCTTAAAACCTACTAAGGCCGGATATGAAGAATATTCCTTAACTCTTAATGATTTGCTAGATTCATATAAATGTTCTAATTACACAGTAAAAGGCAACATCGACCTTGAAATGAATTATGAAGACGGGGTCAGAACATTATCAATTAAAAATATTGCTAGTAAAGGAAATATTATCATCCCTAATTCGTTAGGTAACGATATCTCTGTTAACGGAGGAACATATCAATCACAAGTGAATAGTAACCAAATAGTCGTTACTATCAGTGAAGCTAAGACTTACACTATCATCATTAAATAAATAATTTACGCATTAAATTAAAAAGGTTATGCTGACCAGTTTGTCCAAAGGTGCATAACCTTTTATTATGGTGGTGACACACATAACATATCAAAATATGTGTTAAACAATTGGAGGTTTTTTGAATGAAAAAATTACTAACATCTCTATGTCTGTTTGCCACTTTTGCACTAGCCGCTTGTGGAACAAGTAACACAAGTTCCGCCTCGAGCAAAGAGGAAGGAAGCTCAAGTGTTGAAGGAACAAGCAGTGTCGTAGAAAACACTAGCAGCACAAAAGCTGCTAAAGACACTTATCAATTCGAAGGAAAAATCGAAGAAGAAGGAAGCTATGCTTCATATATCAATGGAGCCTATTTGCTAACTCTTGACGCAGAAGGTAAATCCACATTGGATAAATATGCATTCTCTTCCTATGATGCTTCTCCTGCCGCCACTAACACTTCTTATTCCGCCGCCTTCATGGTTGGAACTTGGAAAGAGGTCACAAAAAAAGGTCTTGACTGTTTACAAATCAAACTAGCTTTTGATAATGGCTCGAACGCTAAAACGTATTACGCGTACGAATCCGAAGGCGAATATTCTTTTGACTTAACAGCCCCACTCAGCAAAGGCTCATCCTTTACTAGAACAGCCGAAATGACAGGCAAAAAAGGTAGCTTATACGCTAATGCTGATGCCTTCATCCAAGCCTACAAAAAGGAATTTGTCGAGCCTGAAAATGTTCTCAAAGTAGAATCTTTGGAAAATGACGGAGCAGCTTATTTCCAAAAAGATGGTAACGTCTTAATCTATGTTGCAACTAGCAATATTGCTTCTGGCACTTACAAGAAGACTGCGACTTCTTTAACTCTCACGATTGATGATGAAAAAATTCCTGTGACTTTATCCGCTACTAAAGGTTCGTTTAAATATGAATATAACTTAGCAGGTTATAACACTATTGAATTAGAGTTCGAATTCCCAATCGCAGATTTTGCAAAAATACCTGAGACCGAAGAGGGAGAGACTCTCCCTGAAGGCGTTCTCGTCGAATTAGAAGATGGAGTTAATGACGCGACTTTAACATTCAATAAAGACAAAACATACACTATCAAAATCGCTTTTGCCGGACATGGCACATTCACTGTACAAGAAGGCACTTGGTCATTTGCTAATTATACTGTGACTTTAGCTCCATCTAGTGGAAATCCATATAACTCCTCAGTTTCAGAAGAAGGACAGTTCATCGTCGCTACGCACATCACTTGGGGTGGAGGAAGTGTTGATAAGGATCTCAGCTTCTCTGCTAGTCAAACTATCATTGGCACATTCATGCAAGCTTAATCGCTTCAATAATTAAGGGCTCTATTAACTAAATTGTGGGATTGATGTGGGGTACACATAATTCCATTAACTAGAATGTGGGGCTATATAAGAGGGGGTTTCGACCCCCTTTTAGTATGGTCTCATTTTGAGTAATAATACATAATCATGCAGCGTTTCCTAAAACGTTCAAAATTACGATATCCATAAGCCAGCTTTATGATGGTTTTGATGTTGTTATTTATGCATTCTGCGATTCCGTTTGAGATATGAATCTTATATTCGTTTTTGGCAAAGCCACTTGCAATCTCATATCTCCAGTTATGATAACTTCTACCAACCTTTTCTAAATATTCATTTCCTGTATCAATCAATCGTTTTGAAATCATTTCGATAAACTTTAACGAATCCTCATAATTTCCATACCATTTATAGTGAAGTAGGTCTTGGAGGATGTTGTATCCAGTCCATAGATTGTCATCTAATTTGATACATTTAGAAACCATATCGTCATAGTGATAAACAACTCCATCTTGATCCTTAGGTGCATACCATTTATCAGGGATCTTTTCATACCAACATAAGAAGTATTCCCAGTGCAACTTCATAAACCTGTTCAAGTAATCTTCTGTTCCTCTTTGTTTTAATGCCTGGCATCTAATAGAATTAACCGCGTTTGTTAACAAAGAAACCACATGGAATAGATCGATAATATGAATGGCTTTAGGAAAGTATTTGTTTTTGATATAGGCATATCCATCATACATATCAGATACAAAGTATCTTACCTTTTGCCTATGAGCAAATGGAACATTATCAAAGTATTCTTCTAAGAAAGGCTTTTGTCTCGACTCGATGATATCGATTAGTTCTCTGTTCATGAAATCTACAAGACAACAACAATACTTAAAATCAGCCCTTCTGGAGAAATAAAATTCATCTATGCATAAAACTTCGGGAATATTACCTCTAGGAACATATTTATATTTTTCATCGAATAATTTTATGACATATGAAGTGGTGACATGATAATCATAAGCTATATCAGTGAACGTCTTCTTTTCTTTAAAACATTCAACAATCTTATTAGTGATATTCTGTGTTAATATCGAATATGGAGTGATTCCTGTTAGTGATGGGGAGAATGCTTTACCACATCCTTCACATCTTAGTCTTTTCCTGGTGATATTGAAGACATACTTTTTCCCATTAGGAGCAAAGTCTTCATAATTGGCAGGATACTTTCCATTACTGTAGCATTTGGTCGATCCACATCTTGGACAAACCCGTTTGTCTCTAGTTACTTTTTGAATCAAATCAACAATGTATCCATCTTCATAATCTATTGGACCATCATTGCTTAATTCAAACTCGTCTGGATTTAAACCAAACATAGCTAAAAATATGTTAGAATTCATACGTACCTCCTGTTCTAACCGTCTCGTTAAAATGATTATAACAAGAGGTACTTTTAAATTGCCTATTTCATAAACTAAAAAGTGGGGTTACCCCATAAAACCCCACATTCTAGTTAATTGTGCCTTAAGGGGAGTTAACCTCCCCTTTTATAACTTAGATTTCCTGTTCTTATTTATATATCAATTTGTGCAAACGAATATTTGTTAGCACAATAATAAAATTATGGTAAAATAATTTTCATGATTAAAATTGCCATAATCGACGATGAGAAAGAATGCGTTTTAAAACTGGCTGATTACCTTAACCGATATGCGGAAGAGAGGAAAATTGCTTTCGATATCTCAACATATAATAATATCGTCCCTTTTATCGAGAATTATAAATGTGAATACGATGTTATATTTCTCGATATCTTAATGCCATACATGAACGGAGTAGATGCAGCGAAGAAACTAAGAGAAAAAGATAGTAATTTCATTCTCTATTTCGTCACTTCAACTAAGCAGTTCGCTTTAAAAGGTTACGAAGTAGAAGCTCTTGATTATTTGGTTAAGCCTATTGAATATTATGAATTCGCTTTAAAGTTTTTTCGCGCAATGGACAGATTACAAAAAAATAATTCGACCTCATTAATGATTAAAAACAAGAACAGCTATATCAAAATCGATGCTGACGATATCATGTATGTCGATGTCCGCGGTCATCAATGTGAAATACACACCACAAGCGGATTATTCCGTCAATACACCACGATTAAAAGCATCGAAAATCAACTTCCTGCACAATCTTTTGTCAGGTGTAACAATTGTTATTTAGTCAATCTCGCTTACGCATCTGAAATCGTTGACTATGATGTCGTTGTCGGAGGTGACCGCTTATTAATTAGCCATCCACGCCGCAAAGAATTCCTTGCAAAATTCAAACAATTTAAAGAACGCAAAGAATATGATTAATTGGATAGTAAATATTATCGGAAGTAATAATGCATACGAGGTTTTCTCTTTTATCCTCACCTTCTTTTTCTATATCTTTGCGATGTGTGCCTTTATGTTTGCAAGAAAGAAACAAAAGTATTTCTATCTTAAACTAACTGCTTCAATTATTATCGGATTAGCTGTTTCCTTTGGGCTAGCGATGCTAAATACCACAGCTACTAATACAGCCTTTGTGATTCCTGTTCGTATCATATGTTATCTTTTACTTTCTTCATACATATTTTTGGTAATGGTGCTATGTTACGATGAAAATACTGCAAATATCTGCCTCATATGGTGTTGTACGATATGCACGCAAAGCATCGCCGGTAAATCATATGCATTAATTCAAAATATCGTTGGTATCAACGACACAGTCACTATCTCTCTAGTGCATAGCGATCTAGGACAATTACAAAATTGGGAATTCATCCCATATTTGCTCATCAATATTGCAATTATTTTCCTACTCGCCTTTCTTTTTAGAAAACCAAACAATCTCTCTCGCGATAAAGCCATCAATAAGAAGGTCGCTCTTCTTTCCATTTCTTTTACCATAGTGATGCACGGAATTGTTTATGTAGCTAGATTATACGAAAAAGAAAGCATGGAATTAAGCATCATATTAAAACTATTTGCGATTATCTTCTGCTTCTTAATTATCTTTTTAGCAACAGGTATTTTTGAACAAAGCAAAAAAGAACAAGACTATATCGTGGTCAATGAACTACTCCATCTAGAGAAAATACAGTTTGAAAATGTGAAGTCGAATATGGAAGTCATCAATACGAAGATTCACGATTTAAAAAAGATTATCGATAAAGTGGAGGATAAACTAAATAAGCAAGATACTGAAGAGCTTAAGCGGGCGTTACAATTCTATGATTCCAACATTCAAACAGGAAACGATATCTTAGACATTGTATTATGTGAGAAATCTATTATCTGTCAGCAATTGAATATTAAATTCACATGTTTAGCAAATGCTAAAAATCTTAATATGCTCACTCAAACTCAAATATATAGCGTTTTTGGTAACATTATGGATAACGCCATAAGGGCAAGCAAAAAACTCCCTGAAGAAAAACGTTTTATTTCCCTTACAGTCAGAGAAGATAACGACAAGATTATTATCGAAGAAACGAATTTCTTCACCGGGCAAATTCACCTCAACGACAACAACGATATCGAAACTTCTAAAATCGAGAAGTCTAAACATGGATTTGGAATAAAAAGTCTCAATTACATCATCACTGAACACCAGGGAAATCTTGGATTCCAAATCGAAAAAGATCGTTTCACCATTCTCATCACCATTCCCCATAAATAACTTATAGGCATATTACTCAAATTTCTTTGTGTAATTATCATCACAAAATATCCTTAACAATATCTTTCTTCTTATATAAAATATAAATCGCATGATTAAAAAGATTACTGGAAAACTATATCTTGATAACTTCCTACTAGGAATACTAGCTGGACTTGCTATTGCAATGGGTGGAACTTTCTTCCTTCTCCTCGTTTCCATTGGTCAAAAGTTTTGGGGTGCAGTCAGTTTCTGCGCGGGTTTATTAACCATTTGTTACCTAGGTTTCCATTTATATACTGGAAAGATTGGATATGTTTTAGAGAATAAAAAGACTTTTATCATCTCCTTATTCTTCATGTATATCGGAAACGTTGTTGGGGCAGTCGGCGCGGGTTATCTCGTCGGATTAATTCCTTCCTTAAAAGAAACCGTCACTTCTATTTGTTATAACAAATTAATCTCCTGGTCTGGAGATCCTGGACAATCTATTATCCATATGTTAGCGATGAGCTTCTTCTGTGGTAATCTCGTCTTTCTATGCGTTGATATCTTTAGAAAGAATAAGAATCATTTATTAAAAATAGGTGGCATCTTAGTCTGCATCACCACTTTTGTGATGATGGGCATGGAACACTGTATCGCGAATATGTATTATTTTGCCGTCGGCAATATGTATGGCATCAATCCACTTAATGCAATTCTATCCATCTTAGTGGCGACTTTAGGCAATTCTTTAGGTTCAATTCTTCTCTATATAGTTATAAATAACTCCACTTTCAAAAAGATTTTGTAGTAGTTTTATTTTTCTTGTGTATAATAATAATGCTCAATTATTCTTAAGGTGAGCAAAAATGGGTCTGTAACTCAGTTGGGAGAGTACCTGATTTGCATTCAGGAAGTCGAGAGTTCGAGCCTCTTCAGATCCACCACTTGGCTGCGTAACTCAGTTGGCTAGAGTAGTCGGTTCATACCCGGCCTGTCGAGGGTTCGAGTCCCCCCGCAGCTACCAAACAATCAATAACGACCTTGATGACATCAGGGTCTTTTATTTTATAATTAATTGTATGGCGAGCAAAGTTAAGATGCGCAGATTGACATTATTCTCTGCAATAATCTCATTATTAAGCTTTGTTTATAAAGCTGGTTTAGGCGTTTATACAATGTCACTTGTGATGATTATCGCTTCTATTTCTACTTTATGCGTTTTCATCTGTAAGATTATATTTGTCAAAAATGTCACCGCGAGTAGAGAAAGTAAGAAGAAAGCCTATATCGCAATGGCAATCACTGCCTTTATCTATTCTTTAATCTTCGTCTTATTCGCGGTATTAAAGGTCAATAACATCGATATTTCTCGAACAAACAATTATCAAGGATGGATTGAATTATTATTCATCGGATTCTTATTGTTGATGTTCATTCTTTCCTTAATCAATTTAAAAGGGGCGTTAGAAAAAACTGATATCATGGTCATCGGTTTAAAAGAAATTACCTTCTTATCCGCTTTAACAGATCTTGTGATCATCGAGCAATTCGTCTCACGTATCATTCAAAAATATTATGAACTTCCGATAATGAATACAATTGATGCTTATGTGCCTTTAGGAGTCGGGGTAGTCTTGCTCATCATTCCCGTTATCATGTTCATCAAATCAATTAGATATAAGGCTTAGTCTTTATTTATAAAATAAACTCATTATAATAATCACGGAGGAAAACAAAAAAATGGCAGATGAATTAGACCCAAAACCAGTTTATAACAACGACACTAGAAAGGCTTTATTATTAGTGGCATTTATCTTTATGATTCTTGGAACAGTTGGACTCGCAATCTTATTAATCCCACTCGCGTGGTGCATTCCAATGACTATCCATTGCTACCAATGCTATAACAACAACGAAAAGCCATCCGTTGCATTCGGTGTTTGCTCATTATTATTTGTGAGTTTGATTGGTGGTATCTTATTAATCGTCGCTGGCGCAATGGACGACTAATCAAAGATTGTAACAACAAAAAAAGCGCTTCATTCAGCGCTTTTTAATTTACCAATTTATCTTTATAGTAAGTGTTTTTAATTAGTCCACCACCAAGACATATATCATCTAAATAAAAGACTGCGGCTTGTCCAGGAGTAACTGCTTTTATCGGCTCATCATAGACAAGCCTCACTTGTTCATCATTATCGTAATATAAAGTGACATTATTATCTTGTTGACGATATCTAAATTTAGCTTGGATATGACTACCGCTTGGAATTTTACCGTTGATAAAGTTAAGAGTATCAACTGTACAACTATCAGATAACAAATAAGCAGAATCATCACCGCTAGCAACAAAAAGAATATTCTTCTTCACATCTTTTTTAGCGACAAACCAGCCTTTGGCTTCTTCTCCTGATATTCCACCTATTCCTAAACCTTTTCTTTGTCCGATTGTATAATACATCACTCCATCATGACGTCCGACAACTCGATTATTTTCAATATCGACAATATCGCCTTTTTTCGCAGGAATATAATTTTTTAAAAATTCTCTAAAGTTTCTTTCTCCGATGAAACAGATGCCGGTAGAATCCTTCTTATCCATAACAGAAGATAGGTTAAGTTCATGAGCGATTCTTCTCACCTCTTCTTTTTTAATATCACCCAAAGGGAATAAACAAGAAGAAAGCTGTTCATAATCGATTTGTGAAAGGAAATAAGTTTGATCTTTGTTACGGTCAACTGCCTTCATCATCTTGACTGGTTCACCTTCAATACGTTTAGCATAATGACCCATTGCAATATAATCAAAGCCATTTTCTTTAGCGTATTTTAAAAATGGTCCAAATTTAATATATTTGTTACAGAAAATATCAGGGTTAGGAGTTCTGCCCACTTCATATTCTCTAATCAAATAAGAGAAAACATCATCCCAATATTCTTTGATAAAATCTAGGCGAATTATCGGTGTTTTTAATAATTCTGCAACTTTTTTTGCATCATCCCAGTCTTTTTCTTGTGGGCACTGAGAGTTACCTATTGTCGGATTACCAAGATAATCGTTATTCGCGAGAGCGTCCCAGTTACGCATAAAGCAACAGGTGACATCATAACCATCTTTTTTAAGTAAATATAAAGCTACCGCGGAATCAACTCCGCCCGATAAACCTAATAATACTTTTTTCATAAAGGGAATAGCTCCTTGCTATCAAGAGTTAAAGTAAAAGGCCCATCATTTTCGCTTGTGACTTTCATGTCCGCGCCAAAAACACCTGTGGAAACACTGCCATGTTTTTGTTCGATTAATAGGTTAAAGTAATCATATAATAGTTCAGCGTCATGTGGACGAAGCACATCAGTAAATGATGGTCTTCTTCCTTTTCTAACATCACCATATAAAGTGAATTGGGAGATAGAAAGAATATCGCCGTTAACATCGTTTAAAGAGATATTGATTTGTCCGTGTTCATCTGGGAAAACGCGTAACGCTAAAATCTTATCAACCATCTTTTCAACGATTGCTTTATCATCCCCTTCAGTAAAACCGACGAGCAAAAGGTAGCCGCGCTTAATCGCACCGACGACTTTTCCATCGATTTTCACATCTGCGTGATTAACTGTTGTTAGCACTACTCTCATTTCTTCTTCACCTTGTTCCAATATTCTTTTAATGATTGCTCGTATTTATTGTCTTGATAGACATAGTATTTGTGATCTTTGATATCATCTGGAAGATATTGTTGATTAACCCAATGATTTTCAAAATCGTGTGGATATAAATAATGCTGTCCTTTGACTTTTGCATCTTTCCCATCAAAATGCGTGTTTTGAAGTTGACGAGGAACGTTTATTCCTAATCCGTTATGAACGTCTTCAATTGCGGCATCAATTGCTAAACAAGCGGCATTGCTCTTAGGGGCAGTCGCGAGCAAAATAGCAGCGTTTGCAAGAGGAAGTCTAGCTTCTGGCATTCCTAATTGAAGCGCGGAATCCACTGCTGCTTTAACAATCGGAATAATCTGTGGATAAGCTAAACCAATATCTTCACTAGCGGAGCATAATAATCTACGGCATACAGCGATTAAATCTCCCCCTTCAAGGAGTTTAGCCATATAAAATAAAGCCGCGTCAGGATCAGAACCTCTTAACGATTTCATTAGTGCGCTTAAATTATCAAAATGCTTATCTTCACCTCTATCGTAAACGATATTTGCTTTATCGATTAATTCATTGACTCTATCAAGAGTGATTTTATTATTCTGCAAAGAAGCGGTTAAAAATTCTAAATTGTTCAAGCATTTACGCATATCACCATTACTTGCTAAAGCAAGTTTGCTTAATGCTTCTTCTTCAATTTCAATATTTAAGACAGAACACGCTCTTAAGATGCCTTTTTCAATCTCTTTACTACTAATCGCTTTAAATTCAAAAACCACACAACGCGAGATTAATGCTGGATAAATATAAAAGTATGGGTTTTCGGTGGTTGATGCAATTAAAGTGATGTCGCCACTTTCCACAAATTCTAATAATGATTGTTGTTGTTTCTTATTGAGATATTGAATCTCATCTAAATATAAGAGAATACCGTTTCCATTAAATAATGAATCGATTTCTCCAATTACTTTTTTAATATCTTCTGTGGAAGCAGATGTACCGTTCAGTTTATATAAAGAGAGATTAGACTGCTTCGCAATGATATTCGCGATTGTCGTTTTTCCAGTTCCAGGAGGACCATAAAAGATCATATTTGGAACTTTCTTATTGTTTAACGCATTACGAAAGACGCTTCCCTCTTTAAGAAGATGAGTTTGTCCCACCATCTCTTCAAGGGTATTTGGTCTCATGATGTCCGCTAATGGTCTATTCATTTTCTTCCTTATTTTATAAGGTAAAGAAAAAGAATTAAACATTAATTTTTACTTTCGCTTCAGTTATGATAGAAGAATGAAGCAAGAATTCATCTCCCATCTCCGTTCATATTTATCAGAAAATGATATCAATTCATTACTAGATTCTTTAAAAGAGAAAAATGTTAATGGATTAATCCTAAACAAAGAAAAGATGGATGAAGAAACATTGTTATCTTTATTTCCAAATATCAAAAAGCATCCTATCGTGCCATACGCTTATATTTTTGATAAAGATGAATATCAATTAGGAAAGAGCATTTATCATGAACTCGGTTGTTTTTATATTCAAGAGCCTTCTGCGATATTAGTGAGTTATCTTCTTAATCCAAATGAAAACGATACTGTTTTAGATTTATGTGCTGCTCCTGGAGGGAAAACCATTGGGGCGTCTTTGCTAATGGATAACAAAGGACTCATCATCTCTAACGATTTAGCAAGAGACCGCACCTTTATTCTTCAAGAAAACGTCCAAAGAATGGGTAGAAGCAATATAGTGATCACCAATAACGATTTTGGTAATATCTATCAGCATTATCTTAATTACTTTACAAAAATCATTCTCGATGCTCCTTGTTCTGGTTCTGGAATGTTTAGAAAAGAAGATAAGATGGTTGATGATTGGTCGCTTAATAAAGTCTATAAATTCTCGTTAACCCAGTGTCAACTAATCGACATATGTTATGAAATGCTAGCTATAGGTGGGACAATGGTTTATTCCACTTGTTCATATTCATACGAAGAAGATGAAATGGTTATTAAGCATCTATTAGAGCATACCGATGCAGAGATTATCCCTATCCCAAGTAGGAAACAATATTATGAAAGCAAAGATCATTTAGGCATACATTTATTCCCACATTTATTTTCTGGAGAAGGGCATTATATCTGCTTAATAAAAAAGCCAGGAGAAATCAAATACCATAATAAAGTAGCAACCTACAAGAATAAGGAATTGCCAAAAGACATAAGCGCTTTTGATATCAAAAATTTCAATAATGTTTTATTTGGTTTACCCACGCTTTTTACATATAAAAAACTAAATATCATTCAATACGGATTAAAGATTGGAGAAATATTCTCTAAAGGCACTAATTACGATTATCATCTCGCTCACTATTTATCTTCTTTTGTTAACGAAGTCGATTTAAATAAAGAAGAAATAACAAAATATCTTAGTGGCGAAGAAATAAATATTAACGAAAATAAAAACAAAGGCAATATCTTAATAAAATATCAAGGAATTCCACTAGATTTTTCAAAAATAAACGGAAATATAATTAAAAATCATTATCCGAAAAAGCTTCGTAAAAAAGATATATTGTTTTAATTTATTTTCGTTTTCCGATCACTATTGTACATAGTGGCGGGATAGAGACAATTAGATTCTTGCTCGTATGTTTTGGGTTTGCTGCCCCATGGGTGCCAACCACCAATTCATATTTATCTTCAGGGTTCACTTGAATTACCTTTGTCGTTGGATTCACAGCAACTACAAAAGAGGAATACATGCTGTTTGTCTTAAGGTGGTTTGCTTCGAGAAACATTCCACCATCTCGCTCATAAATATTAACCCATTTTTGGATTTCTTCTTTTGCGTGTGGAATCGGCATATCTGGGTTACGACGATAGGCAATCATGGCTTTTAAATAATTGACCATCTCATATCTTTCATCAACAAGGTGCCAGTTCATTTTATTGATTCCTAAGACGTTATAAGTGTTATCTAAACCTTTCTTACTTTGACCGATTTCTTGTCCCATATGATAGAAAGGAACTCCAATTGAGCAAGCGATTAAACCATTGGTTAATCTCACTCTCTCTAATAAAGTATCCTCATCTTCATCTGGATTAGAGAAAGTTAATTTATCGAATAATGTGTTGTTGTCATGGCATTCGGCATAATTGATGCTTTGGTTCGCGTTAGCGTATTTTGCCTCATAATTTAAGTTGATTGTTGAACCAGTTAATGCAAATTTCATGCCAAAAGCATAATTGATATCGCCACCGATATATCCTTTTGCACTTTTATCAAATGTCGCGCCTTTAATAATGTCGCGATATGTATCATTAAAGAAACCAACTTCTGGCATCTGATAAGCATTATCAGAACAAGCTTTCTTCTCGTGAGGAAGATCGCCCATGTTCCATCCTTCGCCATAAAACATAATGTCTTTTTTAATCTTGCGGCATTCTCTTAAACCCTGATTAATCGTTTCAACATCACTTAAGCCCATTAAGTCAAATCTATAGCCATCGATATCAAATACATCGGCAAAATATTTAAGTGAGTCAATAATCATCTTTCTGACCATATATTTTTCACTAGCGATATCGTTTCCACATCCAGATGCACAGGAAATATTGCCGTTATAACATCTACGGAAATAATATTGAGGAACAATCTTTTCATAACAGCTAGTTATATAATTGTATGTATGGTTATAAACGACATCCATGATGACGCGGATGTTCGCTTTATGTAATTTATCGACCATCGTACGGAATTCCACAAGTCTTTCTTGAGGAATATCAGGATGGAGAGAATAGCTGCCTTCTAAGGCAAACATAGAAATTGGGTCATATCCCCAGTTATATTTTTTATCCATATCGATATCATCGACAGTGCCGAAATCGATAACTGGGTTGAGCTGTACGTGGGTAATACCAAGATTCTTTAAATAATCTAATCCCGCTGGATGACCACCTGCAGTCTTTCTGCCTTCTTCTACAAATCCAAGATATTTACCTTTATTAACGATATCCGTCGCTTTATTATTCTGTTCAGTAAAGTCACGAATACCGACTTCATAGATGACCGCGTCGACATAATTCTTGATTTCAACCTTAGGTTGATGTTTGCTCTTTTTTCTAATTGCTTCATAATCGACAACCGCGGAGAAAAAGCTATTAGTAGAAGCGCCTTTCGCATATGGGTCAGTTGATTCTCTAGTCACGCCATCATTGGTCACCAAATAAGAATAACGAAGGTTGAGATTATTTCCTGGGTGAGTGTATCTCCATACACCTTTACTGGTTCTTTTCATCGTATGATATTCAAAATCATCTTTCCCATGGCAAATCTTAATCGCGACACGGGTCGCTAAAGGAGCCCATAAAGCAAAATCAGTATGATCTTTATGATAAATCGCACCTAAATCATCACCGTTATAGTTGAATAATTCATCAAATTCTGGGAAATATATCGCATTGTTGACATCAACTGGTTGGGGATTAAATGATGTCACACCAATATAATACTGCTTACCAAATTCATATGGTTTTGGGAGTTCAAGTTCAAAGATATTAACTAAGTTACTACCACTTTGTTTAAGAATTCTTAATTTCGTGCCTTCATCTTTAGGGGAATCGAATAAAGTAAACGTCAAATCATATGGTCTTGGAACATTGGTAAATACCATAAGTTGAATTGTCTTAAGCGATGTTAGTTGGGCCTTAATAAAGGAATTTCTCATAAATAGCTCCTATTTTTCTTGCTCACTACTGGCAACGTCACTTCCACTATAGAATTTATCGTTGACCAATACTTTATTTCCACGGGCAGCCGCTTCCGCTGTAGAAGCAACTACACCTTCTTCTTGTAAACGTTTGAAGATACGTCCTGCGCGGTTAAAACCAACCCCACATTCTCTTTGTATCTTACTCATTGAGACATAATCAAGAGTCATCACCCATTCTTTAATGGATTGATATTTCTCTTCGTCACTATTAGCGGCATCGCTAGTGAATTTCTCACTGCCTAAAAGTTCATTAGCCCCTTCATTCATCTTTTCATCTAAATTCAAGAATTTAGGTTCGTAACAAACTTGATAATGCTCTTTTAAATAACTGACGACATGCATGATTTCTTTGCCTTGGATATAGCAACCTTGTAAACGCATTGGACCACTTCTTGAAAGTAGTGGGTATTTGACAAGCATATCGCCGTTTCCCATCAAGTCTTCCGCGCCACCTTGGTCAAGAACAACCATGGAGTCCTGTGCACTTGCAGCAGAAAGAGCAACTCTTGTTGATAAGTTGGCTTTGATAGTACCGGTAATAACATTGACAGTTGGTCTTTGAGTGGCAATCATCAAGTGAATACCAGCCGCACGAGCTTTTTGACATAATGATTGAACCGGTCCTGCTAATTCTTTGCAGTTATCATTTAAATCCGCGTATTCATCAAGAATCGCTAAAATGTAATACATCTTCTCAATGCCGTGTTCTTCTGCATATTCGTTATATTCTTTGACGTTCGTCGAACAATCAGCAATTTCAAAACGACGATAACGATCTTCCATCTCTTCAACTAGTCGCTTCATTAAAACATAGGCTTCTTGTGGTTCATTAACGACCGGGCATAATAAGTGAGGGATGTCTTTATATTTATTCATTTCCACACGTTTTGGGTCGATTAACGCCACTCTTAATTCATCTGGTGACATTCTCATAATGAGAGTAGTAATAATCGAGTTGACGAAAACAGATTTACCAGAACCAGTAGTACCACTTACAAGTAAGTGAGGGAATTTATCAAAATCACCAACCACTACTTTGCCAGATATATCTTTACCAAAAGCGATATTAAATGGATGTTTCTTAACATCTTCAAGAGATTCAAATACTTCCTTAAAGGAAACGGTTGTAACCATACCATTAGGCACTTCTAATCCAGAATAATCATATCCAGAAACCGTTGCTTCGAATCTCACCGGCACGCCGCTAAGACGACGAGAGATATCCTGCACTAAATTTTGAACATTTTTCACTAAGCCATTAGAAGAATAATGAATATGGAAACGAGTGATGGATGGACCAATGGTATAGCCAGAGCAAGTCGCGGCAATATTGAAATCGTTAAAGACTTGGTTGATGAGTTCTTTTCTTTCTTCTGCTACGGCGATATTAGTCGCTTCTGCTTCTTGACTTTGATATGTCGATAATAATTCAGTAGAAGGTGGTATCCAAACGATTGGTTTTCTCTTCGCTGGTTCGTTAAAAACAGGTGCTTCTTCTTGTCTTACCTGTGGTTGGATAGGCGCAGCCATAGGTGTAGGCGTAGGTTGAGCGGGAGTTGTTATTTCTTTTAAAGGCGCCATCTCTGGTTGCTTGAAAAGAAGCTCTTGATTGAGTTCACGAGGGGCGTCGAAATCGAGGTTCATCTGTTCGTGATGTTCTTCCTGAATAACTGGTTTTGTCACTTCTGGAACAGGTTGACTAACTTGTGGAAGAGGGGCGATTGCTTCCTCAACAATCTCCACTTTTGGTTCGGGTTGATATTCGCGTTTTTGTTCTTTATTTTCTCCACCTAAAGAGAATTCTGGACGAATAATAACGCCAGTTTCGCGGATATTTTGAGTGAATTCAATTGGAGGTGTTTTGTTGGTGTCGCGATTATCAAAACTGACAGGTTTGATTTCGCTGACGGAGTTATTGACATTGATTTCATCACGACCAACAATCTTTGCTTGGGTATAAATGTTGCTACCAACATAAGAATCAAATTCATCAATCGTATCAGGTTTTTTGCGAATCTTCTTTTCTCTTTTTTCTCTTGGAGGCATATTTCTCACTTTGACCCTAATATATTGAATCAATTTAATTGTAGGTTTAGCTAATAAAAGAATGACCCCCACACTAGCGATGATAATAGCGATCGTTAAAGAAAGGGCACTACCAAGCCAATTATAAAAAACAAAGACATATAAAAACCCAAAGAAACCGCCTGCTAATTGACCCTGGAAGACGTTGACGAAAGGTCTATATTCAAAATAGTTAGGATCATATGTGAAGAAGCGGTCATTATATGTGTTGATCGCTTGAAGTGGCTCCCCGTTATAATATGAGGCAACAGAATAGATGAATAATCCACCAACAATTGAAAGTCCTAAACCGAGATTGAAGAAGAATGATTTCGGCATATAACCTTTACATCTAATCATTAAGGAGAAACCTTGGACAATAAAAAAGGCATATAAGAAATATGCGCCAAAGCCAAATAAATAGAAAAATGGAAAAGCGATACCTCTAGAAACAACACCCATGTTGAGCACACAAGATATCGATAAGAGAATTATTAATAAGCCACTTGCAATATAGAACAGTCTATGGTTATACTTAACTTCGTCTTCCATATATATTATTATATATATAGAGATTATCTTAGTCTAACAAATTAATTAAAAAAAAGCACATTTGTGCTTTCTTTTTCAGTAAACCAAAGTTTAAGGGGGCATGGATACCCCTCCAAAGTTAAGGGGGGCCTAGAAATCGAGTCCCAAAGTTAAAGGGGGCAGTCCAAACGGATGCCTTCTTTTCTTTGTCGGCTTTCTTTTCCCGCTGGGAAGAAAAGAAAGAGAAATAAAGTTATTTCAATAACACTTTTTCTTGTTATTTCAGAATAAAATTATAAACATTATCCTAAAGGATATATAAATTATAAGGTATTTATTTATCAATCAGGTGATGCCAAACGGATCGCATAATCACAAATATTTTTTAGTTGCCGAAATTGAACATGTTTGTGTTTATAAACGGGAGATATAAAAAGCCCGGAAACCAATGATTTCCAGGCAATTTTCCTTTGAAATGCCCCCTTTAACTTTGGGACTTTTCATCTTGTGCCCCCTTTAACTTTGGGGCGCCAAACAAAAAAAGAGAACCCCATCGCTGAGGTTCTCATTAATTAAGTTTGATTAAGCTTCTTCGTGGATTTCTTTAATCGTACGATCGTGTTCCTCAATATAATTATCGGAAACTTCTTTCATCTTCTTCTCAACACTGAAATTGGCGAGGAGTTCTTTCTCTTGATTTTCATCCATTAAGCCACGTCCCGCTGGGATGAGGTGTCCGACGATGACGTTTTCTTTTAAGCCGTGTAAAGTATCAACTTTACCCTTGATGGCCGCATCAGTAAGGACACGAGTGGTTTCTTGGAAGGAAGCCGCGGAGAGGAAGCTATCAGTCTCTAAGGCCGCTTTTGTGATACCTAACACAAGTGGAGAGAAGACGGCTGGACGTTTGCCAGCGAGAATCGCTTCATTGTTCTTCTCGGTGAATGTGTGTAAGGACACTCTTGTACCAGCGATCATATCAGTATCGCCACTTTCGACGATATAGACTTTGTTAAGCATTTGCTTGACGATGACTTCGATGTGTTTGTCAGAAATCGCGATATCTTGTAAGGAGTAAACCTTTTGAACTTCTTTTAAGATATAACGTTGAACTTCTGTGACATCGCTGACTTCGAGTAAGCGTTTTGGAGAGATGGCACCTTCGGTGATCTTGCCACCGTTTTTGACCATATCGCCTTTCTTCACTCTAAGTCTCGCGCCATATGGAGTCATGTATTCTTTGACTTCGAGACCACTATCGACAGTTACTAAGTAACATTCGCCTTTTGGTTCGATGTCAGTGACTTTACCAGAGATTTCGGAAATGAGGGCTTCACCTTTTGGATTACGCGCTTCAAATAATTCTTGAACACGAGGTAAACCTTGAGTGATATCGCTACCAGCAACACCACCAGTATGGAAAGTTCTCATCGTTAACTGAGTACCTGGTTCACCAATGGATTGGGCCGCCATAATACCAACGGCTTCGCCGATATCGACGAGTTTACCAGTGGCGAGGTTACGACCATAACAGTGCGCACAGACACCATCTTTAGTTTCACAAGTGAATAAGCTTCTGATGACGACTTCAGTGATACCCGCATCAACGATTCTTTGTGCGGATTCTTCATCGATCATCGTATTGCCTTTGACTAAGACTTCACCAGTTTCTGGGTGAACGACATCATTGAGGGCAAATCTACCGACTAAACGGTCATATAATTTGACGATGACCGCATTACGGGCTGTATCTCTAATTTCTTTAACGGAATAACCTTGATCAGTACCGCAATCGATTTCTCTGACGATAACGTCTTGGGAAACGTCGACTAAACGACGAGTTAAGTAACCAGAGTCAGCAGTCTTAAGGGCAGTATCAGCACCACCTTTACGAGCACCGTGAGTGGCAATAAAGAATTCAGAAACGGACATACCTTCACGGAAACAGTTCTTAACTGGAAGTTCGATAACGCCACCGGAAGTGTTACCCATCAAGCCTCTCATACCCGCTAATTGAGTAATATTGGAGATATTACCACGAGCGCCGGAATCAGACATCATGTAAATTGGGTTCTTCGCGTCTTTTTGCCATTCGTTGATTAAGTTAGTACGAACTTTGTCTAAGACATCATTCCACACATCAACAATGTGTCTATGACGTTCATCATCAGTTAATAAGCCGAGATCGTACATCTCCCAAATCTCATCAACTTTTTGATCGCCAGCTTGTAATAATTCTTTTTTACCAGAGACGACTGGGACATCAGTAATAGAAACTGTAAATCCGGCATAAGTCGCGTATTGGAAGCCTTGGTCTTTCATCTTATCTAAGACTGCGGAAGCCTTTGGTAAGCCTTTACGGTCATAACGTTGGAAGATTTCGTTGATGATCTTTCCTAAATCTTTCTTCTTAAATGGAGAAAGTAATGGTTGCGCGGCGATGTGGGCTTTGATATCTGTTCCACGTGGGACGAAATATTCGGCGACATTGCCTGCTAAATTGGCCTCATTACATTTATTGAGGTATGGGAAGTCACCTGGGAAGATTTGGTTGAAGATAATCTTACCGACTGTGGTGATTAAGTAACCATTGCTCATCTCTTCTGTTAAGCCTTGCTTATGAATGGCAAAGCCTGGGATAGCAATACGGTTATGTAAGTGAATTTGTTTTGTTTGGTAAGAGAGGATGATTTCGTTGATGTGGCGGAATACTTTACCTTCACTAGCGGCGTATAATTCGAACATCTCCGCATCTTCTTCATTACCTTGTTCTCTATATTTCTTGGCTTTCGCGAGGAATTCTTCCTTGCTTTCTTCCATCGTTAAGTAATAGTTACCTAAAACCATGTCTTGAGATGGAGTAACGATTGGTTTACCGTCTTTTGGACCAAGGATGTTATTAGAGGCTAACATCAAGTCTAAAGCTTCTTCTTGAGCTGCTTTGCTGAGTGGCACGTGAACCGCCATTTGGTCACCATCGAAGTCGGCGTTAAATCCAGTACAGACGAGTGGGTGTAAACGGATGGCACGGCCATCGACTAATTTTGGTTGGAAGGCTTGGATACCAAGTCTATGTAAAGTAGGCGCACGGTTGAGTAAGACTGGGTGCTTATCGATGATTTGTTCGACGATTTCAAAAACGACGTTTTCATATCTATCGATAATCTTATCCGCTTGTCTATGGGCTGTCGCCACTTTACGACGTAATAATTCACAAGCGATGAATGGTCTTAAGAGTTGGATTGCCATTTCTCTTGGTAAACCACATTCATACATCTTGAGGGATGGACCAACCGCGATAACGGAACGACCGGAATAGTCGACACGTTTACCGAGTAAGTTTTGTCTAAATCTACCTTGTTTACCTTTTAAGCCGGAGGATAAGCTCTTAAGAGCTCTACCACCTGGGCCAGTAACTGGTTTATTTCTTCTGCCGTTATCAATAAGAGCATCAACCGCTTCTTGAAGCATACGTTTTTCGTTCATCAAGATGACAGTAGGCGCGTTCATATCGATAAGACGTTTTAATCTGTTATTTCTTGAAATAACGCGGCGATATAAATCGTTTAAGTCAGAGGAAGCATATCTACCACCATCGAGTTGAAGCATTGGTCTTAAATCTGGTGGAATGACTGGAATGACGTCGAGCACCATCCATTCTGGTTTGTTATTAGAATTTCTGAACGCTTCGATGACTTCGAGTTGTTTAGTGAATTTGCCTCTTTGGGCTTGCGTAGTATCTTTGATCTTGGCAGATAATTCTTCTGCTTCTTTATCAAGGTCAACTTCTCTTAATAAGCGTTGAATGGCGGCAGCACCTTCAGAGAATTCGCAGCCGACATATTTCTTTAGGAAGTTCGCACAAGTTTGGAAGTCAAAGACTTCACCACGGTTATTGAGTCTAGAGATGAGTTCTTCACTTCTGAGGTAATCTTCACTACCAACAGTTAAGCCCCATTCTTCTCCGTGCTCTTGCACGTCTCTAATCGCTTCGACGAAGACTTCTCTACCGTTGGATTCTTTGATGATTTCACGGTAGAAGAGTTTATTGCTCTTACCTGGGTTTAAACAGATGTGAGCGGCATAATAAGTCACTTCTTCGAGTTCCTTTAAGGAAATGTTTAAGAGTAAACCGATACGAGAAGGGATACCTTTTAAGTACCAGATGTGTGTACATGGAGAAGCGAGTTCGATATGACCCATTCTTTCTCTACGAACATCTTTAGTGGTGACTTCAACACCACATCTTTCACAAGTGATACCAGCGAATCTAATCTTCTTATATTTACCACAGTGACATTCATAGTCCTTGCTTGGACCGAAGACTTTTTCGCAGCATAAGCCATCCATTTCAGGCTTTTGGCTACGGTAGTTGATCGTCTCTGGTTTAGTGACTTCACCATGAGACCATTTTCTGATTTGTTCAGGAGAGGCAAGTCCTACTTGGATTGCGGAAATTTTCTTTGCATCAAACATCGTTATTACCCTCCTTAATCTTCATCCTTGAAGATGGTTGTTAAGTCAGCTTGTTCGACTTCGTTAACCACTTCACTATCTCCGCCGAGTTTGCGGATATTATCATTTGTTTTTCTCTCTTCTTTTTGAATTTCTTTGGCGAGAGCTTCCATATCGATAGCTTGACCATCGTTATCGAAGAGAGTGACATTCAAGGCTAAGCCTTGTAATTCTTTGACTAACACCTTGAAGGCTTCTGGGATACCAGGGCGTGGTAATTGATTACCCTTGATGATCGCTTCATAAGTCTTTCTTCTACCAACGCGGTCATCGGATTTGACCGTGATGATTTCTTGAAGGACGTGGGCGGCACCATAAGCTTCAAGAGCCCAGACTTCCATTTCACCGAATCTTTGACCACCATTTTGGGCTTTACCACCAAGAGGTTGTTGAGTGACGAGGGAGTATGGTCCAGTCGCACGAGCGTGTAATTTATCATCGACCATGTGGACGAGTTTAATCATATACATGACGCCGACAGTGATTCTTTCATCGAATTTCTCACCAGTACGACCATCGTATAAGACAGTCTTACCATCTGGATCCATCTCTGCTTTCTTCATCAAATCAAAGATTTCTTCATTGGTGATACCATCGAAAACTGGGGTGGCTACTTTATAGCCAAGTTTCTTAAGAGCCATACCTAAATGGACTTCTAAGATTTGTCCGATATTCATACGAGAAGGGACGCCTAATGGGTTGAGCATGATATCCACTGGAGTGCCATCTGGTAAGAACGGCATATCTTCAACAGGTAAGATACGGGAGATAACACCCTTATTACCGTGACGACCAGACATCTTATCACCTTCGGAGATCTTTCTCTTTTGGACGATATAGACAGTGACAACTTTGTTGACACCTGGGGCTAATTCGTTCTCATTGTTTTTGCCGTTACGTTCCATGACTTTGACGTCTAAAACGATACCAGCGCCACCGTGTGGGACACGTAAGGAAGCATCTTTACCTTCTTTTGGATTCTTACCTAAGATGGCCATGAAGAGTTTATCTTCTGGAGTGGCTTCTGTTTGTCCTCTTGGAGTGACTTTACCAACTAAGATATCGCCTTCTTTCACTTCAGAACCGATAGTAACAATACCATTTTCGTCTAAGTGAGCTTTGGCTTCTAATGAAACATTAGGAATCTCAGCAGTGATTTCTTCATCACCAAGTTTGGTGATAGAACGACATTCTAATTCATATTTTTCAATATGGATGGATGTATAAACATCATCTTTCACAAGTCTTTCAGACATGATGACGGCATCTTCATAGTTATAACCGTTCCAAGTCATGAAGGCGATTGTGACGTTTTGACCTAAGGCGAGATCACCATTTTGCATGGCTGGGCCATCCGCGATGATTTGACCTTTCTTCACTTGGTCACCAACCTTGACGATAGAGACTTGGTTGATGCAAGTGCCTTGGTTACTTCTTTCGAATTTTTGAAGTTCGTACACGTGTGGTTGCGCGACGCCTTTTTCCTTAATTTCAATAATCTTGCTATCGGAATAAGTAACCACACCATCGCTGCTAGAGACAACCGCTAAACCGGAGTCGTGAGCGATTTGGTATTCTAGACCAGTACCCACGAGTGGAGCTGTTGGTCTAAGAAGTGGTAAGGCTTGACGCTGCATGTTCGCACCCATAAGAGCACGAGTCGTATCATCGTTTTCTAAGAATGGAATACAACCAGCGGCGATGGAGACGATTTGTTTTGGAGAGACGTCGACATAGTCGATATCTTCTCTAGAAGCCATGACGTTTTCACCTTTATGACGGGCGACGACTTGGCTATCTAAGATTTCACCATCTGGGCCGAGATTAATATTCGCTTCAGCGATGACATAATCCCATTCTTCATCCGCGGATAAATAAACGGAGTCTTCAGCCTTGTTAAGGACTCTGTGAGTGGCTTTATCCACTCTTCTATATGGAGTTTCAATAAATCCAAATTTGTTGATCTTAGCGTAAGAAGCTAAGTTATTGATAAGACCGATGTTTTGACCTTCAGGAGTTTCAATTGGACAAATACGTCCATAGTGAGAAACGTGAACGTCACGGACTTCAGTAGAAGCTCTATCACGAGTTAAGCCGCCAGGACCTAAGGCTGATAATCTTCTCTTATTAGTTAATTCGGCTAATGGGTTAGTTTGATCCATGAACTGACTGAGTTGGCTAGTCGCAAAGAACTCACGGATTGAAGCGGATAATGGACGTGGATTGATAAGTGTCTTTGGTTTGACATTTCCTAAATCGGAAATGGACATCTTTTGTTGCACAGTCTTCACCATCTTCGCTAAACCTAAGCGGAATTGGTTTTGAATTAATTCGCCAACGCATCTAATACGACGGTTACCTAAGTGGTCGATATCATCAGTGGTACCGATACCATCTTGGATATTTAAGAAATATGAGAAGATGGCAATGACATCAGTAATTGTCGCGTGGATGCAAGTATTATTTAAATCGCAACCGATGATGACGGATTTCTTTTCTTTCTTATCGTTGGCGTAAACTTTGACGATATTGACATTACCGTGGTCATCGAGTTTGCTATTGACTGGTAAAACCTTTAAGTGGGCACCATTTTCGAAGAATTCTTCGTTACGAAGAGCTTCGACATCTTCCACTGTTAAAAGGTGATCTTTTGGGAAGCGCACTTCACCTTCGCTAGAGATTAAGTTCTCCGCGAGGATGGTGTTTGGTAAACGGTTATAGATACCAAGTTTCTTATTGAACTTAAATCTACCCGCTCTACCGAGGTCATAACGCTTGCCATCGAAGAATTTTTGATAGAGGAAGTTATAGATACCTTCATCGGTGACTGGTTCACCAGATTTCATCTTTTTAAAGATGTCGATTAAAGCATCTCTCGAAGATTTGATACCTAAATCATCATCTTTCTTTAAAGTGTTGCTCAAAGCTTCACTTCTACCGAATAAGGCATTGATATCTTCACTAGTTTCAATTCCTAAGGCACGAATGAATGTAGTCGCGTGGAGTTTTCTTTGACGGTCGATACGGACGGATAATAAATCCTTTGCATCGCTTTCAAATTGTAACCAAGTACCTCTACCTGGGATTAAATCCGCTTCATAGATGTACTTGCCCGCGTGATTTTCCTTAGACATATAAGCGCCTGGGGAACGGACGAGTTGGCTAACGATGACTCTTTCAGCCCCGTTGACGATGAATGTTCCTGAGGAAGTCATAAGTGGGAAGTTACCCATATAGACTTCGCTTTCTTGCACTTCATCTGTTTCTTTATGCACTAAGCGAAGAGTAACATAAATAGGGACTTCATAAGTCAAGCCTTTGGCTTTGCATTCCATAAATGTATGCTTTGGTTCGCCTAAACGGACGCTTTCATACTCGATGGATAATGTGTTTGTATAGTTATCAATAGGGAACGATTCGCGGAAGACTTCGTCTAAGCCCTTATCGATGAATTCTTGATAAGAACTAGTTTGAATCTCCACAAGATTTGGGAGTGGTAATTCTCCAGAAATCTTGGAATAGTCACGACGTCCGTTATTGAGGACTTTTAAATCTTGAATGTTTCTTGACATTGATTGGCTCCTTTTCTTTTTAGTTAGTCTCTTTTCTAGCTTGATAAATCAAATAGCCTTTTTTTCTATCGAGCAGAGCAATGTTTCCAAATAGTTCTTTGATATATTTGGAAGCACTTTCTGCCCCTTGAGCTTTTCTTATAACAAGATAGAGAGAGCCGCCATCAGACAAGTGTTGTTTCGCACCCTCATACATTTGATAAGTCACTTTCTTACCAGCGCGTATCGGTGGATTGACAACAATTGAATCATACGGTCCTTCAATATTTGAATATATGTCACTTTGAAGGCAGGTGACTCGTTGGTCTACCTTTAATAACCTCGCGTTCTTTTCACATAAACGTAAGGCGCGCATATTAACATCAGCGAGATCCACTCTCGCTTCTGGACTAGTTAAGGCAATCGATAGACCTAAAGTGCCATAACCAGCGCCTAAATCAAGTATTCTACCCGAGAGGTGAAGGGGTATCACATTCTTAAGCAAGAGAAGTGAGCCTTCATCCACTCGAGTTTTAGAAAATACTCCATTATCGGTATATAAGGTTACCTTAGTCCCACAAACCTCGAACGAAATGAGTCGTTCATTAGAAACACTTTGAGGTTCTTGGTCATAATAATGGGACATAGATTACTTAAAAGGATAATAAATTACTTGATTTCGACTTCAGCACCAGCTTCAGTGAGAGCTTTCTTGTGTTCTTCAGCTTCAACTGGAGAGATGTGTTCTTTGACGGCACATGGAGCACCATCGACTAATTTCTTCGCATCCATTAAGCCTAAGCCAGTGATCGCTTGAACGGCTTTGATAACGGCAACCTTAGTGGCACCGACGGATTTGATGAATAAGCTGACTTCGCTTGGGCCAGCAGCAGCTTCTTCTTCAGCTGGGGCAGCGGCTGCAACAGCGACTGGGGCCGCGGCAGTAACGCCAAATTCATCTTCGACTGCTTTGACTAATTCGTTTAATTCAACAACAGTCATTTCTTTTAATGAAGCAATAATTTCTTCTTTAGTTAACTTTGCCATAATTTTTTCCTCCTAATTGGCATTATTTTGCATCCGCGACTGCCTTAACTACGCAGGCAAATTGACGGACTGGTGCTTGTAAGCACGATAAGAACATCGCATAAAGACCTTCTCTTGATGGTAAGCTGGCAACATCTTTGATACCAGTTGCATCGACGACTTTACCTTCGACGACACCACCTTTGATCTTTAAGATTTCAGGGAATTTCTTCGCATATTTAGAAACGATCTTGGCACCTGCAGAGACATCTTCAGAGAAGAAGATGGCGTTAGGTCCGCTCAAGTATTCTTTTAATCCGGAATAGCCGAGATTGTCAGCTGCTCTTTCCACAAGAGAGTTCTTGTAGACGTACATGGAAGCGTTTTCCTTACGTAAAGCACGACGTAATTCTTGGATTTGCGCGACTGTTAAGCCACGATATTCCGCGACAAAGATTGTTTGGCTAGCTTTTGCTCTCTCTTCGATTTCAGAGACTGTTTCTTGCTTAGCTTTTAAAACTTCTTGATTCATGTGTTCTCTAACCTCCTTTTTCTTAAATTTTTGTTTGAAGGGTCCAATATACTTGGGGATTAGATTATATCTAGAGCCTCGGTAACATTATTAAGAGTCCACCTCCGTTACTGTCTTCGGTATATTAGAGTCTTGTTTGATTAACGACCGTTGAATGTGAATGGTACGCTTGGGCCCATGGTCGTAGTGAGGACCGCATTTTTAAAGTATGTACCTTTTACGGAAGCAGGACGAGCCTTGATGATTGCATCAGTTAAGGCGTTGACGTTTTCCACTACCTTCTTTTCGTCGAATGAAACTTTGGCGACAGAGACGTGCATATTGCCTTCTTTGTCAACGCGGTATTCGACTTTACCAGCTTTGATTTCATTGATCGCTTTCACGATATCTGGGCTCACAGTGCCAGCCTTTGGGTTTGGCATTAAGCCTTTTGGACCAAGTAAACGAGCGAATTTACCAATTTCACCCATCATATTTGGAGTGGCGACGATAACATCGAATTCAAACCAGTTATCTTTTTGGATTTTTTCAAGCATTTCTTTGCCACCGACGAAATCCGCACCGGCAGACTTAGCATCTTCAACCTTGTCAGTGATGGCTAACACTTTTTTAGTTTTACCATTACCATTTGGGAGCACTAATGTGCCTCTGACTTGTTGATCAGCTTGCTTTGGATCGACGTTAAGATTGAAGCTGACATCAATACTGGCATCGAACTTAGTAGTAGAAGTCTTTTTGACTAATGCCACTGCTTCTTCGACAGTATAGAGTTTTTCTTGGTCGACTAATTTAAGCGCTTCGAGATATTTCTTTCCGTGTTTCATATTAGTTCTCCTTAGTCAACGACAATGCCCATGTTGCGGGCAGAGCCTTCAATTACCTTCATCGCTGCTTCAACGTCATTGCAGTTGAGATCTGGTAATTTGTATTCCGCGATTTGGCGGAGTTGGTCCTTAGTAATATGACCGACGATTGTGGTCTTACTATTTGGGGATCCTTTTTGGATTCCAGCAGCCTTTAATAATAATGGGGCAACTGGGGAAGTTTTGATGACGAAATCAAATGATTTGTCTTCATAGGCAGTGATGATGACTGGAACGATCTCACCTTTTCTATCAGCTGTCTTAGCGTTGAAGTCGGTACAGAACTTTGGCATGACAACACCGGCAGAAGCGAGTTTTGGTCCTGGTTTAGCTTCACCACCAGGGAGTTCCATTTTCACTACTTTAGCGATTTTTTTGCTCACGTGACTTTCCTCCTTTTCTTTAGTTAGTCCGTGTTGTGGTTAATGAGTGAATCACCACTCTCCCACACACTGCATTACCTTTCATACACATACAGGTACGAGACGGCATGCCTTAAAAATATAGCAAATATACGTATATGAACGCAAGGAGAAATTTCTTTTTTTATTTTAAATAATTTATTATTTACTTTTTTTATCGAAATTACGATGTTTTTAGCATAATTTCACTACCAAAAATAGCAAAAATAGGTTAAAAATACACACTCCACATTCTTGACATTTTATCTAGAGTGGTTTTACTATATGTAAATGAGTTGTTACTCACATTAGACTTTTAAATAAAAACGTTATATATTACTTCTATTAATCATGGAGCACAAAGTCGTTAAAAAACAAAGAATATCACCATACTTATTAGTGATATTATCGTTCCTCATGGTGATCCTCGTCGGTTCGCTTCTTTTATGTCTTCCAATTGCGCATCGTTCTAGACAATGGGGTAATTATGTCGAATCGCTATATATCGCTACCAGTGCTACTTGTGTGACCGGCTTTGATTCATACGTAGGCGGTATTGGTACAGAGTTATCATTATTCGGACAAATCGTGATGGCGGTCATGATCCAAATCGGTGGTCTAGGTTTTATCACCGTCTTCGTTTTCTTCGTTACTTTGTTCAGAAGAAGGTTATCATTTAGAGACCGTGCCTTCATTTCTGCAGCCGTTTCTTCTGACACTGTTGCAGAGGTCAGCAAATTTGTCAAAAAATTATTCTTAGTCACTGTCTTTATCGAGCTCATTGGTGCGGGTTTAGGTATCCCAGCCTATCTCACTGTTCAAGATGTTCCACATGCGATTTGGACATCCTTATTCATGTCGATATCCGCATTCAATAACGCGGGATTTGATATCCTAAGCGGTACTAGTCTCATCTTAGGTGGCGGTTCCCCAATCATCGATAATCTCCCAACATGGGCCTATTATTACATTCAGTCATATATGATTATCCTCATCGTGATGGGCGGCATATCATATCTCGTCATCTTTGAAGTGTTCTCCTTTAAAAAGAGACCAAACCAATGGAGAGCATTTACCAAGATGTGTTTGATTATGACTGCTGTCATCATCGTAAGCGGCACGGCTTTATTAATCCTCACCGAAGGTGTACTAAATAACTGGGCGATGAATCCATTCCAAGCGTTATTCCAAACTGTTTCTTCTAGAACGGCAGGATTTATGAACTATGACCCATATCAGTTAACTATTTCTGGTCGTATCATCGTCTGTGTCATCATGTTCATCGGCGGTTCTCCATTAGGTACTGCTGGCGGTATTAAAACCACGACTATCTTCATCATTATCCTCACCATTTGGTGTTATGTGAGAGGTAAGAAGGTCGCGGCGTTCAAACGTTATTATTCCCAAAACATGATTGTCAAATCGATGGCGGTTTTCATTACTTCTATCCTCATCGTTATGTTTGGATATTTGTTAATATCAATCTTTGAAAATGGTAATAGCCTTGCTACAGGTGAACACGTTATATATGAAGTCATCGCCGGATTCTCCACGACTGGCTTCACTACTGAACTCACTGCGACATTAGGTGTAGGTAGCAAAATTACCATGTGTGTGTTAATGTTTTTAGGAAGACTTGGTCCAATGACTATGTTCCAAGTGTTCTCCTCTAATATGAATGTTGAAGCGGATACCCACTACCGCTTCGTTGAAGAAGAAATCTTAATTGGTTAATTAAGGAGGAAAAATTATGGCAAAAGCAAAATCATTTGCAGTTATCGGTATTGGTCAATTTGGACGAAGCGTCGTCGAAGAATTGATCGATTTAGGAATGGACGTCGTCGCGATTGATAAAGATGAATCAGCGATTAAAAAAGTTTCTAATATTCTCCCAACATCATATGTCGCAGATAGCTCTGATGAACAAGCGTTAAGAGAACTCGGTATTAAAGATGTTGAATACGCGATTGTCGCCTTTGGTAGTAACCAAGAAGCCAGTGTTCTTACCACTGTCTTACTTAAAGATATCGGTGTTTCTCACGTCATCGTTCGTGTCGATGATGATTCCTATATCCCAATTATGAAGAAATTAGGCGCGACTGAAGTTATCACTCCTCAAAGAGCCGCTGGTCAAGCCCTCGCTAATAGACTTGGCAATGATGACTATAAAGACTTCTATAAACTCGATGATAAATATTCTGTTGTTTCTATCGTTGTCAATCCAGGATTTGTTCCAAAACAACTTAAAGAAATCAATTCCAAAAACTTATACGGTGTTAACATCGTCTTAATTAGAAGAAAGAACTCATCCTTCGTTCCAGGCGGTAATGACTCCATTCTTCCAGATGATATGATCTATGTCGTCGGTACAAACAAAGAAGTCAAAGCCTTCCGTGAATCAATTAACGGAAAACAAAGATAGTCAATTCTTAAACAACAAAAAAATCCAAGTTCAACGCTTGGATTTTTGTTTGTTCTAATAGTATTAGATTTTTTCGATTTCAGAGAAGTCGACTTGGGCTTTAGTCGTTCTACCGAAGAAGCTAGTTTCAACTTCAACTTCGCCAGTTTCTTTATTGATAGAAACGATTCTACCTTCAGTACCTTCAAGAGCGCCGTGAATAACTTTGATGTAGTCACCTTCGTTATAACGGTCATACATGGATTCATCAACCATGCCCATTCTCTTTAAGACTGGTTCGATTTGTTCTCTTGGCACTGGGAATGGTTTAGTGCCTTTACCACTAGATCCGATAAAGCCAGTAACACCTGGAGTGTTTCTAACGACATACCAAGCATAGTCAGTCATGATCATTTCAATGAAGATGTAACCTGGATATAAGTTCTTCTTTCTAGTTTTATCAGTTGGAACACCATCCTTCATCACTGGAACATCTTGTTCGGCAACGATGATACGGAAGATGAAGTCTTGAAGTCCCATGGACTCAACACGTCTTTTTAAGTTGTCCGCAACTTTCTTTTCGTGTGTCGCATATGCGTTACACACATACCAAGCTTTTTCACCTAATTGGGCTTGATTAGAATTTTCATCACGAATATCTGTAGTAGAATCTGTGAATTTGATATCAGGCATTATTGTGCACCTCCATTATTGAATGCGTTTTTAAGAATTTGAATTAAAGAGTTACCAGCCCAGTCTTCCGCGAATAAGATAAGACCAAAGAACACGGCGATAACAACAACGACGACGATTGATGGAATTAAGACATCTCTCTTAGGCCATCTCACGCGTTTGCCTTCTTTAACGACACCTTTTGTAAAGTTTTTTAACCCCATAAAGACCTCCCTATTTTATTTACTAATCTTATGTGGAGTCATCTTTCCACATTTCTTGCAATATTTGTTCACCTCAATTATCTTCTTGCCATCTTTATTTATCGATGTCGTGTAGTTTCGAGATAAACATTCGGAGCAAACCAAAATCACTTTTTCTCTCATTTTAACCCCTCCCTATGTTTTATATTGCTAACTTATTTTAATGATACTATCTAAACTAATCAAGAAACTTTTTCATTTTGTTTATTAGAAATGATTTCTTTGACCTCTTTATAGCTCTGATATGGATTATCAATATGGCTAAATGCAAAAATTGTATTTTCACGATTAACAACAGGAGAAGAAGCGCTTCCAAAAACAATCGTCCCTGTATCGTTTTTTACTAATTTATCAAGGAAATCAACACGAACATCCACAACTCCAACAGTTTCAAGTGGAATTGATTTATAATCCGCGCCGATAAAGCCAGTTCTGATAATCAAGCGTTTATTGCTAACGATATAATATGTTTTCTTGTAACGTACAAATAAGCTTATGCCGTGAACAGCAAGGATCAATAATCCGAAACCACCGAAAGCCATTAAACCAATTGGTCCACCAAATTCCCTTTCTCCTGCTTCATTAACAAAACTCACAACTCCTGATAAGCCAAAAACTCCAAAAATAAAAACTCCGATAGGAATCAAGAAAAATAAACAAGTTAAGCAGAAATTAATAAAAACAAATCTCTTTTTGTTTGGTCTATATGTTTTAATGATTTCTTCATCATTATCTAATATTCTTTTTATATCTTCTTCAATAGTCATTTTATTACCCCCTTATTTATTCTAACACATGATAAATGCATAGATAAATGCGTAATATAAAATACATATTAGTAGGTTATCATTAATGATGTTATCTTGTTAAATCTAATAAAAATATATTTATAAATAACTTGTATTTACATACTTTTTTTCAATATTTGTTAATTATTTTATATTTTTTCTGTTATATGCAAATATGTATATTTAAAAAAGAATAGGATAAAACGAATAGTTATCTAGCTGTTCCTCTTTTAATCTTTTTAATCTTTCTTCTAAGAATCAAAACAACGACCAGTGATGTCAAAGCTGCTAATAAAAATAGCACGCTTGAACCGGCCATCACATATTTTAACCAATCGTATGGCAGAACAAATGATGGACCTGAAGCAATACCTGTTAAAACGAACAATACAAGGGTGATAAGAGCCACTGCTGTCCACACTCTTAATGATGTTAGTAAGCTATTTGAAAAATGGAAAACATCATCCTTAATCAAATGACGATTATTCTCTGAATATAGATGCAGATGACGATAATTGAACATATGGTTAAGTTGGTACTTCTTTTTCAATTTTATGAGGACATTTCCTTTTTCGTCTATGGTATCAAAATTATATACCGAGCCATCTAATGCATTCGCGTCAGCAGTTAAAAATCTACCGAATTTAACAATTCCATTGCTATATGTTGTATAAGCTTTATTGAGCACTTCATGGTTTGATATTTCTTCTTTTAGTGCGGTCAATTCATTTAAGATGCAAGTGAGTAGTCTTTTTAGTTCAAATATTCTTTGAAAATATAATTTGATACATTCAACATCATAGAAATATCGATATGTTGTTAATCTTTTTTTAATTTGAGACGCATATAATTTAGCCATATAATTCATATTTTTTGCAAAATATAGAAACGTTAATAAATCTTGTTGGGTATATGTATATGACTCTTTTTCCGTATTAAACAACGTCAGACAGTCGATGAAATATGCTTTCCTTAAAGTTGATAAATAAGACAAGGAAAGAATTCTTCCTAATCTCGCCTCCACTGATTCATTTTCAATAGAGATGACATAGGCATACTGTTGATATGCTTTTAAATATTGCCCATAAAAGTCGAGGTAATTATCAGCTTTATGAACTTGCTTTCTTAAGAATGAAAGATAGGCGTGATGTGCTTCAATAGGGTTAAGTTGTTTACCACAGTTAGGGCAAACCAAAAAAGTCGTATCTTTGTTGTATTCAAAGATTCTCTCTTTTTCTCCAACATCCTTTGGGCAATAGGCACAGTACGCTTTTAATTTTTTCATATATCTATGATATAAGAGTTTATCACTTTCTCCTCTTCATATGGTAATATTTATTTGATGGAAATCAAGTTAAGCGTCTCTGATCGTCAAAAGTTTATTAATGTTGAGAAGCAAAAATCATACAATATTGAAATCGCTTCTTTATTTAATAGCCTTTGTTTATATAACGATGAATATCTTTCTGATTACTTAAAAGAGAATGAAAAGGATATCACTAATACTTTTCTTTTTCAGAGTGTTTTAAATCTCATTGATGTTGATGATATCAAAATGGTGAGACCGTATTTAGAACATTCATTTAATCTTGAGGATATTAACAAATATCTTTCTAACCCATACTATCAAACTATCAAACCATTTGAAGACCATAATCACGATGTGAAGCTCACCACTTTAAAATACGAACCATTTACTTTCTTCCCCCTTGATGAAATCAAAATAGAAGACAATTATCGAGAAATATCTTCATTAGGGTTGTTTAAAAAAGAATATCCTTATTTAGCCCTTATCGATAAAGAAGGTATATGGATGTGCATCACTCCTAATGAGATTAATACGATGCAGCCATATGTTGATAAGGCAACAGGAAATGTCATCACCTTTGGTCTTGGTCTAGGATATTTTGCTTTTATGGCTTCTAATAAAAAAGAAGTAAAGAAAGTAACTATCATCGAAAGAGAAGAAAAGATTATCGATATCTTTAAAAAGAATATCCTCCCCTATTTCCCACATAAAGAGAAAATTGAAATCATTAAAAGCGATGCTTTAGATTATCTAAATAAAGTAGATATGAACCAATATGATTTCATCTATTATGATTTATGGCATAATCCAAACGACGGCTTAAACTTATATATCAAGCTTAAAAAACTAGAAAAGAAGAAGTCTTATTATTGGCTTGAAGAATCGTTAATCGCATTGCTTAGAAGATATATGATCACTCTTATTGAAGAGCAATTAAAAGGATATAAAGAAAAAGAATATATCAATATAACTAACGACGATGATGCGATAGTTTCTATGTTATATTACGCTACTAAAGAAAAGAAAATAACGACCTTTGAAGAAATTAATAACCTCTTAACAAATGAATCGTTACTATCTTTAATAAAATAAAAAAGCACAATAAAACCCGCATATTTTTGTTAAAACGCGGGTTTTTTTATTAACTAGAAGTTTTCTGCGCTGACTTCAAAGAATGATTTTGAATAACCGCAAACTTCACATCTTTCAGGGGCATTTAAGCCAACGACGATATGACCACAGTTACGGCATTCCCACACTTTGACTGAACTTTTTTTAAAGACTTCATTTGTCTCGACGTTCTTTAATAACGCTCTATATCTTTCTTCGTGCCTCTTTTCAATTTTAGCAACTGCTCTAAATTTCTTCGCGAGTTCTGGGAAACCTTCTTTTTCAGCAGTGACGGCAAAGCCTTCATACATATCTGTCCATTCATGGTTTTCACCTTCTGCCGCGGCGAGTAAGTTAGCAGGTGTGTCTTGGACTAAACCTAATTCGTTTGCCCATAATTTCGCGTGCTCACGTTCATTGTTCGCTGTCTTGATAAATAATTCAGCGATTTGTTCATATCCTTCTCTAGAGGCCACTTCTGCGAAATAAGTATATTTATTTCTCGCTTGTGATTCTCCAGCGAAAGCTGCTTGTAAATTCTTTTCTGTTTGGCTGCCTTTTAAATTGCCGTTTGCATTACCTTCAATAATTGGTTCTAATTGATCGATACCAACTCCACATAATGGGCATACTGGTTCTTCGCCTTCGGCCACTTCAAAGACTGCACCACAAATCTTGCATTTATATTTCATGTTTTTGTTCTCCTTATCATTACTATATTTGAAATAATTCGTTATTTCAATTAGCATGTTTATCAAGCAATAAAAAACCTCGTTTTTACGAGGTCTATATATTATTAATTAAGGATTATAGTCCCCAGCTTGCTAAGAGGACATCATTATATGAAGCAACACCTTCAACATAATATCCCATTGCTTTTTTTGTAGATGCTGATGGATTTGGGAAGGCTTTTTCGATAAAGGCTTCTCTTTCTTCTGGTTTCACATCATCGTTCTTGACGCCTTCTTTTAAGGCAGAGATTTGTTCTTCGCTTAATAATCCGGCTTTGAGGACTGCTTTAGTAGATTTCGCGATATCTTTTTTGGTGATTTTGAGGAGTTGTTCGTTTTCCTTACGGATAACGATCTTTTGTTTAACACCTTTTAAGAATGCTTCTGGAACATAATTGGAAATGATCTTATCTCCTTCTCTCCACTGACGATAATAGTAAGTATGGCCAGCGATTTGCTTGACGGAGATATATCCTCTTGGTAAAGATTCGATCACTTGTTCGATGCGATATTCTTCTAATAAGGATGATGAGAGCACTTCAATTTGTCTTTGTTCTTTGTTCATATCTAACCTACTGAATGAATTATATACTTAAAGAGAAAGACTTATCAAGAGAAATCTAGTTTTTTTCATATATGAGTTCCTTCTTCTCCTATTTATAAAATAAATAAAATAAACAAGGAAGTAACAAAAAGGGCCATTTTGTTGGCCCCAAATGTTGTTTTTAGTATAGAATTAAGCTTTTCTCATTTTACCAGCACGAGAGTGAACTCTGACGGCTGCTCCATTGTTCGCGGATAATTGGTTCGCGTATTCAATGGCTTCTTTTTGAGTGTCGAATAATTTGATGGCTTTTTCACTACCAGCGCCTTTAACTTGCCACTTATTGAGCTCTTTTCTTTGAGAGACGTGGTAAGCTTTGACGAATTGTTTACCCTCTTCGTTAGTGAGAATCTCAGCTTTCTTAACTGTTTGAGTTTCTCTAGAAGGTTTCTTGATAGTTGTAGTTTCTCTAGAAGCTGGTTTCTTGATAGTTGTTGTTTCTCTAGTTGACTTTTTCGCTTCTTCTTTTTTAGCCGGAGCTTTCTTAGCTTCTTTCTTGGCTGGAGCTTTCTTAGGAGCGGGTTTTTCTTCTTTCTCTTGCTCTTCTTCTGCTGGAGCGGCTTCTTCCACTACTTCTTCTTCAGGTTCAGCTTCCACTTCAACTTCTTCTTCCTGCTCTTTTGGAGCGGCTTCTTCTTGTTGAGGTTCATTAACTGGAGCAGCAACTACTTGCGCAGGTTCTTCTTTAGCTTCTTCTTGAACTGGTTCTTCCTCAACTTTTTCTTCTCTCATTTCTTGAGCAGTTGGGACGACCTCTGGTTCTCTTTTCACTCTAATCACCATATCGACGATGAAAGTAACTAATTCTAAAATACCGGATAAAGCGATCAAACCAACACCAATTACGAAGAGAAGTCCTTGGCTAAGCAGTTGTTGAAACGCTGCTTGATCTTGAGTAATTTTCTCAATCAAAGGTGCTTTAATCTCTGTATAGGATAATGTGAGAAGTTCGACATAAAGCATCACTAAGGAACCGATTAATAATAAGACAGTTACAGAATGTTGCTTTCTTTTGATGTGAACGATGAGTGGAATAATGATGAATAATACCGCACTCACAGCAACGGAGACGATATTTGTCACCATGTTTTTACCAGTTAAGGCGTTGATGATTCCACTATTCAAGTCGACGAATGTCACTTCAAGTTCCGTGCCTTTAACAAATAATGTTGGAATGGCAAAGAGCACTGCACCAGCGATGAGAACAATCGCAGTGATGATGAATAGTACGAGGACTGGTTTACGTTTGGTCATAGTTTTGACCTCCTTATCTTGTATATTTGGTTATCGATTATAAACCGTATTTTTTAATTCTGTTCCAACGATCTTTCGCGTAGTTTTCAGATTTAGTCAATAATTCTTCAGCTTCAGCTGGGTTGACACGTGGTAATTGAGAGAATCTAGTCTCAGTCATCACGAAGTCGCGGAATTTAGAATAATCTGGATCGACTGGTCCATCGATTTGTAAGCATGGTTTGCCTTCTTTAGCAAGACGTGGGTCGTATCTGAAGATTGGGAAGTATCCGCATTCAACAGCGAGTTTTTCTTGTTTCATAGAGTTGGCAAGACCACCTTTGATACCGTGGTTCGCGCATGGAGCGTAACAGATGATTAAGCTTGGTCCATCATAGGATTCGGCTTCTTTTAAGGCTTTGATGGCCTTCATTGGGTTCGCACCTAAAGCGATTTGAGCAACATAGACATTGCCATAGCTCATCGCGATTAAGGCTAAGTTCTTCTTCGCTGTCTTCTTACCGGAAGCAGTGAACTTCGCGATAGAACCAGTTTGAGAAGATTTGGAGGATTGCCCACCAGTATTGGAATAAACTTCAGTATCTAAGAGTAAGATATTGACGTCTTCTTCGTTTGCGATAACGTGGTCTAATCCACCGTAACCGATATCATAGCCCCAACCGTCACCACCGACGATCCAAACGGATTTATCTCTTAAGTCAGCCTTGTAATCTAAGACTTCTTTAACACCTTCATCTTTGCTAGCTTCAACGAGCTTCACGAGTTTCTCAACTATTGGAGTAACTGCGTTTCTATTTTTGATGTTGGCGAAGTATTCATCGATGCAGGATGATAATTCTTCTTCAACACCTCTCACTTTGGCTTCGGAGAGAATTTCAACGATTCTCTTGAGTTTGTGGTCAGTTGCCACTCTCATACCATAACCGAATTCAGCGTTATCTTCGAATAAGGAGTTAGCCCATGCCACACCTTCACCGTTTTTATCAGTGCAGAATGGAGTGAGTGGAGTAGAACCAGAATAGATGGAGCTACAACCAGTCGCGTTAGCAACGAGCATATCTTTTCCGAATAATTGAGAAACTAAACGGTAATATGGAGTTTCACCACAGCCCGCACAAGCACCGGAGACTTCCATGTAAGGCATTAAGAAGCCGACACCCTTAACAGTATCTGTGCTGAATTTATCACTCTTATAAGAGACTTGTTTGAATAAGTAGTTGGCCGCTTCTTCTTGGGCAGCTTGAGATCTCGCTTCCACCATTTCGAGGGCCTTTTTACCTTCGGCAACGTTCTTTGGATTCTTATTAGCCATACATTCGCTGACACATAAGCCACAACCAACACAGTTCATTGGAGAGACTTGTAAGCGATATTTTAAGCCCGCAACAGTTGGTCCAACCGCGTTAACAACACCTTCTTTAACGAGTTCAGGAGCGTTGGCTAATTCTTCATCGTTAAGTAAGAATGGTCTTAAAGTCGCGTGTGGACAGACGAAGGCACATTGGTTACATTGAATACAATTTTCTTTATGCCATAATGGGACTTTGTCCGCGATATTTCTCTTTTCTTTGAAAGTGATATCGTTTTGCATTGTGCCATCGAGTAATTCGAATTCAGTGAATTTGCTAACTGGTAAATCATCACCCATACCGTTACCCATAATAGCAACATAGCTATCGAAGTAATCATCACCAGTTAATTTGTGTTCGAAGTTTGGAGAGAGATTCTTCCATTCTTCTTTAACTTTGACTTCTCTTAAGCCTTCCGCACCAGCGTCGATGGCTTTCCAGTTCATCTCAACGACATCTTGTCCTTTTTTGGCATAGGATTTTTCAGCGAACTTCTTCATCCATTTTTGTGCATCAGCGTATGGCATGATTTGTTGATTTAAATAGAAGAATGAGGCTTGGAGAGTAGTATTTGTATGTCTACCCATACCTAAGGAAGCCGCTAATTTGTTGGCGTCGATAACGAAGAATTTCGCACCTTTAGTCGCTAATTGATATTTAACTCTATTTGGCATATTCTTCTCTAATTCTTCATCGCTCATATCTGTGTTGAGTAAGAATGTACCGCCAACCTTTAAGTTACGGATCATATCATATTTATATAAATAGGAATCCAAGGAGCAGGACACGAAGTCAGCGTTTTGGACATAATATGTTGATCTGATTGGAGTTTTACCAAATCTTAAGTGAGATCTAGTTAAACCACCAGCTTTACGGGAGTCATAGGCGAAATATGCTTGAGCATATTGACCAGTAGCATCACCGATAATCTTAATGGATGATTTGTTCGCAGAGACAGTACCATCGGAACCTAAACCATAGAATAAGCAGGATGTGTAGTCAGCGTGAACATGGAAATCATTGTCCACTGGAATTGATAAATGAGTGACATCATCATTGATACCAACAGTGAAGCCTTGCCAAGTCTTGCCTTTTAAGAAATCAAAGACTGCTTTGACATCTTTTGGTTGAGTATCTTTAGAAGATAAACCATATCTACCACCGATAACTTCAATATCTAAGCCCGCTTCTTTGATAACGGAAGCGACATCTAAGTATAATGGTTCGCCTGGAGCGCCCATTTCTTTAGTTCTATCTAAGACGGCAATCTTCTTCACGCTCTTTGGTAAAACCGCTAATAAGTGCTTTGCAGAGAATGGTCTATATAAGTGAACTTTCACTAAACCAATCTTTTCGCCTTTGAGTTCATCGATAACTTCTTTGGCAGTTTCAGTGACAGAACCCATCGCCACGATCACTCTTTCAGCATCAGGGGCACCATAATATGTGAATGGGGCATATTCTCTGCCTGTTAAACGTGAAACTTCTTTGAAGTATTTTTCGGCGACATCTAAGACCTTAGCATAATGAGCATTTTGTGCTTCTCTACCTTGGAAATAGATATCATCGTTTTCTGCACCACCACGAGTCACTGGGTGAGTATGTGGGTTGAGTGCTCTTTCTTTGAATTTTTTAACTTTATCCCATGGGAGGATCTTCTTCCATTCTTCATCATCGACGAATTCGACATTTTGAATTTCATGAGAAGTTCTGAATCCATCGAAGAAGTGACAGACTGGAGTTTCCGCATCAAGAGCGAGTAAGTGCGCCATTGGAGTTAAGTCAGCAATTTCTTGAACGGAATGTGAACATAACATGGTGATACCAGTTTGTCTAATCGCGTAAATATCTTGGTGGTCACCAAAGATAGATAAGCTACGAGTCGCTAAGCTACGTGCAGAGACGTGCAAGACGATTGGAAGTAATTCACCACACCATTTATAGATGTTTGGAATCATTAATAACAAACCTTGGCTAGCAGTATATGTCGCCGCTAAAGCACCTGCTTGAGCAACACCGTGAACCGCACCAGAAGCACCCGCTTCAGATTGCATTTCACTAACTTTGACTACACTACCAAAGTAGTTCTTTTTTCCCTTTGAGGCATCAATATCGATTTGTTCTGCCATTGGGGAAGATGGAGTGATTGGGTAAATACCAGCCACTTCAATAAAATTGTAAGATTCAATTGCTGCTGCTGTGTTACCATCAACAGAAAGCATTGTCTTCTTAATTTCAGCCATAATAAAGCCCCCTTGTATAACAAAGATAGTATAATTGAATAATTATATTAAAAACAAGGAAAACCCTTAAAATTTTAATAATTTTATATAGAAAAGAAAAAATGCCCCGCGTCCGAAGCATTTCCAATCTTTCGATTCGCTAACCGGGGCAGTTAACATCCCGGATCACCGTACCCACCTTTCGGTGCGTCGTGGTCGCGCACTGATTCTCCACCTTTAGCCTTATAATTATACCACATTATTGCTAGATATGTGGAGACATTTGTTGAAACAAATCGAGATTTGCAGTTGCCTTACCGTCATAAGAGAAGAAGGTTTGATTGCCGTATGTGTTAAGAGAGCCTTTACCAGCCCAACCAACATTGAGATTTGGAACCCACGCTGCTTCCCAGTAGAAGATTCCTTTACCACCTTTGTCCACTACCGCGGAAGTTAAATCGTGAATTAATTTCGCTTGTCCGGCAGGAGTAAATGCATATTCAGATTTGATATTAGTAATACCAGAAGTTGTCCAATCTGAGACTGTGAAATTAGTGACATCTTTGCTGTTTTCATATACATATGAACTACCAGAGAATGGATATGCTGTTTCAGCAACGAACCATGGCTTAGATAAGTTTAACCCATTGATGATTGTCTTAGCGGCATTCATCGAATCAAAACAGTAATATGGATAGAAAGAAATCGCTGCATAATCATAATAAGAGCTTGGCATATTATTGAAGAAATTATTAATAATCGAAGCGCTTATCTGACTGCCCTTAGCCCAGTGAATCACTTTCTTAATAGAGCTGCTGACGGCATTAACACCTTCACTGGCAGCTTTGATATAGTCGACATATTGAGAAGCATCTTTCGTGCCGTAAGAATAATTAGTTTTACCAGTTAAATAAGTTGGTTGGCCATAGTTATCTAAGGTATCACTGCTACCTGTGAATTTTTGTAGGTAAATACCAGAAGATATTTCGTTACCAAGTTGCACCATATCTGGTAAACAACCACTATTCTTAAATGTTGTTAATGTTTCAGTTGTATAAGACTTAATCTTAGCACACAAAGCTTCTTTGCTACTACAACTATTCCAACTCTTTGGAAGAATTTGTTGGCCAGGATGAGTCCAGTAATCAGAATAATGGAAATCTAATAATAGATTTAATCCCGCTTTTTTCGCTTCATAAGCCATCCATAAAGTGTTTGGTAAATCGGATTCACCACCACCATAAGAAACTCCCTCTGCGGTATATGGATCAACCCATAATTTAAGTCTAATCCAGTTAACACCATTATCTTTTAATATATAGAATAAGGATTGTTCAACGTTTGATTTGTTAAAAAACTTTGTTCCGTTTTGATAAAGCGCTTTGCAAGTTGAGATATCAAAGCCATTCATGAAGTCTTTTCCCATGTTGGAGATTTCATTTACTTTCGTAGAAGTAAACCAACCCTCACTAGAAGCAAATTTAGCGTCTCTCGCACCTGTTGCTTTATAATTTGAGGAAGAGACTTTCACGTCAAAAGTACATGATAATCCACCTGTGGAATTCAAGGTCACTTTTGTCGTCGTGCCCGCTTTTAACGCAGTGATATATTTCTTCCCGCCGATTTCATCGATACGAATATTACTACCTTCGAAAGAGGCTGTGAATTTTTGAGCTTCACCGTTGAAGACTGGTTTTATTTCAACTCGACCATTGACCAAAGTTTTATCATCCTTTTTTAAAGGATAAATGCTTGTAGTAACGTTATCATGTTTCATCGTTTCTTGTTCTTGGCTAGAAGAGATAACTTCGCTAGAACTAACTTCCTCTTTGCTAGAAGAAACGACTTCGCTAGAACTAACTTCCTCTTTGCTAGAAGAAACGACTTCGCTAGAACTAACTTCTACTTTAGAAGTATCACTAGAAGAAGGATTATTCGCTCCACAGGAAGATAACGCCAAAACAGCAACTAATAAGCTAAGCTTCTTAATGTTCATAAATAGCAACCTCAATATCTATAAGATATTTTAATAAATTATTGTTCATAGTTCTATAAAAAAGACCATTCACGAAGAATGGCCTTAGATTTTTATATAGTAATTAACAGCTGATTAGGCAGCGCTAACAACAGTGAAATAACCATTCCAACCGTCTGCAGTGTGACCAGCTGGTCTAAAGTATACTTGATAATCGCCTGCTGCAGTAATTGCCCAGTTACCGCCAGTTGCTGGATACCAACCACCATTGCTGTCAGTAACCTTGAGTTCATCACCAGCACTTAGAGTGATAGCCTCTTCAAGCATATATTCGCCTTCTGAGGCTGTGTTTGCGATAAGAGCAACACCATTAGCGAATGCCCATTTTTCTACGCCACCGATTTTACCGACGAGATGATAAGTGACTTCCGCAGTAGTTGGATCATCACCATCAATACCTGCCATTAAAGTACTACCAGATAAGTAAAGGGTGATGCTTGTTTCTGGAACATCAGTATAGTCTTTTGTTTTTTGTAAGTTGTTCCAAGTTGCATTTGGTTCAGTTTCACCTTCATTTAAAACAGCAACTAAGAATCCAGTAGCATTTTTAAGGATTTCAACTTTGCCGTTTGCAACATAGCCAGTGTTTGAGCCGCTGGCATCCCAGCTTTGAACGAAAATAGTTCTAGAGCTGAATGCGGAAGCAGAATCATCAATAGAGAAATCTACTTCTTCAGTTGTGATAACTTTCCAATCGACTGTAGTATCAGTGCCTGGAACGAAATCGTTTGATTTTCTTGAAACAGCATCATTATTCCATTCGCCTTGGTCATCTTTAAGAGTTGTATATCCATTGTTAAGTTCGACAACAAGAGCACCGACGATATCAACATCTCCAAAATCGAATGTTAAAGATGTGCCGCTAACTGTAGCAACAGCTTCGTGATTAGTCCAGCTTGGTGCACCTTCCCAACCCCAAACAACAACTTTGAGTCCGGCAGCTGGAGCTTCGTTAATGGTAACTGTTTGTTCAGTAACCACTTCCTGAGAGCTGGATGGTTCTGTTTCAGAAGAACTGGATTCAGGGTCCACACTGGATGATTCTGGTTCAACAGAAGTACTCGCTTCTGGTTCACTAGAGGTGGCTTGGCTAGAACTTGCCGCTGGTGTTGGTTCAACGCTTGAAGATGGAGCTGGTTTATTATTTCCACTACAAGCACCGAGCATCAAAGCAGACATAGCGAAAACACCTAATAAAAACTTCTTTGTGTTTTTCATAATATAATCTCCTTCATGAAATCTTTCATTTATTATAAATAATGCTATTTTATAATTCAATAACCCTACTAAAAAAATGAGTTATTTATATATAAGGAAAAGGAGAGGTTTGCACCCCTCCCCCATAAAATCCATATCGTTTTAGATTTTATATTTGTTAAATGCTGGAAGCATATTGCCAGAATAATCGAAGAAGCATTGATTTGCCCATTCATTACGTGTGGATTTACCTTCTTCATGAATGTATTTCTGCCCTTCTTCACTGGCCCAGCAGATGCCATCTCCTGGAATCCATAATGGTTCCCAGTACATGATGCCTTCGACATCGTTTTCTTGGCATCTTTTCACGAATTCTTCGATGAACGCCGCTTGTCCTTCAATTGATACTGGATAAGGAAGTTCGCCAGAAATCGTGTCTTCGTTGACTTTCATTTGATTGAAGCCATTGTTATTTAAGATGTAGTCTTCAAATGTGAATCCATAACCGAGTTCGCTGATCATCACTGGTTTATGATATTTATTCTTTATCATAGATAAGGTTTTAAATAACTGATCCATTGAACCATGCCAGTATGGATAATAAGATGTACCGAGTAAATCGAAGTCGACGTTATATTCGCTTAATTTGGTCATGATTTCATCAAATGTCCCTTGGTTATGTGGACTTTCTAAGTGAATCATAATTCTCGCTTCTGGATAGATTTCTCTAGCAGCGGATATACCAGAATTTAATAAAGCGATGAAATTATCGTAGTTACAACGTGGTTTGCCCCATCCTTGATCGATGAGTCCCCCTAACGGCCAAAGCATTCCGTTAGTGATTTCGTTGCCGATTTGAATGTAATCGACTTTAACATCTTCTTTCTTAATTTCTTCTAATGAAGATTTCGTATATTTATAAACCGCATCGCAGAGTTCTTCAATCCCGTAGTTCTTCCAGGCTTTTGGAAGCGTTTGTTTCATTGGATCAACCCAGAAATCGGAATAATGGAAGTTGATGCAATATGTGTATCCATATTGTTTAGTTCTTCTAATGATTTTAATCGCTTGCGCTAAATCGTTAGTCCCACCTAAATATGGTTTGCCGTTTTCATCATATGGGTCATTCCAAATGCGAATACGCATAAGATCGACACCGTTTTTAGGGAATAAGGCATATGGGTCAACTTCTTTACCGTGGTCGTAATATTTCGCACCAGCGGCTTCTTCTTCAATGATTGTTGATGTATCAACACCGAGTCGCATTATTGTTCTCCTGCTTTGTGATCGACCACTGTGAGTGGTTCGTTATCTTCTCCAAAGGAAGTCACTCTCTTCTTCATAAAGCGATAACGATATTTCGCCATTTCATTATGGGCTAAGACTTCTTCTTCGCTCGCATGATATGAGCAGCGGAGACAGTAATATTCTTTCTTTTCTTCGTCGTAGAACATGTCCATGTCGATATCACGCATGAAACATGATGGGCATCTAAAGTTTAGTTTGCCTTTGCTAGCTTGAGCCATGATTTGATTCCTCCTACATTTCTCGCACGTAAGTGATAGATTGGGGCGAAGGCGATACCTTCTTCCGCTTCTACTGTGCCTTTCTCCACTCTCATCTCTAAACGAGAAGAGACTTGTGGACAGTTAGCCACTGCCACACCTTTACCGGCGAGTTTTCTGCCTTGATAAGCATATTCTAATTGTTGGTCATCGACACTGAGTGTCGCACCGACTAAATCAGGTTGATATTCATTGACACCGAATCCGGCAGTGATATATTCGACGAACTCGACACCTTCAACATCATTTAATAATTTTCTTTCAACTTCTAATACACCTTTACCCTTTTGGAAAGTGAAGATGGATTGCACTTTGATTTCCGTATCATCGAGGACGACAGTCACTGGGTTAGCAGTGATGACGACATCGCCGTTATCTTTCTTATCGAATTTGGCGAGTGTACGGCATAAGCATAAATCAGTGGATTGTCCGTGATAATTAATCTTACAAGATTTCACAGTACCCGCACCGGCGTAGTGGGTGAAATAACCTGCACGATAGTTAGCTTGAATTAAATATGGATAAGAAGCATCGTAGACATTATTCGTGCCGATACCAACTTTTTGATCTAATCTCGCTGCATAGTTACGTAAATCGATCATCGCTCCACCTTGGTTGAAATCTAAGCAAGTTCTCATGAATGGGTCATAATACCAGAAGTATTGTTTGTTTGAACCGTATAAAATGTCTTTCCATAAAGCATTTTCACTGTCCATATAATCCTTATGGCAGCCGCGATAGTAATCCGCGAATTCGCCCATAGTTAAGTCTAATAACTTACCTTCTTGCTTGAGCTTGCCGTAATATTTCATGCCGTCTAAATATGATTGGGCTAATAATTCATAGTTACATTCCCATCTACCGAGTTGGTTGAGCCAGCCTGGTCCAACATACATCATGTTATAAGCAAAGCCGTTATTGTATTTACCTAAATGATGATATTGGTCGATGAGGTTATATAAATATGGGTATTCAATCTTGTCACCATCTTTATAATAAATCATACCCCTTAAAACGTTTTGAGGGTGGGTACCAAAGTTAGAACCATTGCCATCGAAACAAGCGATTAAGTCACGAGAGAGGTGAGGAATCGCGACGAGCCCACAATCATCTTCCCTAGAAGAAGCTGGAATATGAGAGTTCACCTTGGAAGGAATCCATGGGTTCCATGGACCACCATCGAGGAATGTATACCAGGAGTTATTGCATGTATGGTAGGCTTTTGGACCTTCTTCCCAACAGGCCGCGACGGCACATTTCACGGATGGATATTTTTCTTTGATGTAATTGATTGAGAAAGCATCTAAGAAATAGCATGATGTCGAAACTGGGTAATAACCGAAGCATTCATAGAATTTGCCAAAGACATCATCGATGATCTCTTTCTTCTTATCATCAGAGAACATCCATAAGCAGAAATCTTCTGTCTTATATTTTGCTTTGAATTCTGGGCATGGTAAGCCGAGAAGAGTTAAGCCGATTTCATCGCCGTATTCCTTGCGGTAACGAATCGCTTCATCAATCGCTGCCTTATTAAATAAGGATGCATAAGTGATTTGAATTGTACATTTGAGTCCATATTTATGGGCTGCATCTTGTTGGAAACGGAAAATGTCGAGTGATTCTTCATTCATTGAACCGACTTTCTTTCCCGTTGTTTTCTCCGCGTATTCTGGGGAGAGTTCAATACGGTGTATGAGCGTTAACACGAGTTTGTTATCTTCCATACATATTCCTCCTATTATTTGTCTTGTATTGAAACCTCTTTAACATATGCTAAAGGGGATTTACCAAAGTAAGCTTTGAACTGTGCGGAGAAATGGAGTTGGTTGTCATACCCCACTCTTTCTGCGACTTCCTTGATCTTAAAATGACCAGTTAAGAGCAGTTCTTTTGCGTTTTCCATTCTCACTTTTGTGAGATATTTTTTTGTCGACATCCCTTCTTCTCTATGAAAGATTGTCGATAAATAGTTAGGCGCGCTTTTCGCGTTGCGAGCGATATCCTTAATTGTGATCTCGAATTGATAATTATTGTTGATGAACATCTTGGCTTGTTCCACTGTCGCTCTTGCAGAAGAGATTGCTGATAAGTCTTCTTTTCCTAAAAGCATTTCTCCAAATAATTGATACATCAAACCTTGGGATTGGATATCAAGAAATCCTCTTTCACCATAGTTAGAGACGATTTCATTGAAATATTTTAAATATTTCTTGCGTTCATCATTGATGATTGGGCTAGTTAAGCCAATATCAAGCGCGGAAAGATAAGCATCAACCTTTTCCCCATCAAATCCAACCCAGCGATAATGCCAAGGATCTTCTTTATCCGGGAAATAAATCGCATCTGTTTGACGAGGAATGAAAAAGATGTCGCCTTTACTAAGGTGATACTCTTTTTTATTTAAAATCAAAATCCCTTTACCAGAGACGACATAATGAAATAAATGGTAATTTTTTTTGGATAGAACAATAGCCTTGCTCTTCACGCATTCTTCATCGCCGCATTCAAAAAGGGCTAATTCGTGATAATATCTGCTGAGAAGTAATTCGTTCATGATTGTATTCTTCTTTTCGCTGCAACTATATAATGTCATATTATTAAAATTTATATAAGATTTTTACATATTAGCAACTGTTAACAATATTTTTTTATATATTTTCATATTTCCTTAATTATATTAAAAGTTTATTATCATATTTCAATTATGAGTTTTATACATATAATTTAGTTTAAAGATTTTTGTATATTGATACCAAAAGGAGATTTTTTATGAATTTACAAACACTGATCGATGAATGGTTATATGAAAACCATGCTTTAGAGATTAAAAAGAGAACGATGCTGCGTTATCAAAGCATACTTAAAAACTATGTTTACCCCTATTACGGAGGATTTGATATCTCCACTATCACGCCAAGAGATATCCAGCACTGGGTAAACGAGCTACGGGAAAGGATAAGTGTCGGAAGAACTTCTCGTCCTTTATCTGCTTCTTCTATCAATACTTTTATCGGTATCTTTCGTCAAGCATTCGCCTACGCGGAAGATTATGAAATACTTTCTTATAACCCAACGCGAAAAATCAAACGCATCCCCGAAAAGAAAAATGACAACCTCAGAGTGTTCACTAGAGAAGAACAAATCCGATTAGAAAACTATATCGATAAGCTAGATAACCAAGAATATTTCGTCTATATCTTCGTTTTATATACCGGCTTACGTCTTGGGGAGGTAATGGCGTTAACTTGGAATGACATCAATTTAAAAACTGGCATTATGACGATAAATAAGACCAAATATAAAACCACCGACAATAACGGGAGATGGTATTATGTGACCGACACCCCTAAAACTGATAAATCGGTAAGAGAGATACCTCTACCCAATTTTTTAAAAGAAAAACTAAAACAGTTAAAAAGAGAAAAGATTTCTAAATATGTTATCACGAGAAATAACGGGGAAGAATTAACGGATAAGGTTGTCGTCTGGCGACTAGGGATGATATTAAAAAGAATTCATATCCGTAGATTATCATTTCATAGTCTTCGTCACACATTCGCGACACGCGCGCTGGAAAATAAAATGGATATAAAAACATTATCGGAAATACTTGGTCATTCCGATATCACGACGACTTTAAATATTTATACTCATTCTTTGATGAATCACAAAAAGCAAGCGATGCGAAAAATTAAACGACTGGTGTAAAAGAAAAGTGGTTGATACCACTATTTGCTTTTTCTTCTTTTCTGCTCTTCGGCGATAAGACGTTTTAATAGTTTCAAATCCTTATCGGAGAGATAGGCATTTTTATCGACGATGCCGTTATATGTCATCTTGCGATAGATGAAATCGGATACGGAATTAAAGGCATCGACATCACCTTTTTTAATAGATGGAGCAGAAGCTGGTTTTTTCGCTTCTTCTTTTTTATCGATAAATGACTTCATATCCGGAAGGAGCTCTAACAAATTGAATTTGTAATCCATGTTAACCATTGGATTGAAGTAGGAAAGCGTTTCATTGATCACTTCTGGATAAACACCCACTGTTAAAGAAAATGTCTCACTTGTGACATATTTCTTTTTCACCTTGCTAAGCGCGAGGTAATATTTTTTAACTGTTGATAAATTCGGTTCTTTCATCTTAATTACTATATTACTATTTATTTTTATTATTTCTAACCCTTTTACGATTATATGTTTTAGATAATTTCAATTTGTCGATTTCTTGATAGGACATATCTATTAAAGAAAAGATATATTCATCAGGTAAATAATCGGATAAAGAAACGGTAATCCAACTCTTCTTATTCATATGCCAACCCTGAAAGATGTTATCTGTGTTAACGAGTTCATCATATAAATCAGGATTAGCTTTTAGATTAAGGGTTGTTCTTCCTTTTATCCCTTTTCCTAATTTGTCATCATCTACTCTTCCAATAAGCGCATACCATTTGTTATTATTCTTATTTCTAAATATTCCAAAGTATGGATATTTCTCCCATAAGAATTCTGGTTTATCACCATATGTTTTCTCGATATATTTCGCGATTCTTTCCGCTTGAAAGTCAGGGAAAAGTGCTTTCCTATAACACTTATCTCTAAGTTCAATAAGAATCTTTTTATATTCTTCTCTCAATCGTCCAACGAATTCTCCGGTAGAGTTCTCATTATTGAACAAAACATATTCATCATCAAAAGAAGTGTCGATCATTCTCCCTTTGATTTTTCCTTTAAAAAAGCTGATTTCTGCATAAAAATCACCGTTAAATATCGGATATTTTTTATAATATCTCCCATTATCAAAAATAAAACCATTATCCTTTAACGTTTCTTCTTTTAATAAATATCCTTGTAAAACTTCTTCTTCGATTCTCATTAATATGCCTTTACTAAATCCATTTTAACATCATATTCATCAATCGGTAATTCGTCTATTAGTTGCTCTTTATAACATATTCCAATTTTATAAGCGGAGCACTTAGATAGATAACGGTCATAATAACCTTTCCCGTGTCCTAAGCGATTATTATTTTTATCGAAAGCAACCCCTGGACAAACGATGATATCAAAGGTGGTTGGACTTATTATTTCTCCACCACTAGGTTCTCTAACCTTATATCGATCTTTTGATATCACTAACGAAGATAAATCATTTACTTTGTAGAAATCAATAACATCATTATTAGTCTTTGGTAGATAAACATTTTTCCCTTGTTTTAATAATTCATTAATCAAAGGGAATGTATCAATCTCAGTATCTAAAGATGCGAATAAAGCGATATCATTATATTCTTTTAAAAAAGATAATAAATCATTCATCATAAGAAAAGACCTTTCGGTTCGGTCAGTGATAAAGCTAACCTTATCCAAAATAGTCTTTCTAATTTCTTTTTTATTTGATTTCAATGAGTTCGTATTCACGAGAGCCAAAACCTAATTCCGCTGCTGCTTCAATAGTATGAATGCCGTGTCGAGATTCAATTCTTTCAATGAAATGATTTCTTCCTGGATCACGAATCTGCGTATAGATTAAGTCGACACAGGCTTGATCAATCGCGATTGGATCTAAGGAAGCTAAGATGCCGATATCTTTCATACATGGGTCTTCCGCGACCGCGCAGCAATCGCAGTCAACAGATAAATTCTTCATGACGTTGATATAGGCGATATTACCGTTAAAGTGTTTATGGACTGCGCTAGCGGCATCTGCCATCGATTCTAAGAAGGCGTCTTGTTCAGCAATAATACCATCATCCCAGCATTCTTCTTGTTTTAAAGTATGACCAGCACTATGGATATAAGCTTTTCCTCTAGAAGAACCAAAGCCAATTGATAATTGTTTTAAAGCGCCCCCAAAGCCACCCATTGGATGACCTTTAAAGTGCGACAAGACAATCGCTCCATCATATCTAGAAAGATGTCCACCGACATAATCTTTTTTGATTTGTTTGCCGTTAGGAATATCTAAGACGATATCATCGTCATTTTCATCCATTAAATCAAAATCAAAAAATTCATTCCAACCATGTTTTTCAATTAACTTTTTATGCTTTTCAGTGGAATTTCTCGCTCCACCATAGGCGGTGTTACATTCAACAACTGTGCCTTTGAGTTCATCGATGATTGGTCTCCAGAATTCCGGATGTAAGAAATTTTGATTGCCGTCTTCTCCACTATGAACTTTAAATGCAATCTTTCCTTTGATGTCTTTTCCTAAGCAGCGATATAGTTTTAAAACAACCTCAGGAGAAATTTCTTTCGAGAAATATACTTTTGAAGCCATATTAGCCTTTTAAACCTCTTGCTTGTCTATCCATATCTTCGACGACGATGTCAAAGATTTCACCAAGGGTTGCACAGTGGGCTAATAAATCCCATGGTTCATTCGTGTGGAAATGGATTTTGATGAGCTCATCATCACCAACACAGATGAGTGAGTCGCCTTTCATATTCTCTAAAATCCAGTCAGTTAAAGACATATCGTCTAAACCTGTACCTTCAATTAATAATTGGGTGTCGTAACGGAATTCTAACATAATGGTCCCTCCTATTTTGATCCTTTATAGCCAATGCCGTATTCGCTTGTATAATAATCAATCCTTTTATCGTGATGATATATAGCATTATACAAATTATTTTGTATTCCTGCTAGACGGCAAATCTCTTCATGTACTTTTTTTGTTAATTCTTCTGGACTATTTCCTTCTGGTAATATCGGTTCCCCAATATGAAGATTAAACAAAGCGATTTGATGGAATATCTTGCTTCTAATCCATCCGGGCTTGCGGTAAGAAAAGGCCATTGGAATAATCGGTTTGTTAGTTTTAATCGCGTAATAAGCCGCTCCAGTTTTAAATGGTCTAATCGGACGATAATATTCCCACATACTACCTTCACCATATATATGCACAAGATGTCCTTCATTTAATGCGTTACAAATTGCATCGGTAAAAGCTTTTGACCCTTCAATATCGTTTTCGGGAATTGGAACTCCTCCAACCATACGAATGACAAAAGACATTTCTCCTTTGATATTTTTATCCCATACAAATAAGTAAGGTCTTCTTGGTTTAACCGCATTCATTACTGACAAATAATCCCACATATGGACATGGTTTGCCATCGTAATTGCTCCACCTTTTATTAGCTTTTTATTCTTTTTTAAGTTGTTTTTGCCGTATATTTTTAATCCTAATCGAATATGAGTAAGCGGGAAGACGATAAGAAAAATCACCACATAAATGAGGCGACGCATAAAATTAAACCAAAAAGATTTATCAATATATGGATAGTCTTTATCAAACACTAAACCATTATCTTTTTTAACAACTAAATAATGCTTATCAGTATCAACTGGATAAGGATATTTGTTAGTCTTTGGGTCGTATCCGTTAACAATATTCACCTCATTATTATATATGAGGTAAACATGATATCAAAACGCCATTTTAAAGATTTCTAAATCATCCTCGTATGATAGAGGTTTATATCCCGGAATGGTTCTGCTCTTTTCTCGACTAGTTCTAAACGCTAAATATTCTAAATCGCTTTCCTTAACATCTAATTCTCTTAATGAGGTTGGCATTCCAACATCTTTATAATATTCCTCTTGCCTATTAATCGCTTCGTTAATATCTTTTTCGACATCACCACTATCTATGCCCCAGACATTTTTAGCATACTGTGCCCATCTAGAAAGATTTGCTTTATAAACATATCTCGCCCAAGACGGCCATAATGCGGCTAATCCTGCTCCATGAGCAATGCTTGGATATAAAGCAGATACTTCATGTTCTAGTTGGTGAACTGTTAATAAAGGTGTTTTCCCCATATTAGTGAGTCCGTTATGAGCAAAGGAAGAAGCAAGCATTAATTGAGCACGCGCATTATAATCATTTGGATTAGCAATTGCCACTTTGCCAAATTCAAAAACTGTTTTAATAATCGCTTCACTTAAAGCATCAGTTAATTCTGTTTCATTTCCAATCGCGAAATATCTTTCAATTGTATGCATCGCGATATCAACAATGCCACACGCAGTTTGATAAGGGGAAACTGAATAAGTGAGTTCTGGGTTACAAATTGCGAAATCAATGCGGTTAAAATCACCATTACATCCACGCTTTTCTTTAGTAGAATCATTTGATATAACACACGAGTTAGACATTTCACTTCCTGCGGCAGAAAGTGTGAGAATTGCAGCCTTTTTTAATGTTTTTTGCGGTTTTTTCTTACCTAAATGATAATCCCATACATCATCTTCAGGATTAGCAACGCCGTTTGCAATCGCCTTCATTGAGTCGATTACCGAACCCCCACCAACAGCGAGGATAAAGTCCACTTTTTCTTTCTTACAAAGCGAAATACCTTCTCTTACTAATGAGAGTTCAGGATTAGGTCTAACCCCACCTAATTCCACATAAGAAATATCTTCTTTTTCAAGTAATGATTTTACTTTATCTAATAGTCCGCTTTTCTTCGCGGAAGCTCCGCCATAATGGATGAGAACTTTATGTGGTTGGTATTCTTTTAAATATTTTCCAACATTATCTTCTTCGCCTTTACCAAAATAAACTTTGGTAGGAACGTAATAAACAAAATTATCCATGATGATGTCCACAGTCGCAGTCGTGAAGAACGCTTTCATCGCCTTCTAACTGACCTTTCTTATATAAATCTAATACATCATTGATATCACCTGTGATACCTGGAATGACTTTGATGTTTGCTTCTTTAAGTAGAGTCATCGCCATATTACCAAGTCCTCCACAGATTAATACTTCGACATCTAAATCCTTTAAATAAGGAATTAAGTCTTTATGTGAGAAACCACTATTAGTGATAATCATTCTTTTTTCATCAGGAAGATCCACTAACATGAAATGAGTGGTCTGACCAAAATGCTGCCAAACCGTATTGTTTGATAAATCATATGTAATTGCTATTCTCATGAATAAAACTCCTTAACATAAATATTCTACTAAAAAATAAAATAAAAAGAAGGAAGATGACTTCCTTCTAATTACTTTTAAACAAAGACTATTATTGTTCTTGTGGTTCTGAATCGTCTTGACCACCACTTACTAAACCTAAAATCGCTCCAACGATTGAGACGATGTTAGTTGCAAGAACGGAGAAGATGAGAGCAGCAATGTATAAGCCGACTGTACCTTTTCTTTCTGCGAGTAAAGAAACAACACAGAAAACGATAGATAAGATTACTCCGACTACGCCACCAATGGCAACACCACGAACCAATCTAATAATGGCATCGGCTTGTTGTTCAACATCTCCTACAAAGCTTGTGTGAATAGTTCCATTTTTAAGGCCTTCAATAATCGCATCTCTATTACCAGCAACTGAGAATAAGGTAATAGTTAAAACGATACCAATGATGACGCCGAGAATACCGAGTACAAACCCGATAATTAATAAGATATCTGAAGCTTTTTTCATGCTTATATCCTCCTATAGCAATTATTATATAAATTTATTGATTTAAATCAACAAAAGAAAGGAACCGATTGCTCGATTCCTCACTGTTCATCTTGGCGGAGCAAGAGAGACTCGAACTCTCGCACCAGTTGCCCGATCTACGTCCTTAGCAGGGACGCCCCTTCACCAACTTGGGTATTGCTCCAGGTGAACACCTATATTTCATAGGCGTTTACTATATTATTATTTTTAATAAGCTTTTGCAAATAGAACTACTTTTTTCGCAGGTTTGCCGTTAATAGGATCCTTGTCATCAAATGGCATTTGATTGAATGGGATAGCTCTTGCAGTCGCAGCGAATTTATCTTTGATAAAGAGTTCGGATTCTTCATCCCCACTCCACATCATCTTCGCATATCCACCCTTCTTATTGAGGACCTCATCAAGTTCTTCAACGGAACGGACTTCAGTGATATGTTCTTGGAGATATTTGGTCGCCTTTTGATACATCTCTTGATGGATTTGTTTAATTAAGGCATCGATTGTTGGCACTAAATCTTCATATTTAACAGTGATCTTTTCACCAGTGTTACGCTTGGCTAATGTCACTTGCTTATTCTCGATATCACGTGGACCAATTTCTAATCTGATTGGGACACCTTTCATTTCATATTCAGAGAATTTCCATCCTGCAGATTTATCAGAATCATCGATGAATGTGCGATATCCCGCTGCTTTAACAATGTCGTGCAATCTTCTCGCTTCTGGAATAACGCCAGGCTTATTCGCAGCCACTGGAATGACCACTACTTGAATAGGAGCGACATATGGAGGTAAGACTAAACCATTATCATCGCCGTGCACCATAATGATGCTACCGATTAAACGCGTAGAAACGCCCCAACTAGTTTGATGTGGGAAATCGAGTTTGCCTTCTCTATTTTGGAATTTGATGCCGAATGCTTTCGCAAATCCATTACCAAAGTAATGAGTAGTACCACTTTGAAGGGCTTTACCATCTGGCATAAGGGCTTCGATTGTATATGTTTCTTCCGCACCAGCGAATTTCTCTCTATCGGTTTTTCTACCTTTAACAAATGGAACCGCTAAAACATCTCTCCCTAAATCATCATAGATTTCAAGCATCTTAAGAGTTTCAGTTCTCGCTTCTTCTTCGTTTTTATGCATTGTATGACCTTCTTGCCAAAGGAATTCACTACCTCTTAAAAATGGTCTAGTAGTCTTTTCCCATCTGACGACGGAACACCACTGATTGTAAAGTTTTGGTAAATCACGATATGAAGAAATGATTTTCGCATAGTGTTCACAGAATAAAACTTCACTAGTTGGTCTAATGATTAATCGATCGTCGATTGGAGCGTTACCGCCAATAGTCGCAACTAAAGTTTCAGGAGCAAAACCAACGACGTGGTCCTTTTCTTTTTGGAAAAGTGATTCTGGAATAACCATTGGCATATAAACATTTTGGTGGCCAGTTTCTTTAAATCTCTTATCTAAATAGCTTTGAATTTGTTCCCAAATCGCATAGCCATAAGGACGATAGATGATAAAACCTTTAACGGAACTATAGTCCATTAACTCAGCTTTTTTACAAACATCTGTGTACCACTGAGCGAAGTCATCTTCTTGTCTCGTGATCGATTCATTTTTCTTTTGATTGTTTTCCATATAATAATATCTCCTCGTTAATTATATTTATCGTAGAGCAAATGTAAACGTGATAATTTCTTTTTATCGATTGGAAGTAGCATTTCACTGCTTGCTGAAATACCATCACTAGAAACTAAATTAATGCCACTTTTGATGATGATTTCGATAGCTTGGTTACCTCCAAGGTCGGTGGCGATAATTGGTTTATGATATTTGAGAAGTTGTTCGACAAGAGTAAGAATACCAAGTCTATTTCTCGTGCTCTTTTTAATTTCTACAACCATTGATGCACCGACGATGAAATAGTCGAAATACGAATACATTAATGGGTCAATGATTAAATCTTGGTCTCTAAGCGATAAGGCAATCTTATATCCATCTTCTTTTAGTTTTAAGAATGAAGCGATAACTGCATCACTGTTTTCAGTGTTATCACAGATTTCTTGTTCGTCGAACATCAAGACTATCTTCACAGTTTCATAATCTTTGACTTGTTTAATGACACTATCGACATATTCGCAGTCAAATAAAGAAACATTTAAGAATAAGCGGTTGCTTGTGTTGCCACTTTGAGAGATAAAGCGTGAAATAGTATTCTTCGCGATAAGGGAGAATAATTCTCTATTCTTTTCAACTTTAATCGCATATTTCTGCATTTCATAGAAATCAGAGAATGGCAAGTCATACGCGCGAATATATTGGAAATAACCAAGAATCTCTTCTCTACTGACATCGACGATTGGTCGATAAAGATATTTTATGTTATTGCGTTTAAACAAACTCGTAATTTGATTTTCAAGTTTCTTAGTAGTGAAGATATGACGGGAATTCGCTCTTGAATATAGATAAATTGACATATCGTTTTGCTGCGCATAAATACAAGCTTGGCTGACGCATTCCACTGCTCCATCGAAGTCTTGATAGAATTCTGAGTTATTAACAACACCGATTGCAAAGGAAATCGAGTCACTATAAGAAGATAAAGAAATTGCCTTCTTAATATCTTTTTCAATGCTGTTTGCAAGTTGTAATGCCGCAGAAGTTGAAGATATATTCAAATCGAATAAGAGAAGCTGGTTGCTGCTATTATCGATGATTTGACGAATGTGATGTGGATCATTCGCGTAAGGATAAATAATGTCCTTCATACTCATAGTGATAAATGTTTCATAACGATGAGAAGCATTGACGATTGGTTTTATGTAATAAAATCTAATTGCAAACGTAAAACCTTTCGCAGCTTTCTGGGTAGTCACTAAAGTTTGAACAGTCGCTTTATCAACAACACCGTAGTTAATACCGCGTTTGACTTTAAGTGGGTTGTTATTAGGAGTGATGTACTTCATCATATGTGATTCGACATGAACCACACCGGCAACAGAATCATATTTTAAAAGTTGTAACAAAGAGAAATAATTCTCTCTACCATGGCCAGCGATGATATCCGCTTCAATAAAGCTTTCCACTTCACTACGAGTAACGCATATCGAATAAATCCATTGTTTGACTTTATCAACGTCATTTTCATGGAAATTAGAATAAAAACCAACTAAGTTAGTGGTAGTTTTCTTTTTAACGTTGTTTTTATCAAAATAAACAACTCTATCCTCTTTGAAGTTGATGACAAAGATACGAATGGTGTTCGATGCTTTTTCAATCGCTAAGTCATGACGACGGTCGATATAATTGAAAATAAATATCGAAACAAATAGGAAAATGAAAAGCACCAAAAGGATCACCGTGATGATAAATAGGTACAAGAATTCTTGGTTTGTAAAATCCCACCAGACCATACCATTAAATTATAGACATCTTTTATTGAACTTAAAAGTCAATAATCTCACCAATAAGGTTTATGTATCGGAAAAATATGTTATAATACAGGAACGGAGAAATACCCAAGCGGCTGAAGGGGGCAGTTTCGAAAACTGCTAGAGGATGCAAGTCCTGCAAGGGTTCAAATCCCTTTTTCTCCGCCAATAATAAAAAATGTTCCACCTCGATGGAACTTTTATTTTGCAATTAACTTTATAACCTACTCAACTGGTCTAACAAAGAAGTTTCCGTAAACCTGATTGATGCGGTAAGTAATGATGAACGAATGCTTATCAACACTTTTTGCAACGCGGATAACTTTCTTCACTTCATTAGAGGAAACAATCATCATGATATTGAGTCTGTTGTTATGAGAATAGGCCCCTTCAACTTTTGATAAAGTCGCGGAGTGAGGGAAGATTGCAAGCAACACATCTGACATATCAAAGTTAGTGGTAATGATCTCCACTCTGATCTTCGCGTTACGTAAATTAATATGGTCGACAACGAATCCGCCGACGAATTGATAAATAATAGAAAATAGGATTATTACAATGATATTTACAAAATCTCCGCTATTTCCAAGGACATAGAAGATGAAGTAAAGAGTGACAATTGTGACATTGATCATAATGCTATATTTGCCCGCTCCAGTTGACTTTCTCATCGATAGATAGTAGCTGATGACATCGCCTCCACCACATGAGATATCAAAGATGAAACATAAAGAGGAAGAAATGCCAACCATGATACCAGCGAACAAGGCTCTAGCAAGGAATGAATTTTGAACGAATGGGTTAGTGGCAATCGCTTGAATGAATTCGAGTCCAGAGAAGAGCTGAATGAATAAAGAAGATAAACCTACATTCACTAATGTTCCAAAAGCGAATTTCTTAGATATTTTAAAGAACGCAAAGAGAAAAAGAGGAACGTTAAGAACGAAATATAAAATTGATTGAAGAGTATAGAAACTAATATCTTTAACACCGAATAAACGGATGATTTGAATGATGACTTGGCAAAGACCACTGAGGCCACCAGTAATAATGTTGTTAGCAGGATCAGCGGCAGTTGTAAAAGCTGTAAAGCCAAGGGAATAGATTGCTGCAGAAACTGCAGCAACTAGAAAAGATAATAAATATGTAGCGACAAATGATTGACGAGGATGGTCATAAAAGTAGTTGATGACCTTCTTACGATATTTCTGCATTTTTGTCATGATTAAATCTTATTATGTTTTTATTAAAAAACAATAACAAAATACTTTTTATGGATTTTATATCCGTTAACAAGAATTTTATTGTAAATAAATTATTGTTTGTGGTAAGATTAACAAGCACTATGTAATGTAGGAGGAGCAAAAATGTTTATTTTAAGAGCTATTGGCAGATTCTTTGCAAGAATTGGACGTTGGATTAGAGATACAGCTTGGGTTCAACCACTTCTCATCGTCGGTGGCATTTTCGCTATCATCTTCTCCATTCCTTATATCACTAAGTGGGTTCAAAGCTGGTTTGACTCCTCAAACGCTGCACAATCTTTCTTCTCTGAATATAAATTAACTTTAGATGATTCTGAAAAAGGTGAAAGCAAAGCTGACGGCTTATTCAAATATATGACTGGTCAAACAAGCCAAGAAGAAGGTAAAAAAGTTTACGGTGAAAAATTCTTCATCATGCTCACAAAAGAAAGCTGTGAAGGATGCGAAGATGTTTATAAAGGTCTCAAATACTTAAGAGACAACTGGAATAAGAACGAATTCACTACTTCTGATGATTTCCGTTTATATTCTTTATTTGTTGATTCAACTAACAGCGATGACAAAAACTTATTCCAAAATTATTTCTACAACAACTACAATGTCAACTTTGAAGAACTTGCTAGCACAATGACATTAGCGCCATACTACACTAACAAAGGTGGCTCCACTACTTCATATGCTACTAACATTGAATCATTAGCTGATCCAGAAGCAATGAGTGTTCCAACTCTCTTCTATGTCGACGTCGCATATAATGAAACAGCGCCACAAAAGAATTCCTTAAAAGTTACTGAAGTCTTATTCACTGTCGATGCTAAAGACACTCAAGGTGGTAACGACTTAGGTAGAGCAAGAACATTATTCGATTGTTGGAATCACGCTAAAGGAACAATCTTCTCAAGCGATTATAACAAACAATAATACTTATATTATTTTAATCTTTTTAAAACTGAATTAGGAACGAGCGTAGAAACATCTACGCCGTTTTTATATAATTCCATAATCATGGAAGAAGTGATGAAGTTAGTTTCTCCATGTGACATGAAGAAAATCATATCGATATCTTTATCCGCAAATTCATTAGCGACCGCTAATTGGAATTCATATTCAAAATCAGTAACAGCGCGTAAGCCTCTAATCAAATGCTTAACGTTATGTTTCTTCGCGTATTCCACTGTTAAACCAGTTGAATAATCTACTTCGACATTATCTAAATCTTGAGTGGCTTCTTTAATCATCGCTACTCTGTCATCAGGGGAGAAACGGGAATGCTTATCAGGATTGACCGCGACAAGAACAATGACTTTATCAAAAACTTCTAAAGATCTTTTAAGCACATCGAGATGCCCATTAGTAATGGGATCAAATGAACCTGGGTAAATTGCAACTTTCATGGTTACTTCCTCCTGAGCAGATCGACATATGTCTTTCCATAATGATATCTTTTACTTTTCATAAAAGCAAAATCATCATAAGAAATATTCCCTTCTGATTCGACGACAATAACGCCTTTATCAGATAATAAACTATTATCAAAAATCGTTTTTAGAGCAATATCATAATATCCACTCGCGTATGGTGGATCGAGAATGATGATATCGAAAACTTCTTTTTTATCAGCAAAATAAGATAAAGCATCTTCATAATCCTTTTGTATTACGCGCGCATTACTAATCTTAAGTGATAATAGGTTACTTTTAGTAACTTTAAGAGCGATATCACTTTTATCAACGAAATAACAAAGCTCCGCTCCGCGAGACAAAGCTTCTATCCCCATCGCCCCACTGCCAGCGAATAAATCTAATACTTTACTACCACTAATATCCCCTAATGCTGAAAACACTCCTTCTCTAACCATATCTTTAGTTGGTCTGATATTAGGATTGTTTTCCGGATAGGCTATTAAGCGATGACGGAATTTGCCAGAAACGATTCTCATATCTTTAATTATAGAGGAAAAAACTGACTTTTCATATTAATCTATGATAATATGATTATTGTTATGAAACTAAAAATTATCAAAGACAGTAATCCAATCATGAGAAAAGTTTCTCAAGAAGTCCCTCTTCCTCTTTCAAGCGAAGACAAAGAACTACTCGATGAGATGCTTGAATACCTCAAATTATCACAAGATGATGAATACGCAGAAAAGCACAACATCAAAGCTGGTGTTGGTTTAGCAGCTATCCAAGTCGGTGTTTTAAAAAGAATGTTTGTCATCTACTATCACGATGATGAAGGTAAAGAAGTCAGCTATCAAATCGTCAATCCAAAGATTATTGAAACGAGCATTAAAAAATGCGCTTTAGCAAATGGAGAAGGCTGTTTATCAGTTGATAATCCATATAATGGATTGTCTCACCGTTATTTCAAAATTAATATGGAAGCATTCGATGCTCTCCAGAATAAAAAAGTGCACATTATCGCACGCGGTTATGATGCGATTGTTTTACAACATGAATACGACCACTTAGATGGCAAATTCTTCTATGACCGCATCGATAAGAATAACCCAAACAAACAACTTGAAGGCGAAATCTTGATATAACATATCATTTTCGTGTTATAATAACTTTATTCACGATTACATAGTAATTAGGAGTTTTAATGGAAAGTTTATCACGTCAGTTTTCTATCTATGCTTTAGGCGGCCTTGGTGAAGTCGGCAAGAACATGTACTGTGTGGAGAATCAATCCTCCATCATCATTATCGATTGCGGCGTCAAATTCCCAGGCATCGAATTACCAGGTGTTGACTATGTCATCCCTGATTTTACCCATCTAAGAAACAATCGAAACAAAGTTAAAGCATTATTTATCACCCATGGGCACGAAGACCATATCGGTGGTATTCCTTTCCTTGTTCAATCCGTTAATATTCCAGTGATATACGCTCCAAAACTAGCGGCAGCGTTAATCAAGAACAGATTAGAAGAATTTAGAATCAGTACAACCACTAAAGTTGTTGAATATGATGATGATACAGTTGTTAATCTTCCAGATTTTAAAGTATCTTTCTTCCGCGTTACTCATTCCATCCCTGATTCATTTGGGGTTGTCGTTGACACCAAAGAAGGAAGAATTGTTTCTACTGGCGACTTCAAAGTTGACCTCACCCCAGTTGGACCAGATATCAATATCCATAAGATGGCTAAACTTGGTGATGAAGGTGTTGACTTATTATTAAGTGATTCCACTAATGCGGAAAGCGAAGGATACACGCCAAGCGAAAAGAACGTTTTAGATTCCATTGAAGAAATCTTCTTAAATGCAAATGGACGTATCATCGTCTCTACTTTCTCAAGTAACGTATCCCGTATTCAACAAATCATTGAAGTCGCGGTTAAATATAAAAGAAAAATCGCAATCGCGGGCAGATCTATGGAAAAAGTCGTGCAAATCTCGCGTGATTTTGGTTATATCAAAGTTCCAGATTCATCGATTATTCCAACTCAAGATATCAAATTATTTAAAAATGATGAACTTGTCATTCTCTGTACAGGCAGCCAAGGCGAGCCAACTGCTGCGATGAGTAGAATCGCTAATGGAGAGCATAAAGATATCTCTATTAAACCTGGAGATACTGTTGTCTTTTCTAGCAGTGCAATTCCTGGTAATGAGATTATGATCTCTTCTCTCATCAACTTATTAACGAGACATGGTGCCACTATTCTGACAAATTCAATCTTAAGTGATATCCACTCTTCTGGTCACCCATGCCGTCAAGAATTACGTTTAGTCCTCAAATTATTAAAACCAAAATATTTCATGCCAATGCATGGTGAATACCGCATGCTCCGTTTACACGCGGAATTATCCGAAGAAATGGGTGTTGTTGAAAAAGGCCATTCCTTCATCTTAGATAACGGAGACACTCTCACATTATCCAACCATAAAATCACTCCTGGTTATCAAGTGGAACACGGAGTTGTTTATATCGATGGTTTTAACATCGAAGGATTAAATGAAACAGTTCTTCAAGACCGTAAGCAAATGACAGAAGATGGTATGATTTCTATCATCCTATCAATCGACGCTAATAAAGGTGAACTCATCGTTGAGCCAATCATTTATACCAAAGGTATCATCAGCAAGCACTCTCACCGCGCGGTTGATGAATGTCGTTCGTTAATTAAAGAAGCAATTAAAGGCAAAATTGGTAAAAAGACAAACTATAACGAACTGAAAATCATCGTTAAAGATGTCGCTGAAAAATATTTCTACCAAATTACAAAACGTCATCCGATGATCATCCCAGTCATCATGGCCAAAAAAGAAGAATGATAATCCTCGCGAGCAATTCACCAAGAAGAAAAGAGTTAATGAAGGAGTTCATCACTCCTTCTTTTATTGTTGAACCTAGCAATATTGATGAATCAATATATCAAAACGAAGACCCGATTAAAACAAGTCAATTTACTGCGAAAGCTAAAGGCGATTACATCCATAATAAGCATCTAGACGATGTCATCATCTCAGCCGATACAATTGTCGTTATCAATAATCAAATATATGGTAAACCCAAAGACGAAGAAGATGCTTTCAATATGATTAAATCCATGTGCGGCAAAACTCATGAAGTCATCACTAGTTACTACATCATTTTAAAAGATAAATCCATTCTTCGAAGTGTTGTTTCAGCAGTAACTTTTAAAAATGTTGGTGATGAAATTATAAGAAGATATATTAAAGAATATCCTCCACTTGATAAAGCGGGATCGTATGGCATTCAAGATAAGTATTTCAGCGAGAACATTTTAGATAAATATGAAGGTTCTTTAACTAATATAATTGGCCTACCAATAGAAAAAATAATCAAAGATTTACGGGATTTTTCGGTTATTTATTAACTTTTTTACTGTAAATGTGAAGATATTCTATTCGCGATTTCCGCGGCTTGATTTTCAATTACTAGAATGAGTTTATTGCTCATCGTGATGATGCTTTTTACTCCTAAACTGGTAAGCATATCGCGATTGATTTTTTTATCGTCAACAAGTTCTACTGAGAGTCTTGATCCTCTCACTGTGACCGCTTTAACATTATCGTTATCACCTAAGGCAAGTAACCACTGTTTATCATCAATCTCTGGAACTTTTACTTTATTCTTTTTCTTTCCTTTGCTTCTTTTAACAATAATGAAAATAACAAGGATAAGAAGAACACCTGCTGCTATACTTCCGGCAATGATAAATGGGGTAATGTCTAATAAAATTAAATTCATATTTTGTCTAATTGTTATTTTAGCATAAAATAATAATAGTAGAGAACATTTATGAGTGTAAACATCGAAAAAGAAACGAGAACGATGGTTTCCCACGAGGAATATGTTTCCATATGTTCCGATATCTTTAAATCTAATCCTTATGCCCCTTATGTTAGTCAAACTAATTATTATTTCGATACTGAGGATTTTGAACTTACTAATAATGTCCGTATGGTCCGCATTAGAAATATTGGTTTTGATTATGAATTAACTTATAAAGAAAGAGGAGAAGATGGCGATATTGAAATCAACGAGAACATCGCTCCTCGATTTGTTCATAAATATTTGAAAAAAGGCTCTTTGCCACACGGGGAAGTATATAACGCTGTCGCCGCAACTGGCTTATCCCCAAAGAAATTAAAAGTTATCACTTCTTTATATACTCGTCGATTAAGCGTTAAATATGACGATTATCTTCTTGTTATTGATATGAATCGATACGATGATATCGAAGACTTTAACATTGAGATTGAATCTGATATCTCTGTTAAACACGCTCAAGAAATATTAAAAAAATACTGCGAGCAGTATCATTTAACCTTAACACCAGATTATCAAGTCAAAAGTGCGAGAGCAATTAATCACGCAAGAAATAAATAATTAAGCGTCTGTTTCTTCATCCAAATGACTGTCGCATTCATCGTATCTTGGACATTCGGTTTTGCATGCCCAAGCCGCAAAGCGACGCGCTTGAGGAATGAAGGTGCTGATTTCATCAGGATTATAGCCCACCACCATCTTTGTATCATCGACGATGATTGGTCTTTTTAAAATGGTTGGGTTAGCTTTGATATATTCGATTAATTCATTTAATTTCATCGAATCGACATCGACATTATCTTTTTTGATGTGATTGCTTCTTTTAGAGATGATATCATCAGTGCCATTTTCGGAAAGAAGAAGCATATCTTTAATCTCGTTATCGGAAATTGGTCTCGCTAAAATATTCTTCTCAACGAAGGGGATATTTTGGTCGAAGAACCATTGTTTGACTTTTCGACAACTAGAGCAACTTGGAACAGTGTAGATTCTTACCATGGCAACATTTTACTTTTTATTGATAGATAATTCAATAAAACAATATTATAGTATTATTCGAGGACATTTTTATGAGCGAAATCATTTTAACAGGCATTAAGCCAACCGGAAAACTAACATTAGGCAACTACCTAGGTGTTTTAAAACATCTTCCTGAAACGATGAATAGAGGCAAACCTTACATCTTCATCGCTGACTTACACGCTTTAACTTTACCAATTGATCCTGAAGAATTAAGACAGAATTCTATCGATATCGCTGCTTTTTATCTTGCAGCGGGTTTAGACCCAAATAAAGCCACTATTTTCTTACAGTCCTCTGTTCCTGCTCATGCCGAACTCAACACCATCATGCAAAACTATATGTATATGGGTGAATTATCCAGAATGACACAGTTTAAAGATATCTCTGCAAAAATGGGTATCTCTAAAAATGCTGCCGATGCCCATATTGGTCTTGGTATCTTTGCTTATCCTGTCCTTATGGCATGCGATATTGTCCTATATGATTCCGATATCGTTCCTGTCGGTGATGACCAAACTCAACACGTCGAATTATGTAGAGATCTCGTCAATAGATTCAACCACCGCTATGGCGATATTCTTAAAATGCCAAAAGCAGAAAAGAGAAAAGTCGGCGCGAGAATCATGTCCTTATCTGACCCAACTAAGAAGATGTCTAAATCTGATCCAAAAGGCGATATCTTCCTCAAAGATGATTTATCAGTCATTAGAAAGAAAATCATGTCTGCAGTCACTGATTCTGGCAACGAAGTTAAATATGATATGGAAAATAAACCAGGTGTTTCTAATTTGTTAAGCATCTACGCTGCGACTAAAGGTATTTCAATTGAAGAAGCAGAAGCTCACTTTGCAGGATATCGTTATGGTGATTTCAAAAAAGATATTGCCGATGCTGTTTGTGAAGACTTAGCAGCCTTCCAAGAAAGATATAAACATATCATTGAAACTAAAGAATATGAAAAAGTTCTCCATCAAGGCGCAGAACAAGCTAATAAAGTTGCTAACCAAACTCTTAAAAGAGTTAAACAAGCGGTGGGACTTTTAGATTTAGATTAATTAATAATTCTTTAAATTCATCACCTAAATCAATTTTAAAAGTTTTATTAGAAAGATAAGAAAGTGGTCCGTCCACTTTTTTAAATACTAATTTATATGCTTCGAGGAACTGGTTAGTAAAGCGATATTCTTTTTCAATAGTTTTATTAAGTGAAAAATCGCCATATTTGTTATCTCCAATTACTGGATGTTCAATATAAGCCATGTGCACTCTTATCTGGTGAGTGCGGCCAGTTAATAAATTGATATCTAATAAAGAATAATTATCGTTAGACGTTAAAACATGGTATTCAGTTTTTGCTTCTTTCCCTTTTTCAAAATCCACAAAAGCATGCGACTTATTTAATAATTTATAAATAGGCGCGTCCACTATTCCGTCTTTATTAATTTTACCTTTAACTAAAGTAATATAATGTTTTTCAACAGATGATTTTCTTTGCAAAAGTTCATTTAATTCCCGCAAAACGGCATTATTTTTTCCAAATATCACTATTCCTGCTGTATTTCTATCTAAGCGATGAGCAGGACCAGGAATAGAGGAATTATCATTAGGATCATATTCTCCTTTTAAATATAAATAAGATAAAACCATTTCATTTAAAGAGACATCATTTGCTTCCGCTTTCTGGACTAACATCCCTCTCGGCTTATTGATTAAAAGAATATTATCATCTTCGTAGATAATGTATTTAGATATATCGTCTCTTTTTTCTATTTCCTTAGTAGAAGTAAATTCTTCAAAATATTGTTCGCTGACATATATAGCAACTTTATCGCCTTCATGGATAATTTCTTTCCGATCTTTTCTCACCCCATTGATACGAACATCTTTTTGTCTAAAGACTTTATATATAAAAGATAAAGGTGCATTAGGAAGCATCTTCTTTACATACTTCTCTAAGGAAGTGCCATCACTATTTTTGTCGATATAAAATTCTCTCATAAATATATTATGGCATTTATTTTTCTTTTTGCTATAATAGTTGAGCAATCGCACAAGTTCAGCTATACGGAGGAATACCCAAGAGGCTGAAGGGGTGGGCTTGGAAAGCTCATAGACATGTAACAGTGTGCAAGGGTTCAAATCCCTTTTCCTCCGCCATCTGATAATGTATAAGACTTTCGAACCTAATTTGTTAAATTCGAGAGTCTTTTTTAATTCTATTAAACTAGCTATTGTTATCTTCAAATTTGGTTGGAGTTAAATAATTTAATGACTTATGTGGTCTGACATTATTGTAAAAGACTATATACTTGCTAATAGATTCTTTTAGATTTTCATAATCCTTGTATTTTTTTCGATGAACTTCCTCTCTTTTTAACGTGGCAAAAAATGATTCCATAACAGCATTATCATAAGGGTTTCCAGGATTAGAAAATGATTGTTTGATTTTAAGCGCTTTTAGAGTATTCATAAATTCGATAGAAGTATACTGCGCGCCTTGATCTGAATGAAAAAGCAAATCATTTGGCTCGCCCCTATTTTGATAAGCATCTTTAAATGTTAACAGTGCGAGGTTTGAATTTAATCTAATAGAAAGTCGATATGCCACCACTTTTCTCGAGAACAAATCTAAAATTACACATAAATAAAACCTTGCTCTATTAATCTTGATTTCAGTGAAGTCTGATACCCACACTTTATTGGGCTTATCTTGAAAGAATTGCTTTTTCAATAAATTGTTTCTAAATATATTCTTTGGCGTTGTATTATTGCCACGCCTATTCGGTTTTTTCATCACAACTTTCAAATTCATTTTTTTCATTAATTTACGGACTTTTTGTAACGAGGCCTTAACATTTCTTGAATCTAAAATTATTTTAATTTTATTAGATCCGATTCGCCCTTCGGTCTCATCATAAATGTTCTTTATTTCAATTGAGAGTTTTTCATCTTTAATCTCATACTGGGTTTTACTTTTCTTATCGTTTATAAAATGGTAATAGGTTCCTTTGTTTAGTCCTATAACATCACAAACTTGATAAAAATTGTAGTCACTATTTTTCTCTAAAAACTGTTTTGTAGCGACTTCCTTCTCTTTTGTGGAGGAGTTCATTCCCACTCCAATATTTTCCCAAATATAAATTGCTCTTTTTAATTTTGTTATTTCTTTTTCAGTCATTATTAATCACCTCAAAGAAAAAGTACCACAAAAATAGTGTCGACTTAAAAAGGGCGTTTGCATAAATTAAAAACACCCAGCATATAGCTGGATGTCTAATCAAGATGTCATCAATAAGTTAGTTAATCATGTCAAAATCGAAATCGGTTTCTAGAATTAACTGTCTCAACGTTTTTTTGTTAATAATTATTCTGTCTAATGCGTCGTAGATATCTTTGAAGGAATTTTGGTATTTACTGTCAATAAAATATCATACTTACACTCTTCATCGTTCCAATCCAAACAATGAGGAACAGATTCAATGTACCAAGTACATGTCCAATTAACTTGTTTCACTAACATGAGTTGTGGTTATAGGGAGGAAATTCTTGCGGTTTCCTCGTCGTTTATTTCATAAGAGCCGTCATTAATTTCATTTAAGCGATCAAGCAATTTTGATAATAACTCAAGCAATTTATTCTTGTTTTCTTTTTCTTTTTGCGAATTAAAAGTACACGGCTCACCATTTGAATCGAACTCATAGAAACTCGAATACAAAAGCGAAATCTCATGGTTGATTGATGTAACAACTTCGTCATTATCGATTACATCAATACCAGTCATTGGCTGTCCAGTATCAACATCGCTAATCCAAATAGGACCTTGCAAAAAATCTAATCTGATAGTTACTACTTCTTTTTTCATTTTTTATTCCTCCTTATGTAGATTTTTGCTGTTTTCTCACTTACAGCATATGTACTAACCAAGTACCCGTTGCTTCCTATTCCAGATAATAAGTAATATTTTCCTTCATAGTTGTATAATTTTTCAAATCCGCTTCGTCCATTTCTAGATACTGTTTTTGAATATTCAATATTACCTTGTGAAATTATAATCTTTGTATGTGGAACAATATTATCTCTTGAAACACCATGTATTTTTTTAAAATCTTGTTCATGGCGTTGAACTATATGCTCTAGGCCAGATTTGGAATTGCCTTTTTCGAGCCAAATTAATTGTCCTGATTTATCTTTAACAACAAATTTAACATCGTTTTTATTAAACTTGCTACCAGATTTGGCCAATTCTTTGTATAAAGGGTCTCGTTCCCACGGATCATATTGCTTTGATATTAGCTTCCCGTCTCTTTTCGATGGACCGCCTGCACCAGATCCAGCAAAATGTCCGCTTTTAGATTTCATCCCCATAATGATGACCTCCAAAAGCTTTACTTATTTCAGAATCAAATTGCCAAATATCAGCCTCACTATCTCTAACGACTTGGAATATATCATCTGGAGCATAACCATAAACAATAATTATGCGTGGTTTAATATATTCAGCTAATGCTTGAACACTATCTTTCAGTAATGTTCTAGATTCATTATCTCTAAGACAGCCTAATGTTCCAATAGAGACAACACCATTATAACAAATACCAGTTAATGCTAATTCATAAGTCCATTCGTATGTGGCTCTAAAGTTAACAACTACTTTTATCCCATAAGTAGATAAGATATATCCGACTTCTCTACTCCTAGACATGGAATCTATTTGTTTATAATTTGGAAAGTTTCCATATACCGAATAATCAGGGCAAACAACAAATGCAAATTCTTTCAATTCATCAATGAGTTGTTGAACTTCATCATCGGTTCCATATTTTAGGATGTTATATATTCCATCCTTTCCATCGAACTTACAATCATATTCGTAAAATATTAGTCCGTGGTTTTTCTTGTCTTTGCACTTGTTTCTGTTAGACCAAAGTACAAGACCATTTGGTTTATCAATATCCACATCATCAATTTCAGGAACTTGATAAAAACCAGTATTGAAATTGGCATTTTTTAACTTCTCTGCCAAGAAGACGTCCTTATCACTTTTGCGGGGACGCACCGCTTCATCTTTTAAATTCATATTTTATATCTCCAATGCACGTTTTTCGTGCTTAAAAATGTGAGATATGCTACTATGAATCTACTCAGATGTGCTTCAGCATATCTCTAATCGTGACCATTCGCACTGGTTACGATTTTTTTAGCTTTTGTTTGTTCTTTGTTCATGTTTCCTCCTTAAATCAAGCTACTTTTTCATATTCTCATAACCAACACCTCCTTTTAAAAACTCATCTATTATTTCTTTAGATGTCTTTACTTCTATACAATGAATTGCGCATTTCTTCTGTAATGCTTTATCATCAGTAATTAAGCAATAACCATCCAAAATTGAATATGCCATACAAAGACAATCATAGATTGATAGAGTTTCATATAATAAAGAGAATTCATTTGTTTTATCTTTTATATCATCTCTATCTTCTTCGATTACAGTAATGTTTTTTCTGACCATTATTGCTATATCGGAAGGTTTGATTAATTCGCCTTCAATTTGAGTTTTAGAAATAAAGAATTGATCTTTATATTGTGACAAAGAACCAAGATATCCGTCTTGGTAAAATGTTATTAAAAAGCATGAGTCACAATATAAAAACTTTTTCATATTATTCTACCCTCATGTTTTGCATCACATCATAAAGCGGCACATGTAAAAATTCAGCAGCTCTAGATGCAGATATAAGCTCTTCAGATAAAGCTAAATAAACATATTGTGTGAAAATAGTTGGTTCTTCAGTATCTTTAATAGGATCCAAAAGAGTTTTTTCAGCTTTTCTTCCACAGTTTCTATTTAAATAAATAAAATAATTCTTATGATACATTTCTGTAATGACGCCGGCTTCTAAAAGCCTATTTAATAAACAGGAAGGGGCAATCCTATATTGCTTGGCGACATTATCTCTTAAATAGACTGTGATGTTTCTATTTGTTTTTCCAAAAATAGAATAGATATCATCGTCAGGAATCAAAACATTTCCAGCTACTTGATTTATATATTTTTCAATTTCTTTTTCTGTTTTATTCCCCTCTGAATCGTTAAAGAATAGATGACAAGTCTCATGGACAATTGTGAATCTTTGTCTTTCAATGGTTCTATTTTTAGAGTTAAAGAAAATATATGGGATGCCGTTAACTAATCCATTAATACCATCAATCTCATCAGTGCATTCAAAAGATAAAACAATGATTCCGGCATGCTCAAGAACATTAGTAACAGAATAAATTGGACCGCTAGAAGGAAGGCCTAATAGGGATCTTATAATTTTGGCGTTTTCAGAAGCACTATTATCATACGATAATTTCTTTGGTTTGAAGGTCTTAAAATTAATTAACCCAACAATATTCATCAAAGAAATGCGATCGGCACATTTTTCTTCAATTCCCATCTTAAGTAATTCGATGTCTTTTTTTGATGCTTTTTGTTTTTTTCTAAAGCTGATATGGTCAAAAACCAATTTATTATTACTTCTGGATATCAATTCAACCCAAGGCACACCTAAAACAGTCGCAATAGTTTTGCAGATTTCCTTGCTTGGCTCTCTTTCTTCACTTTCATAAAGTGAAATTGCTGCTTTTGTACAGCCTACCTCTTTTGCCAATTGTTCAGATGTTAAACCTTTTTTAAGGCGATAGTATTTAATTTTCTTTCCTACCATAATTCTCACCTCTGTAAACATTTTAACATATTTTTTTATTTTGTTAACACTATTTTATAATTTGCTAATTGAAAAACTAAATACAACAATTCATTTCACGCTGTTGCTTTTTTTCTTTTCAAGTTGAATGCGAAATGTAGAATATCCTCTTTTTTATGAGAGCAAATTCGTGTACGGACAATTGGACCTTAAAACATATTAGGGTGCCGACAATCGGAGACATCTTCAAAAATCAGGGGGCTGTTAAGAAACCTAAAAGGTGATTAAGCCCCTTTTTAATTTGCGTTTTAGACTTAACAGATAAACTGTTAAG
>SVBB01000022.1 GCA_015059105.1 Erysipelotrichaceae bacterium | reverse complement strand
AAACCAAACACCAACAAAATCAACAAAATAAAAGAGTTCCACAAGATTTCAGCTTACAAAATCCGGGAACTCAAAAACATGTAGTTTGAGTTCCCCGTTTTTTAAAAGGGGTTGACGAAGAAAGCGATAAAATCGCTATAAATATCAGTAAAACCTAGGAATATAAGCTAAATTAGTCTATTTTTCATATCAAGAAAGCGATTAGAAAAAATTCGAAGGTATGAAACTATGAATGAGTCAATTTTGCTTTGTCACAACCTCCTAGAAAAGATGAAAAAACTTATTAGTAAAATTGTTGGAAAATCTTCTGGAAGACAGTTTAAATTTTACCTTGATATAATATATGGAATTCTTAAAAGTAAAAGCATAGTTCTTAATGATATTGCCCACTCATTAAATGAAGAAACATCGCTCAAAAAAGTGAACGAGAGACTATATAAGAATTTAATGAGAATTCCTGATATTAATGAACGTCACAATATGATTAAAGTTGGGCTTTCTTATATGAGAGAAAAAGAAAAGGTATTTCTTATTGATGATACTGATGTGATGAAACCATATGGTAAAGCTTTCGAAGGAATGGCTAAAGTAAGAGATGCTTCTTATCCTGGGGAATCCACTAAATATGATCACGGTTATAAAGTCACTACAATTACAGGATTATCATCTAAAAAGAAACAACCATTACCATTTTATGATCATGTTCATTCACCATTTGAATTAGATTATTTATCAGTTAATAACATCACTAATATAGGTGTAAGAAGAATAATAGAACATCTTAAGCCATATGAAGGAATGTTTGTTGGAGACAGAGGGTATGATGATATTAAGTTCATGAGGATGGTTCATGAATTAAATCAATACTTTCTAATAAGGATGAAGAATAATCGCTGGTTAATATTCGGAAAAGATAAAGTTAAGGCATTTGATAAGGCTAAAACTGTAAAAGGCAAAGTTATTGTTCCTATAACGGTATACGCGAAAGAGAGGTTTATAAAAGCTACATCGTTTAAATGCAAACTGAGAGATTATAAATATGATGTTTGGGTAGTTATTTCTTATATGGATAATAATCCTGAGCCACTTATATTAATAACCAATAAGCCACTTTTAAATAAAGATGATATCACTCAAATGGTTTATCGATATTCGAGTAGATGGAGAATAGAAGAATATTTTAGATTCAAGAAAAGCGAATTAGATTTTGAAAATTTTAGAGTCAAGACACTAGATTCAATTAATAATCTTACTTTTTCACTGGATATCGCTATTATGCTTCTCGCCATTATTATTGATGAAGATTCTAAATATCTATATCAAGAACTTAGAAAATATGAAAAATCAATAAAAGAGAAAGTATCAATAGAATTCTATAGAATTCTTTCTAGCATCAATGCCTTATTAGGTATGAACAAAAACGGGGTAAAAAATTATAAACCAATTAGAGACAGTAAACCCAAGCAATTATCATTATTCAAAATCAAAGATTTTGTTTAAATTTTAAGTATCAAAAAACTCATTTATAAAAAGAACAAAAATGAGGCAAAATTTACCTCAATATTTTTGCAAAAAGGGGGAACTCAAAAACATGTAGACAAAGTGGATAATATATACTGCTTTATTGGAGTGATTTGCGGAATTTATATATACCTTTACTATTATTGTTTTTATACTGCTTTATACTTCGATTTTATTTTTATACTGCTTTATACTTTCGCTTATTTACGCGACTATGTTGATTATGCAGAAATGTTTGATATCTTTTATTTAATAAAAGAAAATACAAAATCCCAAAAATGGCGTAAAAATAATCCCAAATTTGGCACGAAAATAATCCCACTTTTGGCGAGAAAATATAAAAATGATTAAATAAAATTATAAAAAATTATCTCTTTCAACCAGATATTGTTATGGTTTTAAACAAGCAAGCGGGACCTCGTATACACCATCTTCTCTTCTTGTAGCAGTCATATTTTTAGTGATAACCAATAAAAACGCTGGGGCGCCTGTTTTATTTACATCTATATCCGCAGCTATTTTTAATAAATTATTTGCTGCCTCATCTATTTCTTCACGGTCCCCGAGCTTTACTTCAACAAGTGCCCAAGTACCATCTCTAAAATAAATAACTATATCAGCTTCTCTATCAGACTTGTCTTTGTAATGATAAATCTTTGCACCAAAAGTATCACAATAAATTCTCAAGTCTCTAACCGCTAACGATTCAAATAAGAATCCAAATGTGTTCATATCTTTAAATAAACCATCTGGCCCAACGCCTAATGCAGATGTTGCAATCGATGGATCGATAAAATGTCTAGTTGGTTTTTCTCTGATTGCAATTTTACTTCTTAAATTAGGATTCCAAGCTTCTAATTCTTCAACAATATATAGCCTTTCAAGAGCAAGAATATATTTGTTAAATGTTTTTACATCAAAAGTTTCATCAGAGGAAGCAACATCACCCATGATGACACTATCAGCGGTTTGACCTCCAATCGCTCTTGAATATGCTCTTAAAAGCTTTCGCGCTCTTTGTTCATCTTTTCTTATTGGTAGATCTTGAAGCGAAAATATATCTTCTGATACAGCACTTTCATAAAAATCAATTGCTTGCTGAAGTGCAACGTCTCTTTCTTGGTTCATTGCAAGAGGCCATCCTCCTCTGCAAATGTAATAAGCGTAATCATCGATTGTTTTTAGTGAAGCGGCAACTTCAAACTTACCATCTTTTAAATCAGATAAAGAAACCGTTCCATTGCTATCGCCGCTTTCATAAAGGGACATTGGCCTCATAATTTTTCTAATAATTCTCCCTGTACCAGTATGTCTACTTTTATCTTCTTTGCCATCTACTAGTGTCTTATCGGTAACACTACCAGTAAGGATAAACTGACCAAAGGAGTGACTGTTATCCACTTCACTCTTAATTGAATTCCAAATAAAAGATATCTCTTGCCATTCATCAATTAATAATGGTCTTTCTCCCTGATTTAAAAACCTAGTTGGCGATGCTTTCGCTAGTGCAATTTGCTGTTCACTGACTATCTTATCTGTTAAATCAATAATAGTTTTAGCGTGTCTTCTAGATGTTGTAGATTTTCCACAGGATTTAGGTCCGATAACAAGAACCGCCCCTTTGGTTTTAAGGGCAAATTCTAAGGTCTTATCAAATAACCTAGCAATATATTCATTATTAGCCATACTACTCACCTCATAATTACAGTACCACTTTTATATATAAAAGAAAATATAAAATCCCAAAAATGGCGTAAAAATAATCCCAAATTTGGCACGAAAATAATCCCACTTTTGGCGAACTTTCCGTCATATTTTGATATTTTCTTTCTAATAATTCATGTTGATTATAGAATATTAATGTTATGAAAAAGAAACTAATCTTATTTGACATGGATGGAACGATATATCTCGGTAACGATATCTTTCCATATGCGAAAGAAGTATTTCAGTATCTAAAAAAGAAGGGAATTAATTATGTCTTCCTCACGAATAATTCCTCTCATGATATCGAATTCTATTTAAACAAAGTTACCAATATGGGAATAGAATGTTCTATTGATAACTTCTATTCATCTATTGAAACAACGATTACTCAGTTAAAAGAAAATAACGCGCATAAGATATATGTCGTTGGCAATCAGTGTTTAATCAATAAATTAAAACCACATTTCACGATTGTTGATAAATATAGTAAAGACGAGAAGATAGATGCAGTTGTCGCTGGATTTTATACTGAACTAGTTTATGAAAAACTAAGAGATGCTTGTTTATATCTCGAGTCCACTGACTGCGCTTTCTACGCGACTAACGGAGACTATCGCTGTCCAATTGAAGATGATAAATACATTCCTGACTGTGGGGGGATGATTGAATGGATGAGATTATGTACAGGTAAGTCTGCTACTGTCTTAGGTAAACCAAATCCACGAATGATATATGACCTCATGGCTAAATATAAAGTAAATAAAGAAGATACCATGTGCGTGGGCGATAGACTATACACTGATATCGCTGTTGGGAATAATGCGGGAGTAGATTCTGTCTGCGTTCTCTCTGGCGAATCCACATTAGAAGACATAAAGAAAAGTGAGCATAAGCCCACTTATATCTTAAATAATATTAAAGATTTAATAGAGATGCTTGATTAGATAATCGACATCCCTTTGATAAATAAATATTTTGGACCGACGTACCTCGAAGAAACGATATCTTCTTTTGATACGACAATCTTTCCTTTAAGTTCTGGTAATGAACCAGCGATAGAAAATCCAGTCACTGGGATTTCTTTTTCCCCGTCATAGTAGAAACCAAGTCTTACTTCTCCACCGAAATAGCCAGAAGCATCTTCGAGTTGGAAAGAAGAGAATTTGACACATCTAAGATAAGGTTCTTTTTTATAATCTTCTAAACTCTTACTTCCACATTCCACTTTGGTAATTGGAAGAACACCAGTTGGGTGCTCTACGCCTAAATAATAACCGAATTGATATGAACCAAATCTCGCTTTGGCGATACCATCTTTAATGATGTTGACTGGTTTAAGAACCACTCCGTCAGAATCAATACTACTAGAGGCAGAGGCACCGACATAAGAAGGAAGTAAATCAATGGTTAATGGAGTGCCTTCAATGTTATCACCTTGCACGGATTCACTAATTTTGCTACGAGACATATGTTGATATTCTTTTGCATATGATAAGTCATTAACAAAATAAGATATCGTTCTTGGAACACCTTCATCTTCAATAACAACTGTTAATGGTTTATCGCTCTTAAATGGCACGGCATCCATTCTCGCTTTAGTTAATAATAAGAGTTCATCAACTTCTTTAGTAAGAGCGGTTTTATCTAAATTAGAGAAGATGATTTGATTATATGTTTCTGTTTCTTCGCCGTCTTTTTCCCACGCAGGAATGAGTTCGATATATCCTTCATAAGTCACCTCTGAAACATCCACGCCTTTTGAGTTAAGGATATGACGGTTTTTCTTAGTGACAAATATCTCTGTCGCAGAGAGGAAACCATCTTCATAATGATCAGCTTTAAAGACTGCTTCTCCAATCTCTAAAGCGATGTCTGATAAATTCCTACTAGCAAAATTAGATGGGTTTTTGCTAGGTTTTTCATCATTTTTGCTAGGAATTTCATAATGTTGATTAAGTGCAAACTTCGCCGCATAAATCTTATCATTAATTAATTTTGCTAATTCTTCTTCAGACATATAATCATAATATGTGAACGTTGCAGAACCGCGCTTATTATCAACATCAACATAGATGGTGACAGAGACGCTTTTTAAGTTCGTCGCTCTATTAGTTTCAAGCTTTTTACCAACGTAAAATAGTTCGCTTGATTCTGAATTGACTTCGATGATTTTATAATCGTTAACTGCACTACTATTAAGTGCTTTTAATAACTTTTCCATTATCCTAATTTGCACCTCGCTTTCAAACATGGACCGCCGTCAGAAACAGTGACCCATTCCTTATGTCCTTTCCCGCAGTGACCACTACCAAGAATCTTGAAGTCATCGCTGATCATGGAGATGGACATTAATAAATCTGGGACATAACCGCTCATCACCACTGGGGCAACGATTTTGCCGGTGAACTTGCCGTCTTTAATTTCTCTTCCATATTCGGCTGTACACTGAATGTTCCAGTTCTTTGGATCTTCCATACCGTTATTTGTATCGAATAACATATAACCATGCTTGACTGACTTAATCATATCTTCAAGTTTGTCATTGCCTGGTTCAAAGAATGTATTAGTCATTCTCGTATATGCTTTTCTATTCGCGGATTCTCTTCTACCGTTACCAGTAGATTTATGACCTAATTGGGCTCCACTTACCGCATCGCAGATACCGGTTAGTAAAATACCGTTTTTAATGATTAAAGTATCTTGGGCTAATGTTCCTTCATCATCGAAGAAATAGGAAGCACAGGAATATGTCGCTGCCGCCCCATCATGCATATTGACTAAAGAAGAAGCGACTGGTTTATTGATATATTTTCTCGCTCTTGCTCTTTTCTTAAGGAACATATCCATTTCTACACTGTGTCCAAATGCTTCGTGAGCGATAAGTCCGGTGATAGATGGATTAGTGATGATATCATATACGCCTGGTTCAATCATCGTCGCATTTAATAAATCTTCTGCGAGTTTGACTAAATCATCTAATTTATCTTTTAAACCGTCCACTGCGCCTCTTGGATCGTTACAGGCGATATAATCTCTTGCCATTTGGATTTTGTCATCCTTTTTACTGACCGCGATAGCAACCGCGATACACCAAGAGAAGTTTTGTTTTAAGTCTCTATTTTTAGAGATGAACATCGATGATGTCTCATATCTTTCAAACATCAACATCGATTGAATGATCTTATCACTCTTAGAATGGATATATCCTTTATATTCGTTATACTTCGCAATGATTTCTTGCACGCTATATGGCTCAGATTCCATTGGACGAGAGAATTCTTTAACAAGTGGTTCATCTTCTAATGCTTTACCAGAAATATGTAATAAAGAATCATCATCGAGAACATGAACTGTCTCAACCACTTTCTTTTCGATATCATCGATATTATTTTCATCGATATCAGAGAATGAATATTCACTGTAGGCTTTACCGCCGTAAATCTTGACGACGAAACCATTTTGGGTTTCCATCGAATCATTGATACTCGTATTAAAAGTTGTCACTCTTACATTATCACCAGTGATTTGTTTGCCTAGTAATGAGACATACTCAAATTTAGATGATAAGCGGTCGACAAGCTTCTTACAAATATCATGTTTACTATTTAAAAAATTAGAAAACATAATGACCTCCTTATTTTTTGAAATAATTATACATATATCACTATTATTCATCAATTATTATGGTAAAAAGACAAATATCTTTTTATATTGATAAATTCGCGATAAGATAAAAATAAGCAAATAACATAATAGAGGTATCACTATGCAATTCGACAGAATCGTTTCAAAAAGAAAAGATAAAATCGTCTATAAAGACGGTAATAACAGCATCAAAGTATTCGATAAGAATTATTCCAAAGTCATCGTTTTAAGCGAAGCTCTCAACCAATCCCGTGTTGAAGAAACTGGTTTAAATATTCCACATATCAAGGAAGTGAAAAACATCGAAGGTAGATGGGCGATTGTCTCTGACTTCATCGAAGGTAAAACATTAGAACAGTTGATGAGAGAAATCCCTGAAGAACAAGATAAGTTCTTAGACCAATTCATCGATATTCAAATTGAAATCCAATCTAAAAGAGATGGCTATCTCACTAAATTAACTGATAAGGTGCATCGTAAGATTAGCAAATGCTCATTAGAAGATGATGATAAACTTGAATTATATACAAGACTTGAAAGCATGCCACGATATGGCAATATGTTACACGGTGACCTCGATCCATCTAACGTCATCATCACCGATGATAATGAAGTCTATATCTTAGACTGGAGCCATGTCACCCAAGGTAACCCAGGGCACGATGTCGCGAGAACATATTTATTATTCTTACTTAAGAAACAAGATGAACTCGCCAACAAATATTTAAATAGATTCTGTGAGAAAAGCGGTCTTGATAAAAACCAAGTCCTCCGTTGGATGCCATTAGTCGCAGTTGCCCAATCACTAAACGGCCACCAAGATGAATGGGAACTTCTCAAGAAGTGGATCGACACAGTTAACGACTAATCTAATCAAATAATAATAACTATAACTGCCTGGATAACATCCGGGCTTTTTATTTACTTTTAGTAAAATGTGAATTATAATATTACCAACAAAAATGTTGGCAACAAATTTGTTGGGAAAGGACGATTATGTTTATTGGTAGAAAATTAGAATTACAAACCCTCAAAGATAAACTAGAAAATGATAGTCTTGAAGTCGGAGTAATATACGGCCAAAGAAGAATTGGAAAAACATCTTTGATAAGGGAAGCGATAAACGACAAAGACTATGTCTATTTTTTAGCTAGAGACGCTGGTATACAAGAAAACCTAAACGAGCTCAACAAAGTTTTAAACAAATATTATAATCTCCCTTCTATTAACGAATTTAAATCTATCAGCGATGCCCTCGACAAGTTTAACGAACTATCCAAAAACAAAACGATATTAGTTATTGACGAACTACCATTTTTAGCAAAAGCATATCCTGGCATCATCTCCTACCTCCAAGGCTATATCGATGATAATAAAAGAGAAGGGAAGGCTGTTAAACTCATTCTTTCTGGTTCTGATATGTCCTTTATGAGTGACCTTTTAAAAGATAAAGCCAAACCTTTATATCAACGCGTCACCTTCAAAATCCACGTCAAACCTATGCTTTTTTTGGATGCGATTAAAATATTAGATGGTATTGATAATGTTGATAAAGCAAAGTATTTAGCAATCTTTGGAAACCGCCCATACTACCTTGAAAAAATTGATAAGAAGAAAAACTTTAACACGAACATCAAAAATATGTGCTTTGATAACACTTCTATTCTTATCGACGCGCCAAACACAACATTACCAATTGGCTATTCTTCTAATTCAACTTTTATCTCAATAATGATCGCCATTTCAAATCGCAAGCATAAAATCAAAGAAATAGCTGATGCTCTTAATATCGATGATAAAGCAGTCTCGACCTATTTAAAAAGAATGCAAGATGGTGAAGTAGTTGAAAAAAGGGATATCTTTAACGGAAATAAAAAAACCATTTATTACGAAATAAGCGATCCGTTTATTAGATTCTATTATAGTGTTATCTATAATAATCTTCCCGACATTGAAAGAGGATATAAGGAAGAAGTTTTTACAAGTAATATCGATAGAATAAACAATATTATCGAACACGGATTTGAAGATGTTGTAAACTCTTATATACACGAACTAAACATCGATAGAAAATTGAATAAAACATATCATGATATTCAAAAATATACCGTCGACAATTCACTTTTAAAAAGATCTGTTCAAATCGATGGATTAAGCGAATCATTCGACAAAAATAGTTTGCTAGTTGTAGAGGCGAAATTTAGAGATAAAGATATTTCATTAAAAATATATGAGCATTTAAAAGAAAGCGCCTCTATATTTCCTAATTATATGGAAAAAGAATATTATCTCATTTCAAAAAAATCCTTTTCAGATGATATCAAAAATATCAAAGATAAAAACCTTCATCTCATTTCATTAAACGAAATGATGTCGTACAAAAAATAACATTACCAACAAAAATGTTGGCAACAAATTTGTTGGGAAAGTGTATAACCAAAAGAAAGACCTCAACCGAGGTCTATTTCTTATCTTTTTCGTTTTCTTTAGCAGATTTCTTTTTATCTTTAAGAGCTTTCTTTGCCGCTCTTCTTTCTTTTCTACTGTTCGCGTGTGCATCTCTTATGTTCGCAGCGAGTTCGGCAAGAGTCATATCTTCAAAATCTTCATAAGTGAGATTCTTTCTCTGCTTGTTTCTGATTTTTTCTACTCTTTCAGGAAGATGGTCATATTCGATAGGAGCGTTAACAACATCTTTTCTTTCACGCATTTCGATTTGTTGGAACGGAATGGAAATGCCGTTGCGTTTAAATTCATCATAGACGTGATCCATCACATAAAATAATGTGTCCCAATAATCTTCTTTGTCGCAGAAGCAAGTCGCGAAGAAATTAATTGATGAAGCATTATACTCTTTTAATCTACATGTAGGCGCGGGATCTTTTAACACTAATCCACAGCTATTAAAGACATCTAGCACTATCTTTTTAACCAAAGCAGTATCAGATTCGTACGCTACTCCAAAATTGAAAGTTACACGTCTAGTTGGATATGCGCCTAAATTAGTAACTGCATTATTTGTCATCATCGTATTTGGCAAAGTGATTTGGGTGTTATTAGGAGTTTTTAACGTTGTGAATAAGAAATTAATATCTTCCACCATTCCTTCAACACCATTAACGATGATATAATCACCCGCTTTATATTTCTTGCTACCAACGATGACAAGACCACTCGCTAAAGAACCTAAGAAATCCTTTAAGGCCATACCAACCGCGAGGACTGCTGCAGAGAACGCTGTAGTGATACCAGTCACTGATACACCCATAATAGATAATAGGATAATAACTAATAATAAAAGGAGTAAGAAACGGATAATCGCTAAAATAAATCTCCCCGCGACGACATCAAATTCCTTCTTCTTAAAGATGAATTTGGTGATCATCATGATGAGTTTAATGACGATTAAACCGACAACTAAAGTAATAAAAAACCAGACAATGTTGTACACGTTGTCTTGAAAGAAGGTCACAATTTTATTCCAAAATTCTTCCCACCAGGTCATAACAAACATATTATAAACAATTTGTTTTGTATTACAAAAAGAAATATGATGATTGTATGCAAGATTATCAACTACTATTAGAACAAGCTAAAACCCATATTGATAACACATTACCTTTCTATACTGTCTTATCAAATATTTCCGCTGTTTTAAATCAACTTGATGATATAAATTGGGCGGGATTTTATCTCGTTAAAGATGACACGCTTTATCTTGGTCCATTCCAAGGAGAAGTCGCTTGTACAGTGATTAAAAAAGGTAAGGGAGTATGCGGCACATCTTTCCAAAAAGAAGAAACTATCATCGTCCCTGATGTCAATAAATTCCCTGGTCATATCGCCTGTTCTTCTAAGTCAAAAAGCGAGATTGTCACTCCAATATTTAAAGAAAGCAAAGTCATTGGAGTAATCGATATTGACGCGCCTATTTATGACCGATTCCACGAAGAAGAAAAGATTTTATTAGAAGAAATTGCAAAACTTCTTTCTTCCATAAATTATTAAAATATCCTAGTTTTACATAAAATTTCCGTCAAAAAGACGGTTTTTTATTATATTTACGATTTCAAAAAGTTATGAAAAGTTATGAAAGAAAACAAAAGTTATGAAAAGTTATGAAACTAATTGAAAGTTATGAAAAGTTATGAAAAAATATAATCAGAGGAAAAGCTTATGAAAAATCCATTTACACTTACTTTTGGTGTTATGCCTGAAATGTTCATTAGACGTGAAGAAATTATATCTACAGTCATGTCTGGTTTTATCGATGGAGAAAACGATTCTAACACATACATCCTCACCGGTGTCCGTGGATCAGGTAAAACCGTTATGCTCAATTATTTGAAAAACAGATTTGAAGAATTTGATGACTGGATTGTTATTACTGTAAATCCAGAAATGGACATTTTAGAAAGCATTGCTTCAAAACTATATGAAAAAGGATCAATTAAGAAATACTTTATCAAGCCAACATTCAATTTTTCATTTAAAGGGTTTGGTTTTACTTTAGATGGGGCAACCCCAGTAAAAAACATCGAAACCTTATTAGAAAAAATGATGAATATTATCAAAGAGAAGAAAAAGAAGGTTTTGATATTAATTGATGAAATTTCAAGTAGCAACAACGTAAAGGTTTTTTCTCACACTTATAAAAATATGGTCAATGATGGTTTACCTATTTATCTATTAGCAACAGGACTAAACGAAAATGTCAGCAACCTCGAAAACCAAAAGACGTTAACATTTATCTATAGAGCAAAGAAAATTGTTGTCGGCTCTTTAAATTTGACCGCTATCGCACAAGCATATAAACAAGCATTAAAACTTGACGACTTAACATCGATGAAATGTGCTTCTTTGACCGAAGGATACGCCAGTGCATATCAAATCCTGGGATCGCTTTTATATCAAAGCAAGGATAGAGAAATAAACGATAAATTGCTCTCAGAGTATGATTCTTTACTTGAAGAAATAAACTATAACAAATTATGGGATGACTTATCAAAAATAGACAAAAAATTCCTCTATGGTTTTACTTCACAAAAAGATAACAAAGCTAGTGCTATCATCAATAATAGCAAAATAGACAAAAATTCATATTCAAGATATCGTGATAGGCTCATTAAGCGAGGGGTTATCAAATCAGATTCGTATGGATTTTTATCTTTAACTCTTCCAAGATTATTCGAATTCATTCAACGTCGCAAAATATACGATTCGATATAATACTTTCATCTTCGCTATTATCCGTGTAATAGGGTATTTATAGAAATTTATAATTTCATATGCTACTATTATCTTACGTAATATGAAGACAACTGATTTGATAAAAATATAGACCTCGGCAACGAAATCTATCTTTTGTCATGCTGATTAGGAGGGAAAAATATGTTAGAAGAAAACATCAAAAAGAATTATGAACGCTGGCTAAAAAGAGTCACTGATTCCGATTTATTAAGCGAATTACAGTCCATGGATGAAAACAAAATCAACGATGCATTCTACCGTGAACTCGAATTTGGTACAGCAGGTTTAAGAGGTGTCTTAGGTGCTGGTACAAATAGAATGAACATCCATGTCGTCGCCCAAGCAAGCCAAGGTTTAGCGGACTATGTCAATAAGAACTACAAACCAGAAGATAGAAAAATCGCGATTTCTAGAGATTCAAGATTAAACAGCGATTTATTCGCGAATATCGCGGCCCAAGTCTTCGCGGCGAATGGTATCAAAGTCTATATCTATCCATATATCACTCCTGTCCCAGTCCTCTCTTACGCGGTTAGATATTATAAATGCGCAGCGGGTGTGATGGTCACTGCTAGCCATAACCCATCCAAATATAATGGTTATAAAGTCTATGGACCAGATGGCTGTCAAATGACGACCCAAGGTTCTAAAGATGTTTATGATAATATTCAAAAGATCGACATCTTTGATGATGTGAAAATCATCTCTATCGATGAAGCATTTGATAAAGGTTTGGTCGAATACATTCCACCAAAAGTGTTGACTGCTTATATCGAAGACGTAAAGAAGTTATCAATGGTCGGTAATGAAAAGATCAATAAAGACTTCTCTATCGTCTACACTCCACTCCATGGTGCGGGTTTAGTCCCTGTGACAAGAATCTTAAAAGAAAGTGGATATAAGAAGATTGTCGTCGTCAAAGAACAAGAATTCCCAGATGGCCACTTCACCACTTGCCCATATCCAAACCCAGAGATTAGAGAAGCGATGGAAGTTGGGATGAAATACGCTAGAGAATATCAAGCCGACTTATTAGTGGCCACTGACCCAGATAGTGACCGCGTTGGTATCGCGGTGAAAGACGGGGATGACTACCGTCTCATCTCTGGTAATGAAACTGGTGTTCTCTTATTTAACTACATCTGCGAAAGATTAACTGCTAATAACAAGATGCCAGCAGAAGCGATGGCGGTCAAAACTATCGTCTCCACCGATATGGTTAAAAAGATTGCAGACTTCTATAACGTTAAAATCGTCGATGTCTTAACAGGATTTAAATATATCGGTGAACAAATCTTGCTATTAGAACAAAAAGGCAAAGAACATAATTACATCTTCGGTTATGAAGAATCATATGGCTATTTAACTGGCACTCACGCGAGAGATAAGGATGCCGTCAATGGAGCGTTCCTCATCTGTGAAATGTTCGCCTATTATAAGACCCACGGCCAATCCATCGTTGAAAAATTAAACGAATTATATGACAAATTCGGTTATTACCTCAACAATACTTATTCCTTCACATTCGAAGGACAAGAAGGTTTCAATAAGATGGCCAACATGATGAATAACCTCAGAAGCCAACTTGAAAAAGGTGAATTCAAATGCGATCGTTACCTCGACTATAGCCAAGGGCTTAACGGTCTACCAAAGAGCAATGTCTTAAAGATTTATCTAAACGAAGATACTTCTTTAATCGTCCGTCCATCTGGTACAGAACCAAAGATTAAGTTCTATATCTCTATTCGCGCGAAAGACCATCAACAAGCTCTTAGCAAAGAGAAAGTCATCCTTGAGGACATCGTCAATCCTCTCGCAAAACAATAATTAAAGTTGATAAAAATTTTTATCACCATTAATATAACTAGGTACCTATAGGAGGAAAAACTATGGAAGAAGAAGAGTATGAAGGCGTATCCTTTGGCAGAATCGTCAAAGTCGCATTCCATCGTTGGAAATTATTATTAATCATCACATTCGGAGTCGGTATCGTCGGATTTTTGGGCTTATATTTTGGATATAATGCTTTCGCGAATGTTTATAACGCGACATTCTCATATTCCGATACTGGTTTAGCAAGTGAGACAAAAGCCGATAATACAACATTCAACTATCGTAGTCTAATTTCATTAGAAACACTTAACGCGGTGAAGGCAAAAAGTGCAGATTATGCTTCTATCGATGTTGAAGGATTAACTAAAAACAATGCTTTCACCATCAATCGCGCAGTCGATAAAGACACGAATAAGATTAGCTACACTATTTCAATTAAGAAGAACAAGATGCCAAAAATTGAAGTGAGCAGACAGTTCTTCACTGATTTAGCGTATTACCCAATTGAACAAGATAAAGAATATATCGCAAATACAAGTTTCGATACTGCCCTTCAAAAGATTGATACAGTAGAAAAATATGAAGATGCGGTTAACTTCCTTCTCAGCCAAGCTAACAATATGATCAGTGGCTACACTTCTTTACAAGGTCTTAATATCTCTACAGAACTTAGCGAACAGATTGAAACCACTAAAAGCACGATTTCTTCTATCGTTGATGGGACAAAGATTGCCACTTTAAGAAGCATGATTGTCAATTATGGTTTAACTCCAGACTATAAAGCCATTGATGTCGATTCTTTAAATCAAACAATCATCGCTTTAGATAACGATGATCCCGCCCGTCCAGGTCAAAAACAAGATAACGAAGCCCTCATCGCTGATATCATGGCGCAAATCACTGTGCTAGGTGATAAAGCCCAACTCACATCTTTAGATGCCCGTATTAGAGAATTAACAGAAGCTAATCACAACATCGATATCCAAGTGAGAAAGATTAAAGAGCAAATCGCTAACGCGAACAAATCTCCAGAAGAAGTCGCGGGACACACGCAGTTCGTCAAAGATATGACTCTCATTAGAACTAATCTCGCAAATCAAATTCCAGAATATAAAAATACGATGAATAAAGTTTATGTTGATAACGCGAAAGTTGTCTTTGAAAATAACAACAACGTCATCGACATCACTAAGAACATGAACCTCGTATTCTCCATTCTCCTTCCTGTCGCCGCCGGCTTTGTGATCGCTCTTATCACTAACCTTATCGTCGATAGAAAACTCCTTCACGAAGAAGAAGGTGTCGCGCAGGCGAAATAATAATCTATATAATATAAAAATAAATAGACCACTTTAACCGGTGGTCTTTTTATGTTATTTTGAGAATATGAAAAAGAAATATTTAATTTTATTAACATTATTACCACTCTCATTATCCGCCTGTAGTCTCTTCCCAGAAGGGGGATGGGTTATCAATAGCTCATCGGCTTCATCTGATAAAAAACCTGACGATTTAAAAAACAGTTTTATCAACACTGTTGACAATCGTCTCCATTACGTCACTCTTGATAAGAATACTTTAACTTTGATTCCGGAAACTTCTTATCAATTCCATATATCCATCTATGATGCGGAAGAAGAACCAGATTTTTCTAAAAACTGGGAAGTCAAAGAATGGGGTAGTGAAAACGAAAGTGTTGTGACCATTGATAAAAATGGTCATGTCACCGCGAAAGGGGTCGGCACTACTCGTATATACGGAAAAGTATTCACATCAGTAGGTGCGTACTGCACGATTACCGTCATTGAAAAAGAATTAGATTCAATCTATATCACTAATGCGAAGAAGACATATATCTTAGATGATGAATTTTCTCCTACTTTCACCACTATTGCAAAATATAAAGGTGGACAAGAAGAAATAGTTATCCCAACTTCTGTTGATGCATCAAGCGTTAATATGGAAGTCGAAGGCACATATACAATCAATGTCGCCTATACTTTTAAAGATGTCACTAAAAGTGCTTCTTATGAAGTCAAAGTCATCGAAAGTCCAACTTATGAAGCAAAAGCATTAGACTATACATCTAACGATATGTATACCGACCGCTTATATGGTTGGTATAATCCTCGTTCTGGTAATGTTAAAGGTTTAGTCATTCCTATTTATTTCACTGACACTCCAACATATATTGCTAAATTAAATGAAGAAAATCCTGACTTAGGATTAACAAAAGAAAAAGTCCTCACCGACTTAAATACTGCTTTCTTTGGGGAAGGTAGAGATGATGGTTGGAATTCTGTTAGTTCATATTATAAACAAGTCTCTAATAACCAACTAAACCTCACTGGTAAAGTCTCTAACTGGTACGAACCAGGAAAAGCATCTACTGATATTACCGGTTCTACTCTCAACGATTTAATTAGAGACGCTGTTAACTGGTATTTCACTACCACTGGTGAAAGCAAAAAAGATTACGATTCCGATAATAATGGAGTTATCGACTATATCAACATCATCTATGGTAGAGATGATTATGATGAAAAAATAGATGATCCAGAAATGGCTCTATATTGGGGCAAGATATCTTCTAATTCTGGTTCAATTGTTCCGGGAGAAGGCGATGACCCTGATGTCAAATTCCATATGTGGGCAGCTTATTCTGATATGTATAACAACTTGATGAATACCCCTGTTGACGCGCATGTATATACTCACGAAACAGGACATACATTCGGTTTAGAAGATTATTATGACTATAATGAAGAAAAAGATGCTCGTCCGATGGCGGGTGCGACGATGATGTTCCATAACACTCATCAACAAGACCCATTCTCCACATTATCTTTAGGTTGGAGCAAAGTCATCGTTCCAGAGACGAGCTGCGTCATCGAACTTAACGATTACCAAACTTCGCATCAATCAATTCTTTTATCCGCGCATCCTGAAGCTGTTAATTCCCCATTTGACGAATATATTCTCGTCGAACTATACGCGCCTAACGGAGTCAATAAATTCGATACCGAACACGCGTGGAGAGGATATTATTCTAAAGGTGCTTTAGAACCAGGCATTCGTTTATGGCATGTCGATGCACGAATCGCTGAGCAAATTTCCGAAGGTAACTTTGAACTCACTACTAATCCATTGACCACTAGATATTCCGATTATGCTTTCACTAACTCTACAGGAGAAAACCACGGTTCTATCATGGGTCCAGATTACTATGATTATTCAATGTTATTTGAAATTAGAAATGATAAAGAAATATCTTATCTCCCAGATAAGAATGATAAGCACTGCATGTTCACCGATGAAACATTATTCCATCCTGGTGATGTCTTCACTTTAGAAGAATACGGCAGCCAATTCATCGAAGGAACTAAGCTCAATAACGGTGAAGCTTTCCCTTGGAAGATCACTGTTGAAAGCATCGCTAGTGAAGGGGAAGGATATAAAGCCACTATCACTTTAGAGAACTTATGATTAAAGCGATATTATTCGATTTAGATGGAACTTTGCTTCCTAATGATGAAGCTTTATTTGCAAAGCTCTATTTTAAAGCGTTCGCGACTAAAATCGCCCCGTACGGCATTGAACCTAACTTATTTATCGAATCGATGCAACACGCTGCTAAAATGATGATAAATAATGATGGCAGTAAAACTAATGAAGAAGTATTTATCAATGCCTTTCTCGCGAAGTCAGGTAAAGACTTAAGTGAAATAATGGATGTCATCAACGACTTTTATAACAACGAATATAAAGAATCTTTCCCGGCATTAAGTAAAGATCCAGTTAGTAAAGAAATACTCGAATATTGTAAAGAAAAAGGCTATAAAGTCATCCTTGCTTCTAATCCCTTATTCCCGCGTATCGCCTATCTTAATCGCGCGATATATAACGATATAAGAGAGGAATATTTCACTGAGATAACTAGCTATGACTTATATCATTACTGCAAGCCAAATCCTAAATATTATCAAGAGATATTAGAGAGAAATAATTTAAAAGCTGAAGAAGCGATATATTTCGGCAATGAACCAGAACTCGATATCAAGCCCGCCTCCAGTGTTGGAATAAAAAGTTACCTCGTTGGTAGTAACGGGATATCAAGTCGAGAGATGCTAGAAATAATTAAAAACTTATAAAAAATGTTCGGGTCAAACCGAACATTATTTCTTTTCGTTATAACTACTTACAATATTATCTAAGAAGGAAGATAATAGTTTATTCATCTCAGAATAATCATGAGATAATATCTCTTCTTCACTTCTGATATATGGCCCAGTGATTTTTGGCTCTTCTTTTTCCGAATCAATAATTGTTTTCGCAAGTTCTTTATTCATTTCCATATGGGTTTGGAAACCATATGCATATTTACCAAATCTTATAATTTGATGTGGACAGCCATCAGAATAGGCAAGGACTTCACAGTTATGATTGAGTCCTGGCATGTAGAAATGCCATGAACCCATATCGAAATGGTCTGGGAAATCTTTAAATAAAGGATCTTTTCTTCCTTCTTCAGTTAATGTTCCACGAACATAACCGATTTCTGGATATGGAGAGAGATGATAGTTGCCACCTAAGGCATCACCCATGAGCTGCGCGCCTAAACATGAACCAATGACGATTCTACCTCTAGAGATATATAAGTTGATAAAATCTTTTTCTGCTTCAACATCATAATAATCATATTCCGCTTTTGTAGTGCCGGGGTTCTGTGGTCCACCTAAGATGATGAGCATATCCGCGTCAGCTTGTTCAGGAAGCTTTTCGTAATCATAAACACGTGTAAAGGAAACTTCATAACCATGTCTATTCGCCCATAAAAGGTATTCTCCTGGGTTAACGTATTTTGAATGTTGAAGGAAACGAATCTTCATATTTTGTCCACTCCATTAGGAATATATAATCACATATTTATTAATAAATAAATAGATATGTGCAATAAAAGTGAAAAAACTATCGTGGCTCGCCGTATTTTATATGCATCATTTCTACTCTCCTTGAGGGTTTTGTTTGCATATTTATATTTATTACAAATGTTGTATTATATAAATAGCTACAGGGCAAGGGTAGGACCCTCCTGCAAGACGTTCCAAAATGAATGACGTTAGTCTTCGGCCCAGAAATGGGAATAAAACTAACGGTAGAGATCCTTATGGTAGGCACTTGAAAGAGACAAGCCCCGGATGGGTCTCATTTTTCTATTTACAATTATTACAAATATTGTATTATATAAGTAGCTACGAGTAAGGGTAATGACTCTCGCAAGACGTTGCGATAAACAATGACGCTCAGTCTTCAATCGGATAACCGATCTAAAACTAGTGGTAGAGCTATAGCTAAGGCAATTGGAGCCCGTGTTAGAACTCAATTTATCACCTCGCCCTCATTGAGGGTTTTATTTTTTATATTTACAATTATTACAAATGTTGTATTATATAAGTAGCTACAGAGCAAGGGTAGGACCCTACTGCAAGACGTTGCGATAAACAATGACGCTGAGTCTTCAATCGGACAACCGATCTAAAACTAGTGGTAGAGTGAAAGTTAAGGCAATTGGAGCCGGTATTTGATCTCAATTTATCAATCAGGGGCTGTTAAGAAACCTAAAAGGTGATTAAGCCCCTTTTTAATTTGCGTTTTAGACTTAACAGATAAACTGTTAA
>SVBB01000021.1 GCA_015059105.1 Erysipelotrichaceae bacterium | reverse complement strand
ATCATGTCTTCGTAAAGAAAAAGTAGCAAAAAGAAACTTTTCGTAAATATCTGTTGATTTTACTTATTTAATTTTATCTAACGATCATGATCACTAAACAAATAAGTAAGCATATGACTATTAATGACATTGCTGTCAATAACTTGTCCATGGCAATCACCCCCTTTCATACGAATAGGGTTATTCGTAATCTAGAGGGCTTATCCGTTCCGAGTTTTAACGTCTTTGCTTTGACAAAAAAATAATAGCATAAACGCTATTATATAACAATATATAAATATTAATATTTATCTATATTCCGATGTAATGTGCAACAACTACCCAGATAGCAAGTAGAAGGAGGATTATTCCCCCAATAATAGTGGTGATATCTTGTTTTCCTTTGAATAGTTTCACAATTGATGAACCAAGGATCACTCCGACTAAAGATAAGGCAAATGTAATGACCATTATTATGCTCACATGCAGCCAAACAGTTACATTATTTGATAATGTTCCAGAATGGAGAGAAACCCCGACTGCTAATGCATCGATAGCAGTGGCAACACCGAACACAAATAATTCTTTATAAGAAAAGACTTTTTCAACTTTCTCTTCGTCAGTTTGTTTTAGTCTTTTACTACCTTCGAGTATCATCTTGCTGCCGATAAATAGTAATAGAGCAAATGCGAGCCAAGTGATGACAAGAGATGATATATGACCGACATCCGCGCTTTTTTCAATTCCGACAAGTTGGCCTATTCCTTCTATTAACCAGTAACTGATTAACGGCATAATGGCTTGGAACAGCCCAAACGTTAAAGCGATGAGAAATATCCTTTTCCTATTAATACCCGTGTACGTGAGCGAGTAAGACACAGACACCGCAAAAGCATCCATGGATAATGAGATCCCGTATAGAATGATTTGGATTATAATCTGTGCAGTCATATATCTAGTATATTACCCCTTTTGAATATCTATTCAACTTTTATTGACTACTTTATTTTAGGTGATTATCATATTTTTATGATTAAAAAGTACAAGACCGCTGCATATCACTTCGATAGTGAAAAAGGATTAACAAACGAAGTCATCAACTCAATTGATGAATGGCTCAATTCTTGGTTGGCTGCTGGTTATTTCGTCGATAAGATTTCAGAGATAACTAAAGAAGGCAAAACATGTGGCTATTTTTATGTCTTTAAGCAGGTAGATTAATGAGTCAGACACCAAAGGCATTACCAAAAGAATTTTCTCCAATGCGTTTAACGGCATTGATCCTTTATATCTTTGCAGTTGCTGTTGATATCTTCCGTTTCGCTTTTGAAGTGGCTGATGGAGCATTTTTATATTACGAATTAGCAGTTATCATTTTTGATACTGTGTTTGGTTTCGCTCTCGTCTTTGGATTATTTAAAAGAAACTATGGTTTAATCGATTTAATGCTCGTCATTTTAAAGGTGTGGGATGGAACTTTTTTCATTCTCAATAGCTTGATGAAATTTGATAATGGCCATATCAATTCATTAGAGCTTATTACTAACGATTTTCTCCTCGCAGCCGGGATACTTTCATTAACGACATTTTTCTTCTTTTGTTTGCATTATTATTATGAAGAAAATAAGTACTGGCGTTGGATTGAATTCACAGTATTTTTAACTGGCATTGCCCTTCTTGGAGCGACGATTGTTTCGATTATCAATTGCTCAACTGGAGGGATACAGTGGTTCAATGTAATGGAGATTGTCGCGATGTGTCTACAAACTCTAGCAATCTATTTTGTCTGTCATTATGTGGAAAATTACGAATAACTTTCATACCCATACTTCAAGATGCGGACACGCGTTTGGAGAGGATGAAGAATACGTTGTAGCAGCAATAAAAGCGGGAATCAAAGTTCTCGGTTTTTCTGACCACACTCCATGGCCAAATATTTCCCAACGAAGAATTAGAATGGATGAGGAAATGCTGGGAAATTACGTAAAAAGTATCAATTTTTTGAAAGAAAAATATAAAGATATTATTGATATTCATCTCGGGTTAGAAGTGGAATATATCGATGAATTTGTTCCATTTTATAAGAAGATTAAAGAGGAATACGGGATCGAGTATTTTATCCTTGGCCAACACGGTGAAGTGGATGAGAATGGGCCATATTTTTATAACCAATTTGCTAATAATAAAGAAATGGCATCCCGTTATGTTGAGCAAGTCATCAAGGGAATGGAGAGCGGTTTATTCAAATATGTCGCTCATCCAGATCACTTTCTAAACGGGTATCGTATCAATGATTATTTCATCGAAAGTCAAATGAGACAAATATGTCAAAAATCACTTGAATTAAATATTCCACTTGAAGTTAATTTGACTTATCCAAGAATTGCGATTATGCAAGGTGGAGTTCATAACGGTTTAGATGCTTATCCATTTGACAAATTCTGGAAGATTGTTGGCGAATATGGTTGTCCGGTTGTCTTTGGAATCGACGCTCACGAACCAGACAACTTACTGCTCGATTATTCCGACGAAATTCGCTATATGATCGAAACATTCAAACTCAATGTCGTAGGCCTCTAACCTACGAATTTTTTTACTTTAAGTAATAAAAAATAGTGTACGCATAAAAAGTGTGCGCCTATATAATATATGTATAGTTATGTACGTTTGTACGAAAGGAAGTTATGAGTATGAAAACTAAGAAACTTTTTGTTACTCTTTTCACTTTTTCTTTAGCGTTAACGGGCTGTGGTAACGGCGACGGTGGCGGCGGAGGTGGTTCACCTTCTAGTGGCGGTGGCGAAAGCAGTCAACCAGGTCATACGACAGACGAAGTGAAAGAGTACATGGATGCTCTTAAAGCTAGTTCCCAAGACAAACATTTTTATCTTCACTATTATAGATATGCGCAAAAAGTGGATGATTTTAACAAGTGGGATGTTTGGAGCTGGCCATATTCACCAAAAGCTGGTGAAGGCTACCGTTTTGACTGGGTGGGTAGAACAACTAATCCTACTAATCCGGAAAAGGCGGCAACTGGAAATGCGACAATCGATTCATTTGGCTATGTCACATGCGACATCGATTTAACAAAAGAATATAACGGTGGTTGGAACAATACTGCTAAGACAATCGGTGGCAAGCAAACAAATTATTATTCCGATGATGCGAAAACTACTCTAGATGAAGAAATCGGTATTCAAATCGTTGAATCTTCTACTAGAACAACTGGTTCAAGCTTCTGGGCCAATGATAGTGGTAACGTTTATATTAGACTTGGCGATTTCGCTTTAGAAAACACTAATGGTGGTGAATCCTATCACGTTTTCGTCTCCCAAGATAAGGTGAAGGAACCAACAGCGACTCCACCAACCGAACACGTTGACCCATTTGATGGCGACGATGGTACTAATGTTACTTATGGCGATAAACAATATGCGAATGTTGACTTTAAAGAAAACATCGCAAAACAAAAAACTTCCCCATTATTCTTAAAGGGCGGCAAATTCGCCAAGTTGAATGAAGGTAATAAAGGATTAGCTGCTGGCGCTGGTGTTGGTTATCAAATCATGGTCAGTTCCTTTGCTGACTCTGATGGTGATGGTTTCGGTGATATTTTAGGTATCAACCAAAAGATTGATTACCTCGCGGACTTAGGCGTTAACGTTTTATGGTTAACTCCAATTCAATTATCCGACTCTTATCACGGTTATGATATTGCTGACTATATGCAAGTCGATCCAAAATACGGTTCTACAAAGTCCACTCACGTTTCTAACGGCAAAGTGACTTCAGAATCCGCTATGGAAGATTATAAAGATTTAATTGCTAAAGCGCATAGCAAGGGTATGGCGGTCGTGATGGACTTAGTCCTTAACCATACATCCCCAACAAACAAATGGTTCATTAAATCTGCACAATTAGATAAAGAATTCCGTGGTTATTATCAATGGGGTAACCACGAAACTGATGCAAAAGATATCACAGAAGAGAAATGTTGGTACCCATATGGCGACCACGTCTATAGCTACTACGCAAAATTTGGTAGTGCAATGCCAGAACTCAACTATGCATATGTTCCAACGAGAACTGCTGTTGCGACAATGGCTAAACAGTGGTGTGAAATCGGTGTTGATGGCTTCCGTATGGATGCTGTTAAGCACATCTTCATGAACGATGAAGTCAAAAAAGATAGCACAGATACAGTCATCAGCGACATCGTCAAATACACTGAAAACGTTTATGGACCAGATGGAAAGACTATCATTCATCGTAAAGGTGAAGTTAAAGCTGATTACTCATCTAACTTAACTAAAAACTTACATTTCTGGAAATATTTAAATAAAGAAGTTAAGAAAGATTATCCAAACTGCTTCTTCGTCGCTGAAAACTTCGATGGAGATGCGAGAAACGTTGCCCCATTCTATCAAGGCTTCGATTCCTGTTTCGACTTCTTATCTTACTTCAACTTAACTTCTATCGCTGCGAAAGCTTCTGGTAACTCAAAAGCCTCTGGTATCTCTGATGCCAATGCCTCTAAAGCTTATGGCTATCTCAAAGACGCTGGTACTTGGAGTCAATCCTCTTGGTTACAAGAATATAACAAGGAACGTGGCGATACTGCGATTAATGGTCAATTTACTTCTAACCACGATATCGCAAGAACTATCAACCGTATTGCTGGTAGCAAAGCTAGCTCTTCAGGTATCGAAGCGCAAGGCAATGTCACTAGCAGCAGTGATTACGCAAAATACAATAAATACGCTTTATTAACACAAGCGGTACAAATCTTACTCCCAGGCTTAACTTGGATTTACTATGGTGATGAACTTGGTATGACTGGTAACTTCCCAGCCAAGGACGCAGATGGTAAAGCATTTACATCTGATTCAGCCTATGCTGACCTCTGGTACCGTCAACCAATGAAGTGGAAACAAGGTGGCAAAGTTGGCGATGGTTCTTACACAACTGGCTATGCTGTTACTGGTTCTGGTATGGATGTTGAATGGGATGGAATGAACAAGTCAACTACCGTCCCAGATGTTGAAACACAAAAGAAGAATGCAAATTCACACTTCAGTGTTCTCAGCAACATCATCAAGCTCAAGAATTCCGCTCCTGCATTAGTGAGAGGTTCCTTGAACGCCTATGAATGGGATAACCAAAACTATGTCTTCTACTTCGATAGAGCGCTTGATAGCACAACTTATAAGATCTTCGTCAATATGAATCAAAGTGGTTCTATTAGCGTTGGATCTGCTACTTCCGGCTTCAAACTAGATTATGGTTACAACGGTGCTAACTTATCTACTGTTCCAGCTGGTGGTATCCTTGTGTGTCATAAATAAGAATAAGGAGGATATCGCATGAATATTCTTAAGAAATTCTGGGTTTTTGGAGGGGCGTCATTACTCGTTGTGGCGGGGGCAGCAATGCCTGGCAAATTCATCAGTGACTTTGTCGATCCAATACAGTATGAAACACCAACTCCTGAGTATTATCATGAGGCGAAAGCAGCGGAAGACGAAGAACCTGCAGCAGATGTAAAGAAAGTCGTCATTCACTACTACAACACGGATAAGAAAAACCCAACCCGTCAAATCTATACATGGACAACGGGCAACGACAACAAATACAACGACATGGTCATCGATAGTGATGATAAGAGTGGTAACTATTATCACATCGAACTCGACTATACCAAGGATTCGACTGAATACGCAGGCAAATCATTCTTGAACTTCATCGTTAAGTACAAGGATACTTGGGCTGGCCAATCTCTCGATACCTTGCTTGAATTCAGCGTTTATAAACCTGATGCAAACGGCTTAGTTGAAGTCTGGTGTGCTCCTGGCACTGCTGGGGCTATCGACATCTACTCAAGCAAAGCCGATACTATCAAGGCGAAAGTTTCCCAAGCTTATTTCACAGACTGGAAAACTATTCACTGTGTCGCTGACGAACAAAAAGAACAACCAAAGGCTTATCGCTTATATGCATATGATAAAGCATACTTAGTCTCTAGCGACGCTGTTCAACAAAGAACACATAACTTAAGACTTATCAAAGAAGGTACAGCTGATAACTGGGATAAAAAGACAGCGAGTTTTGATATCAAATTCAACCATACAGCGCACGTCAATGTGCAATACGTGGTAGAAACTGAATATAATTCTCACGATAAAGTGCAATCCATTATCGTCACTGCCTATAAGTTATATGGAGATAAAAACTTCGTTCAATATTATAACTATAGTGGCAATGACCTCGGCTGCACATTTGCCCAAGATAAGACCACATTCAAATTATGGGCACCTACTGCTGGCGCGGTAATCCTTAATATTTATAATAAAGGAACACCAAAATCCTTAAATATTAAAAAAGGTGACGCTAGTGATATTCACACTTCCTACTTCATGACTATGCAACCTGGTGGTGTGTGGGAGAAAACGCTTCTCACTACAGGTTATGACGCTGATTTACCAGCGGATTCATTAGAGAATAAATATTACACTTACACTATTTATAACTCTGAAGGTGTCAATGAAGTTTGTGACCCATATGCAAAAGCGTGTGGTGTTAACGGTGTGAGAGCGATGATTCTCGACTTCTCTAAGACTAACCCAACTGGTTGGGACAAACTCCCTCTCAAATGGGATGGCACTGCTAGAGATATCAAGACTCCACAAGAATTATCCATCTATGAAATCCATATTAGAGATTTAACTGAAGATAAGACTTGGGGTGGTAAAGAACGTCGTGGTACTTTTAAAGCCTTCTATGAAAAAGGCACAACTTACACTGGTAAAGATGCTGCTGGCAATAACGCGACTGTCAAGACTGGTTTCGACCACATTGAAGAATTAGGTGTTAACGCCATTCAAATCATGCCAATGTTCGACCACGATAATAGTGAATCTTACTACTATTACAAGACTGACGAAGAAGGTAAACCAACTAAGGAACAAGTCTCCGTCACAACTGAATATGTCGATTCTCATAAAGAAGAATTAGATAACGGTACATTACAAATGGACTTCAACTGGGGCTATAACCCTCTCAACTACAACTGTATTGAAGGCTCTTATTCCTCTGATCCACGTGATGGCGCAGCCCGTGTTAAAGAATTCAAAGAATTAGTTATGGCCTACGCTAATAACAAGAATAATACTCGTGTTATCATGGACGTCGTTTATAACCACGTTTCCTCTGTTGCGAATACTTTATTCACAAAGATCATGCCTCGTTATTACTTCAGATTTAATGAAAAAGCTGATGCATACTACGATGGTTCTGGCTGTTCAAACGAAGTGAAAACTGAAGCTCCAATGATGACTAAATATATCGTTGACTCCCTCTGCTGGTGGGCCAGCGAATATAAGGTCAAGGGTTTCCGTTTCGACTTAATGAAACTTCTCGATATCGATATGCTTAACAAAGCGAGACAAGAATTATATAAGATTGACCCAGATATCTACATGTATGGTGAAGGTTGGGCACTTGATTATGCCGGACCAAAAGATAAAGGTGGCGATACTTATAACGTCTATGCGAAGATGAACGGCAATAACAAAGCAGTCTTCATGGGCGGCTTCAACGACGGTGGTCGTAACGCGGTTAGAGGCGGTAACGATGGCGGTTGGGGAAGTGGAGTCAGAACTCCTGGTTGGGGCTTCATCTCCCAAGGCAGTGGTGATGTTGGTAGCAAATCAAAAGAAGTTGGAATGATGTTAACAGGTGCGAACTCCATCTGCACATATGCAAACCAAGACCCACGTCAAACTGTCAACTATGCTTCATGTCACGATAACTATACATTATATGATCAACTCAGCTGGACTCTCAGCGAGACTGGTGGTAGCGGCACTGATGCGAGCAAAGCACCAAAGGTTGAAGATGTGATGAGAGCATCCACAGCCATCAACTGTGCAATTATGACTGGCAACGGTGTTGCCTTCATGCTCGGCGGTGAAGAATTGTTCCGTAACAAGATTGAAGATAGACCAGAATTATCTAGACTCGATGAAGATTATGTCAAGATGTACGGCAAATGCGTCTCCCATAACTCTTATAAGAGCTCCACAAACTGCAACTCCTTCAAATGGGACCGCAAAGTCAAAGTTACTGGTTATAAAGATACTGCTTATGCTGGTGAAGTGAGCCAAGGCAAATTCACCAACTGGTATATGGATGCCTTAATCGGTGCAATCAATGCGAGAAAAGAAATCGCGAAGAAAACACCAAATAATAATGGCTTCTGCTACTCTTCAAATAATAAAGATTATAACAAGTGTAATTACTTCGAAGCTGGACCAGCCAAGACAAGCTTAGGCTTCTATATGGGTGGCTATGTCACTGTCTTATGTGGTAGAGGTGCTAGCGAAGTAAGCCTCGGCGCTGGTAACAAGACAAGAGTTGCTTCTGTCGGTTCAGCGGTCTATGATTCCACAAGCGGAGTCGCGACTATGGGTATCTACTCTGGCGCGGTCTACAAGGTGTAATAGGAGGGAAAAGAAGATGAAAATGAAAAAAATAATCTTATTACCTGCATTAGCGCTTCTCCTCAGCGCATGTAACAATGGCTCCGGCGGCGGCGGAGGCGGAGGCGGCGGTGGCGGTGGCTCCGGTGAAAGAGATTTCAAGATTAACTGCTACCTCGATTACAACCATTACGATCCCGAAAATCCATATTTCGTGGCGTGGTGGGACTTCGATAAGCCATTTACTCAAGCAGATATTCAATTAGTCAACCCAACTGAGGTTCCTGATCCATATTATCCAACATTCTTAGGATGGAGCAGACATGCCTTGGTGGATGAAGAAAAATATCTCTTCGACTTCAACACTCCAATCAGTGAAGAAGAAGCTGTCGGTGGTTATATTGAACTCTTCGGCATCTTTGTCGGCAAGTAATCAAAATAGACAAAATTTAATAGAAGGTCGTGCTTATTGCGCGGCCTTTTAAGTTATGAGAATTTTATATATAAAATATTTGTAAGATGAAACGTGTTGCTATATAATTTAGTTATATTAGAAAAGAGGAAACTAGTTTTAGTTCCTCAAGAAAGGATTTTTTTAAAAAGATGAAAAAGGCATTTTTTCTATCTACAGTCGCCCTTCTTTCTTTAGGCGCGCTTTCAGCCTGTGGTGGTGATGATGGCAAGACTATTAAAGTTTGGTGTGACGAACAAGTTGTTGAAACAACAACTGAACTTCTTGATGCTTTTAAACAAAGCCATTCAGGATTTGATTACAAGTTCAAGATTGAGCCTGTTGGTGAAGGCTCCGTTGCAGGTAACATGATCACTGACCCAAGCGCTGGTGCTGATGTTTACTTCTTCGCTCAAGACCAATTAGCTCGTTTAGTTACTGCGAAAGCCATTTCAAAGTTACCAGACGCTGCTAAGAAAACTGTGACAGACGAAAACGACGCTGTTTCCGTTGCTGCCGCAACTACTAGTGGTGATGTCTATGCTTACCCAGTTACTTCCGATAACACATTCTTCCTTTACTACGACAAGAGTGTCTTAAGTGAAAATGATGTTAAAGACTTAGACAAGATCGCTGAAGTTGCTGGTTCTAAGAACAAATACTTCTATATGGACCTCGCCAATGCTTGGTACAATGCTTCATTCTTCTACGGTGTTGGTGCCAAATCAGAATGGACTACTGATGTCAAAGGTAACTTCGTTTCTTATGAAGATACTTATGCCGATAGCGGTATCGAAGCCATGTTAGAAATGAACAGATTATGTGCTTCTAAGGGCTTCAAGAGCGCTGGTGATGGTGCTGCTGCATTCAAATCATCCACTGCTCCAGCAGTCGCTGTTGTCTCTGGTACTTGGGATAAATCCACTGCTAAAGAAGCTTTAGGCAACAATTTAGGTGTCGCTACTTTACCAGGTTGGAAAGGCGTTAAAGACAATGCTCAACACACTTTAAAACCATTCACTGGTTGTAAATTAGTTGGTACTAAACCACAAACTACTACTGAAAGAGCTCAAGCTGTTGTTGATGTCGCTCTTGCTTTAACTAACAAAGACGCTCAATTAAAGAGATTCTCCAAATTAGGTTGGGGACCATCCAACAAAGCTGCTCAACAAGATAACGCAGTCAAAGCTGATCCAGTTGCAAGCACTGTCTTCCAACAAATGGCCAAAGGTACTCCACAAGGACAATATCCAGGACCATGGTGGGATTTAGCCAAAGCTTTAGGTGCTGGTTTAGGCCAAAAAACTGAAGCTCAATTACAAAAAATGCTCGAAGACTACGATGACGGTCTTGATGCATTAAAATCCTAATTAATTTATATGAAGGCAGTCGCTACTTTTGTGACTGCCTTCTATTTACTCTAAATATAAGGAGGGACTTATGGCAACTACTGAATTAGAATATATGCGATTACCAAAGTATCGTCGTATCTTGCACAAATTTGCTGTGTTTTTCAAGTCGATTCCATCTGGTGTAGTCGCGCTCATTTTTGCTATCGGCCGTTTCTTCAGAGGTTTTGGCACTAAGACCGTTAGTGTCTTCCATGATATTGTTCTCACTTGGAAAAATGGTGACTACAAAACGAGAATTTCTTATTTCATTTTCGGTTTTGGTAGTATCGCTAGAGGACAAATTCTAAGAGGTGTACTTTTCTTACTTCTCGAAGTCGTGTTTATCGTTTACATGATTCTCGTTGGTGGTGGTGCACTTTATAAGTTAGACACCTTAGGTGTCGTTCAAACTTGGACAGATGAATGGGGAGTTGAACACGTTGGTGATAACTCTTTCCAAATCTTACTTTATGGCGTGATGTCCATCTTCTTTATCATTGCGATAATTTACACTTGGTACGTCAACATTAAGCAAAACAAAATCTCCCAAGAAATCTTAGCTACTGGTAAACCTTTAAAGAGCGGTAAAGAAGATTTACAATCTCTTGTCGATGATCAATTCCATAAGACATTATTAGCATTACCTTTGTTAGGTATCTTAATTTTTACTGTCTTACCTATCTTCTTTATGATTTTGATCGCCTTCACTAACTATGATGGCCAACACTTAGCTCCAAAGAACTTATTCACTTGGATTGGTGGCGAAAACTTCGCAGCTATCTTCAACTTCGGTGGATCTAAATTCGCATCCACATTCGGTGAAATCTTAGTTTGGACTCTCATTTGGGCATTCTTCGCGACATTCACTAACTACTTCTTAGGAATGATCGTTGCGATGATCATCAATAGAAAAGGCATCAAACTCAAAAAATTATGGAGAACTATTTTAGTTGTTTCCATAGCTATTCCACAATTTATCTCGTTGCTTTACGTTGGTAAAATGTTCTCGGATACAGGCTTTATTAACGGTGTTCTTATGAACGCTGGCCTCATCTCAGAACCACTTCCATTCTGGAAAGATCCAATGTGGGCACGTATTACCATCATCTTAGTTAACATCTGGGTTGGTATCCCATACTTGATGTTAATTACTTCTGGTATCTTGATGAACATTCCAGCAGACTTATATGAATCTGCAAAAATCGATGGTGCTTCACCATGGAAGATGTATATCAAGATTACATTACCTTATATGTTATTCGTCACTGGACCATACTTACTCTCCAGCTTCATCGGCAACATGAACAACTTCAACGTTATCTTCTTAGTTAACGGTGGTGAACCTTCAGATATCGCCCTTGAAGGTGGTGCTGGTCACTCTGACTTATTGATCACTTGGTTATACAAATTAACTGTTAACCAAAACAACTACAAGATGGCTTCCGTTATCGGTATCATGGTCTTCGTTGTCGTTGCCTTAATCTCAGTGGTCATCTATAACATCATTCCAAGTATGAAGAACGAGGAGGATTTCCAATAATGGCTGAAGAATTACAACAACAACAAAAAGTCATTTATATTCCTGACAACACTAGGAAGAAGTCTTCCCAAAGCAAGAATAAGATGGTGACTAACATCGTCATTTATGTCGTGTTAACACTCATCTCCATCATCTGGTTATTCCCATTTGTGCTCATTCTTCTTGAAAGCTTCAGAACTTACCCAACTTTAAATACTGGTAACCCATTCGTCGGCGAAGGTTATGAGTGGGGCTTCGGAAACTACGTTAAGCTCTTTAGTGAAACACGTTTCCCAATCTGGTTCGCGAACACATTCATCATTGCCTTGTTCGTGGCCTTATTACAAACAATCATTGTGTTATGTATGTCATACACATTATCAAGAAGCCGTTTCAAAGGCAGAAAACTCTTAATGAACTTCATGCTCGTTATCGGTATGTTCCCTGGCTTCTTAACATTATTAGTTTTATACACAATCTTGAAGGATTTAGGACTTACTCAAGAACACGCTGTTCCAGGCTTAATCCTCGTTTATGTAGCTAGTAGTGGTATGGGCTATCACGTCTCTAAAGGTTTCTTCGATACAGTGCCAAAGGCACTTGATGAAGCAGCTCGTATCGATGGCGCGAACAGAGCCCAAGTGTTGATCAAAATCATCTTACCAATGGCTAAGCCAATCGTCATCTATACTATCTTGACAGCGTTCATGGGACCATGGGGCGACTTCATCTTCGCTCAATACGTCGCATTCGGTGCTCAAGGCGGATATAACGTCGCTGTCGGTTTATATTCTTGGTTAACTAAAGAAATGATCAACAGTTACTACACGATGTTCTGTGCTGGTGGTGTGGTTGTCGCCTTACCAGTTACATTACTATTCATGTTCTTACAAAAATACTACGTCGAAGGTGTTACCGGCGGCGCGGTTAAAGGATAATAACGGAGGAAATTATTATGGCAAGTGTTATTTTAAAGGATGTTAAGAAAATCTACGACAACCACGTCGTAGCGGTTCATGACTTCAATCTTGAAATTAAAGATAAAGAATTCGTTGTCTTCGTTGGTCCATCTGGATGTGGTAAATCTACAACATTAAGAATGGTCGCAGGTTTGGAGGAAATCAGTGAAGGTACTGTTTCCATCGATGGTGAAATTGTCAATGACCTTGAACCTAAAGACCGTAATATCGCCATGGTTTTCCAAAACTATGCCCTTTACCCACACCTCTCAGTCTTCGAAAACATGGCCTTCTCTTTAAGACTTAAGAGATACTTAGTCAAAGAACCAATTATGGAAAATGGTGTCCAAAAACAAGGTATTGATGAGGAAGCCATTAAAGCCAATGAAAGAGAAATCGCTAATCTCAAGATGAGAAGAGAAAGCGTTAAACTCGAAGAACCAAAAACTATCGCTAGACTTCAAAAAGAAAAAGCGAATGATATCGCCGCTGTTGCAAAAGCCGAAGCGAGAGCTGCGCAATTAAACGCGAAATTCGTCGCGAAGAAAGCACAAATCGAAGCGCAAGGTAAACCATTACCACAACCATTCCCAGCGCAAGAAAGTGCTGAAAAAGCGCAAAAGAGAGTATCTGATCTCAAATATGAAATCGAAGGTATCGATCGTCGTCTCGGCAACATCGGTGCTAACAATGAAAAATTATTAGCGGACTTCGATGCTCACATCAAACGTTTAGAAGAAGAAAACGAGAAACTCAAAGTTACTCCAGTCCCACTCTTCAAAACGAAGAAAGTCAAGATGCCAGATGAAGAAATCTATGAAAGAGTTCTCTCTGCCGCAAAGACATTAGGTATTACTCAATACTTAATGAGAAAGCCAAGAGCCCTCTCTGGTGGTCAAAGACAACGTGTCGCTATCGGACGTGCGATGGTCAGAGATTCTAAAGTCTTCTTAATGGATGAACCATTATCAAACTTAGACGCGAAATTACGTAACCAAATGAGAGCAGAATTAATCCTCTTAAGAAAGAAGATCGATTCCACATTCATCTACGTTACTCACGACCAAACTGAAGCCATGACTTTAGGTGATAGAATCGTCATCATGAAGGATGGTTATACTCAACAAGTTGGTACTCCACAAGAAGTGTTCGACTTACCAACTAACTTATTCGTCGCCACATTCATCGGTGCTCCTCAAATGAACTTATTCGATGCGCACTTAAATAGAAAAGGCAAAGAATACAGTGTCTCATTATACGGAAAGACATTCCCAGTCCACGGCTGGAAAGCTGATGAACTCAACAAACGTGATGTTCAAGAACAAGATATCACTCTCGGTGTGAGACCAGAACATATGGTTCTCCAAAAAGAGAAAGCAACTAATGCTCTCGATCTTGAAATCTTAGTCAACGAAATGATGGGTTCTGAATACTTCGTCCACGCGCAAGCACCAGACGAAAAGCAAGTCGTCATCCGTGTTCCAACAGTCTCCTTAGGTGAAGGTGACCAAGTCGCTAAAGCGGTTGCTCCAGGTACAGAAATCCACGTCGGATTCGAAGGCAAAGTTATGCACTTATTCGACAAGGAAGGCTATAACTTAGTCAACCCACCAGCGGTCAAAGTCAAAGAAACTTCTATCGAAGGCGTTGGTCAAGTTGAGATTAAGCCAGATAAACTTGGTAGAAAAGATAAGAAAACCAAGAAAGCATTAGAAGGCAGAATCTAAGCTAAATTAATTCATTAGGCGGTACTTAATTGTATCGCCTTTTATTTTGCTTATTCACACATTGTTAACATTATGTTTTTATCGTTTTTGTCTCAAAATACAGTGTTTGTAGGTTTATCATAAATAAAAAACACTTATAAAGTGTTAGGTGTCCAAATAAAGAAAAAAAGAGATTAAAGTAACTTTTTGTGGTATGATAATTGTGTATGAGTACTTTTAACGTCGGCGATACAGTCATGCATTTTAGAGAAGGTCTCTCTCATATCACCGAAATTCGTAGGATGAATGAGAAAGATTATTTCATCATACGCGTGGTGAGAGATGAAAGTGAGATCATCTATGTTCCTGTCGATACTGCCTCTGCCGTTATTCGTCATATTTCCACACGCGAAGAAGCTGATGAACTCGTTTTATTTATCCGTGATATCAAACCAGAATATATCACAAATACAAAGCAGAGAAGAGATGGCTTTAAAAGAAGACTTGGCAGCGGCAATATCCGCGACCTCGCCTTTTTAGCCCGTCAATTATATTTCTTCACTCATCCAAATGAAATTGCTGTTCCAGTGAAATTTGGACCAGCGGATGTTGAGATGCTTAAATTTGCGACGACGACGATGTATGACGAACTTGCGATATCATATAACGTCAATCGTAACGAAATTGAAGAATTATTCTTATCTAAAATTAGAGCCGCTTAGGTTTGTTATTATCTAAATATGTCACTAATTCTCCGAGAGTTGATACTGTCGGAGTTTTTTTATCGACGATATTTCTCATCTCATCTTTAGTGCGGTAGCCATATGTGACTATCACGCATTTTAGACCAGCATTCTTTGCAGTTTGGTAATCTACATTAGTGTCGCCGACATAAAGAATCTTGTCGTTGCGACGAATGCGCATTTGTCCTCTGATGGCAGCGATCATATCGTAGCTTGGTTTCTTTCTGACGTGTCCATCGTCGCCTTGGACATATTCAAATAAACCTGGGAAATGCACGCTGATCAAATCGTTAGCAGCAGAGTGAAGTTTATTAGTGGCGACCGCAAGACGATATCCTCTTCTTTTGAGCTCTCTAAGGGCCTCATAGTTGCCAGGATATGGCTTTGTATAATCGTTGACGTGAGCGAAGTAGTAGGTGCGGAAGTCTTTTAATAATTCTTCTTGTTCTTCTTCACTTGTGCCCGCTGGCGCGCATCTTTTGATGAGAATGTTTGTGCCGTTACCAATCGCAAGACGGACGAATTCTTTATCTCTGGTGGGGTAATGATGTTTTTTTAATGCATAATTAACCGCGTTCATCAAATCATCAAGGGTGTCTAATAAAGTTCCATCGAGATCGAAGATGATGATGTCTTTCTTTTTTGAAAATACTTCCTTAAAAGTCACTGCCTTATCGATGCGGTTAACAATTCTTCCTTCTTTAGTCCTTGGGAAATGGCGGAAGGTAACTGGCCACATATGGTTGACGATGATATCTTTTTCAATATCGTTTAAATCGAAATATTGCTTCGCGTTTTCATAGGCTTCTTGAGGATGTCTAGTTAAGTGATGAGCGGCTTTGCTTTTTTCTTTTCTCCAATCATAGAAAAATAAGTCGTGGAGAAAAGCCCCTCTAATTAAAGAATAATAATCGATATCGAGATTTCTTTTTAATGCGAACTGCACGGATTTTTTCGCGACTAAAGAGACATGTCGATATGTATTAGAAGTGCGATGTTGTTTGGTATTTAATAATTTATTTAAAACTGGATTAGAACGAAAAGATATGTAAAATCGCCATATTTTTAGTTGTTCATCACGACTGATTATTCTTTTCTTCATTTAATGTTCTCAATTATTTTAACGATATCTTCGTTGATGACGAGATCCGCCATATTATCATAACTAGTAGCAGATTTATTTAATAATATTAAACAGCTGCCACGGAAATAACGGATGAATCCCGCTGCTGGATAAACGGATAAAGATGTGCCGATGACAATCAAAGTATCAGCTTGCATAATCGCATTTATCGCTTGGTTGATCGCTTCTTCGTTAAGCGGTTCTTCATATAAGACGACGTCGGGTTTGATATCGCCTCCACATTTATCGCATTTTGGAACCCCATTATAGTCGTGAACATATTTAGCATCGAAAAACTTATTGCATTTCTCACAGTAGTTGCGATGGATAGAACCGTGGATTTCAACGACATTCTTGCTGCCTGCTAGCGTGTGTAAACCATCGATGTTTTGTGTGACGACTGTCACTTGCTTTTCTTTCTCTAAAGAAGCGATATATTGATGAGCAGCATTTGGTTTAGCGTCGAGATACATCATCTTATTCTTGTAGAACGAATAGAACAATTCTTTATGCGCTTTATAAAAGGAATGGGAGATGATATCTTCTGGTCTGATTTTATCTTCCCTTTGTTCGTTATATAGTCCGTCCGCACTTCGAAAATCAGGAATGCCGCTTGGGACAGAGATACCCGCGCCGGTAAAAAAGACGATGCGGCGGGAGTGGTTAATCATGCTTTTAAGTATTTCGTATTTATCCATATATGAAAAAATATCACAACTTTATTAGTTAATAAAGAAAACTAGTGCATAAAACTCACAATTTGTAATATATAAATCTCAGTATTGATATCTTGTATATCACTATGGGCGAACCATGTGGTAAAATTAATAATTAAGATATCAATAATATTGATGAGGAGCATTTTTTATGGCAATGAGCAAACAATTTCTTAAAGAATTATATCAAAAAGCCTTTGATGGAGCGGAACCAAAAGAATATTTCATTTCTCCAGGTAGACTCGAAATCATCGGTAACCACACTGACCATAATGGTGGTTTAGCAATCGTCGCGGGAGCATCGCTTAGAATGTACGCGGCGGCGAGTAGAACTAGCACGAGCAGAGTAAGATTATATTCCAATGGTTTTGGAATGTTTGAAACCCGTACAAAAATCAGTGAACCTAATCCAAGAGGATTTGGAAGAACTAGCGCCCTCTTAGATGGTATTGTTACCGGCTTTATCAAAAGAGGATATGATGTCGGCGGTATCAATATCGCGATGGATAGCGAAGTCCTCTCTGGTAGTGGAGTTTCTTCTTCTGCGGCATTTGAAACATTAGTTTGTGAAATCATTAATCATGTCTTTAATAAAGACCAAGTGAGCAAGATGGAAATGGTAAAGATCTCCCAAGAAGCGGAATCCATCTTCTTTGGTAAGCCATGTGGTCTTTTAGACCAAATCGGTGCCTGTTACGGCGATATCTCCATCGTTGATTTTAAAGATGGAGACCCAGAAGTAAAAAATACCCATTTCCCATTTAAATTACATATCTTCCTCGTTAATCCCGGCGGATCTCATGCGGGACTAACTGATTATTATGCTTCTGTCCCACGCGATATGAAAAACGCTGCAAAAGCTCTTGGCAAACAAGTGCTTAGAGAAGTCGATGAAGAGATGTTTAAATCTTTTGTCAATTCTTCTAGCTGCGAATTAACCGATATGGAAAAACTACGTGCGAAACACTTCTTTGAAGAGAACAAGAGAGTGAAAGCAGCCTTTAAAGCCATCAATGATAACGATGAAGAAGCTTTTATCAAAGCGATTAATGAATCCGGCTTATCAAGTTCATTTGTTTTAAAGAATACATTTGTCCCAGGTAGAAAAGAACACTCTCCTGAAGAAGCTCTTGAAATTGCAAGAGTAGCCGCGCCTAAGAGCGCACACCGTGTTCATGGTGGTGGATTTATGGGGACAACAATCTCATTTGTAAAAGAAGAAGAGGTTGCCGCTTTTAAGAAAGCCATCACTGATAAATATGGCGAAAAGGGATTAATCGAAGTCGAAATTTCCCAAGGTTCAAGCTTATATTAATATGGAGTTTATTCTAATAGACAAATCCAATCTAGATACTGCTCGTGAGATTGAGAACATTATTTTTCCGCATCACGATGCCTTGAAAAATTATTTAGATTCAATCTTTGACCCAAAAAAGAGTGGGTATTATTTAATAAAAGAAAACGATGTTTTTATTGGCATTATCGGAATATATTCTTACGATGCTTATCCTGATGATGCATGGTTAGGGTGGTTTGGTCTATTAGAAGAATATCGCGGGAAGGGATACGGGCGAAAAGCCCTTGAATTCTTTGAAGAACTCGCGAGAAACCGTGGCTTTAGATATGCGCGTTTATTCACTGATACGTTAAATAATGACAATACGCGAAACTTTTATAAACATCACGATTATTTCGAAGAGAGATATATCAATTTTTCTGACCCCGCATCATTAAAATATCCAATATCGATATTTTCAAAATCTTTATATGAAGAAAGATGCCCACGTTGGAATAACCGCGACATTCATTTCACAAAACAAGTAAATAAACAACAATGAAATTAGCATATATTAGAATTGATAATCATTATCGATTTCTTAATAAATTAAAATGTCTTTATGAACACGCCTTTCCAATAGATGAAAGACCGCCTTTTGCTATTCTTTTAGCAATGGAGAATAACAACTTGTATGGGGTGGAAGATAATGATGAATTCGTGGGTCTATTTTCAACTGTTATTCGCGATGATTTGTTATATATCTTTTTCTTAGCGATAAAAAAGAAATATCGTCATAAAGGATATGGCTCTCAAATATTAAAAGACATCATCGATAATAATAGCGACAAACGCATCTTCTTAATGGCAGAAGATCCTGATTTTCCTTCTTCTAATAAAGAAGAAAGAAAGCAAAGAATATCGTTTTATAAAAACCGCGGACTATATCTCACTGATACAAAAATAACTGAATATGGCGTGCAATATGCTTTATTAACTAATGGTAGTGAAGTTAGTAAGGGTGATTTCTTAAGAATAATGGAACATATCACCGGTGAATATTACCCAATATATTTAAAGAATGTTCACTAATTCCCCTTGATGGCCCCTTGCTAAGAGCCAGATGTCGCGTTATAAAATAGACGTGGTATCAGTCATCCTAGCGATGACTTTTTTTACCCTAAAATATAGGGTTTTTCTTTTGTCAGAATATATCGACACACAACTATTTGTTTCTGGTTTGCTATGCGCCTGTTCATAGTTCACAATATAAGGTTTGAGTTCCCGGATTTTGTAAGCTGAAATCTTGTGGAACTCTTTTATTTTGTTGATTTTGTTGGTGTTTGGTTTTT
>SVBB01000020.1 GCA_015059105.1 Erysipelotrichaceae bacterium | reverse complement strand
GGATTATCTAACCCAAGAAGAGAATATATTCCTGTAACGGATCAGTTTTTAAATGAAGATTATATTAATTGGAACGGTAAAGCTGGTAACGTAGGGATATCGGGTAGGAACTACCCAGATGGATATATATTGGAAGATATCGTCCACCAATATGTAACACAGATGCTCGGTTATTTAACTACCGAGTAGGTTCACATAGCGATGATTACCATGGCTATAATGTTAAAGTCTATTATAAAGTCTTCTCTAAATACGAAGTGAATAACACTTCAATTACAGATTTAATCAATGCTTGTCACGAGAAAGATATCAAAGTAGTGATGGACTTAGTACTCAACCATACTTCTATTAACCATACTTGGTATAACTCTCATAGGGATTGGTATTCCGGCACCGATGCTTTCGGTGGGAATATGAAAGACCTCAATTACGATAAAGCGGAAGTGGTTAATGAAGTGAAAAAAGTCGGCAAATACTGGCTAAAAAAGGGAATTGATGGCTTTAGACTTGATGCGGCGATGTGGATATTTAATAACAGAGATGGTTCCGTCAATCATAATAAGAACTATACTTTCTGGAAGTCCTGGTGCGATGCGATGAAGGAAGAAAATAAAGATGTCTATATCGTTGGAGAAGTTCTTGATAGCAACCACGATTTAGCTTATCAATATTCGCAAGCTGGTTTCTCCTCAACGTTTGATTTTAATGCTCCAATGCATACTTATAATCTTGTGAAGAGTTCTTCTTATGATTATGCCGGAAAAGTGATTAGCGATTATAAGAAGATTAAAACAAGTGGATATGTGATGTCTCGTCCATTATCTAACCATGACTTCGGTCGATTCACCCAACAACATCCAAGCATGGACCATGGGGAAATGGATGGTAAATATTATTTCACAAATAAAAAGCAATTGACTTTGGCTAACGCGATTAATGCATTCACTCCAGGAGCGACATATATTTATTACGGCGACGAACTCGGCTTAAGAGGAAGTTGCCCAGATGGATGGAACGATATGTCGTATCGCACGCCGATGCCATGGGATGATAAATATTTAACTAAATCAACTGAATATTATAAGAACTACAAAGGTAGTGGTAATACGACCAGTACGATTGAAGGTAATAGCAGCAATAAATTATCTTCTTACATTAATGATAGTAGTTCAATATATGTGAATTTATCGAAAGTTTTAAAAGCGAAGATGAATAATGAATTCATCAGAAATGGTGAATTAGTAGCGTCTAAGGATTCTAATATCTTTAAAGATGGTTTAAGCGGCTTTTCTATCGCTTATGGTGAATATAAAACCCACTTAGTGTTTAATCCTTCTAATACTAACAAAATAGTCAGTGTAGAAAATGTATTAGCCTCTAGTGTGAACGCAAATCAAAATAATTATTCTTTAGGTCAATACGACTATATTATCTATTACACAAAATAATTAATATTAATTCACAAAGCCTATGATTATTGATTAAGAATCATTTCTTTTGCGTATTCGAGTTGACTGTTAGTGACTTTCCCGCCGGAAATCATCGAAGCGACTTCATAGATCTTTTCATCTAAAGTAAGTTTTTTAATTGATGTATATGTTCTTCCATCTTTCACTTGTTTAGATATTTTTAAATGATGGTTTGATAGACTTGCAACTTGTGGTAAATGGGTGATAGATATCACCTGTGTGGATAAAGATATCTCTTTAATCTTTCTCGCAACTTTACTAGCGATTTCTCCAGATATGCCGGTATCGACCTCATCAAAGACCACTGTAGATATCTTCTGCGATTTGATGAATAAAGCTTTTATCGCGAGCATGATGCGGCTCATCTCACCACCGGAGACGACTTTGGCTAGTGGTTTCATACCTTCACCAATGTTGGTTTCGATATAAAATTCCACTTCATCAATACCTTCGTTAGTGAATATTGATAGTGATAAATCTTTATCTTTATTAGAAGTGGTTACTTCAATATTGAGTTTCACTTTTAAAGCGAGGTCCGCCATATTGTTCACAAGTTCATTAGATATCGATTTAGCGATTTGTTTTCTTAATTCGCTTAATTCTTTTGCAGAGTTATATGTCTTATCATATTGGACTGATAATTTTTTTCTTTCTTCTTCTAAAGAAGTATCTAAATCGACATCATCTTGTAACAATGTTTTTAATTCATTTTGATACTGTAAAAGCTCTATAACGGATTTACCATATTTCTTCTTCACTTGATTAATCGCATTAGAACGAGTTTCTAGTTCGTCGAGTTCGTCTGGGTTATAGTCGAGGTGACTTAGTTTATGCTTGATGTCATTATAGATGTCTTCAAGTTCGTAATAGTAGTCATTAAGCTTATTCGCGGTCTCAACATATTCATTTTGATATTCACTTAATTTAGAGATGTTTTCTTTGATGTTATAAATATCTTCCAAAGATTCTTTATCGATGAGTTCTTTGCTCTCTTCAAGTAAGGCATATATCTTGTCATAGTTTTTTAATAGTTCAATACGAGAAGCGATATCCTCCTCTTCGTCTTTGGATAAATTTAAAGAAGATATCTCTTTTAGTTCGTACTCGTAGATATCTCTTTTGTCTTTGATATCTTTTATCTTCTTAACGAGATTTTGGTATTCTTCGTTAGCTTTCTTTAATGTCTCTAATTCGTTTAAGTAATTGGTTTTATATTCGTTTACTAATTCATATTTGAATCCGTCGATAATTTCTAAATAATTATCTTTGTTTAATAACTTTACCATGTCGAACTGTTGATGGATATCAGCGAGATATTTTGATAATGATTTCAGTTCAGAAAGAGTAACTGTTTTATCGTTGATTTTGATGATGTTTTTATTTGGCGAGATGGTTCTTGAGATGATGATTTGATCATCTAAAAAATCGATGTCTAAATTTGATAATATGCCGGAAATGCGTGGGTTTTTAACAGAAAAATAGCCGATTATTTCCGCTTTTTCTTTGCCGTTACGAATCATTTCAGTGCTCGCGCGTTCGCCTAAAAGAAGTTCGATTGTATCGATGATAAGTGATTTACCCGCGCCGGTTTCACCAGTGAGAACAGTGAGTCCGTTATCAAGAGTGATATCGATATCTTCAATGATTGCAAAATTTTTGACAGTTAATCTCTTTAGCATAAAATCATTTTATACCATTCAATATATATTGAAAATGATTATAATATAAATATGGCAGTCTTAAATTTTGATCACACATTAGCAACATTCATCAAGATTAAAAATGACCTGAGCAAATTGCTCCATATCGTCACGATTTTGACACAGGTTATATTCATCGGTTTTTATACTTATCTCATCGTTGTTAACGTCAATCGTTTACCAATGCTCATCATCTATAGCATCCTTTGTGGTTTATCTTTAGCCTTCCTACTTTATTACCTTATTCGCGTTAGAGGAATGGCGGAAAGATTGAAACGTTTAGAATCAAGAGTAGTGCGTCGTTTATTTAGAATTGGTAAGTATATCACTAAAGCAGCCTCTTTAGGTTTAGCGGTATATCAAATCGTCAATATGGAAACAACCCAGACGATGATTCTTTTAACAGCGCTATCGACATTTGTTTTAGTGTTTAACATCATCTCTGAACTCGTCATCGTCTATGTCGATGGAGCGATTGATAGAGTGATGCTCGCCTATTCAATGGATAGAGATGAGAATATCCTCAACAAGCTCATCAGCGGTGATTTAAACCGTAGCAACCTTGCGATTGCCGATGAAAAGGAATTAAGAGAAAAGATTAAGGCAGATAAAGAAAAATATATCACCCCCGCTCCTGAAGTTACGGAGCCAGATCCATGGTGGCTTAGAAAAGCAAAGAAAATTTTAGATAAACAAGTCAAAAAAAGAGTAAGCAATAACGATAACATTATCGATGTTGAGCCTAATGACGACAAATAATTGACCTTCTATACTATAAATATTATTATCAATGGGATGCATTAATATGCATATTTGTGATAGACTTATTTTATGGACGAAAAAGAAGAATTAGAACCTATTAAAGAGCCTGAAGCCGAACCTAACAAAGAGGAATTACAGGCGAAAAAGAAAAAAAGAAATGCGACGATTAAATACATCATCAACATCGTCATCGTTTTAGTTTTGACAGTTGTCGCCTTGGTCATCTCTTTAGGCCAAGACTTCCAAAATTCTTTCAAAATCTTAGCGCAGACAAAAATCAATTGGCTTCTCGTCATGTTAGGAGTGATGGTTGGCATATCCGCACTTCGTGCTTTGGTTCTTTTTTGCTTCGCGCGTTTATATACCCGCGACTACCATTATTACCAAGCCGTTTTAGTAGAATCAATTGGTAACTTCTATTCAGCAGTTACTCCAGGTGCGACTGGTGGTCAGGTGATGGAAGCGTATTTCTTTAAAAAACAAGGAATTCATATTTCTAACGCCGTTAGTATGCTCGCGATGTATTCCATCGTCTATCAAGTTGTGTTAATCACATTTGGCTTATTGTCCTTTGGCATGAAGTTCAACATCTTAAACGATATCGCTTATGTGCATTTCGACTTAGGATTCGTCAATTTCGATTTATCTATCTGGCTATTAACAATCATTGGTTTCTTACTAAATATCGGTGTCATATTATTGGTTTTTATGATGGCGTTTTGGAAGAGATTCCATTCCTTCATTATGGGGCCAATTGTTACTTTGCTATTCAAAATTAGAATTGTAAGAGATCCAGAAAAGACGAGAGAAAAATTAAGAGTGCAAGTCGAAAACTTCAAAATTGAGTTCCGTCGATTATGGTCGAATATTCCGTTTACCATTTTAGTGACAGTTCTTTTTGTCGGTTTATTCTTCTTAAAATTCTCAATGCCATTTTTCGCTGGTAAAGCTCTTGGTAACCAAGGCAGTGGCGCGGACTGGGGAACTGGTTTATGGGATTCTATCTTCTTAAGCAACTATCACCAAATGGTCACCGGCTTAATTCCTATTCCAGGTGCGGCTGGTATTTCTGAATACTTCTTCACTCAATTATTCGTCGATAAAACTAACCCAACCAATGGTTTCTATTTCTTAGAAGAAGGGGGAGTAAATTTATCAAATGAACTTTGTTCTTCAGCGCTTCTTCTTTGGAGAACGACGACATTTACTTTACCTCTCATCATCGCTGGCTTTGTGACTGCTTTTTATCGCGCGGCTCCACATCATCTCGAAAAGGAAGAAGAAACTCCATCAAGAGAAACATTTATCGAAGCGCAACGTCAAACTTTACTTCAAAGAGAACGTTCGCTTAATGAGACGATACATACGAATGAATTATCGCGTAAAGCGATTATGGAACGGCTAAAACAGGTGACGAAGAAATCGCCGGAAAAGAAAAAGCCGAACAAACAGATTCATCACAAAAAGAAGAAAAAAGATGATGAAGATGATGATAATTATACGAGCTTCAATATCGATAGTTAGGAGGTAGTTATGAATATAGCCTTATTTACCGATACATATCCTCCATTCATCAATGGTGTTTCTACGTCTTGTTATAATCTTGCGATGACTTTAAGAAAACATGGTCACCGCGTGATTGTTGTCACTCCCAGAACAACAGACGGCAAACTCGAATTTATCGATGATACTTTCTATATGCCTGGACTTGAGATGAAGAAACTTTATGGTTATCGACTTACAAAATTCTTCGATAAAAAAGTTTTGAACAAACTTAAAGAAATCAAGATTGATTTAATCCATAATCAAACTGATGTGACCATTGGAATGTTTGCCAGAAGAGCAGCAAAGATTTTAAATGTTCCAATCGTTTATACATATCATACTTCTTATGAAGACTACACATATTATGCGACGAAAGGAATGATGGATCGAGTTGCAAAGAAGGTCGTTCGTGCTTATTCCCGTTCTATTGGTAGAAACGCGACTGAATTTATCACCCCAAGTCAAAAGACCAAAGATTTTATGAGAAATGTTGGTCATGATATCTATGTCAATGTCATTCCAAGTGGTATCGATTTATCGATGTTTAAAAGAACTCCTGATGAGGCGGACCGCATCGCCGCATTTAAAAAAGAACATGGCGTTGGTTTAAATACAAAAGTCATCCTCTTATTAGGAAGAGTGGCAAAAGAAAAGAGCATGGATGTTTCCATTAGAAATTTTGCTGCCTATTTAAAAAAGCATCCAGATGCGGATGTGAAGATGATTGTCGTTGGCGATGGACCAGCGCGTGGCGAACTTGAACTCTTGACCCACGAATTAAATATTGCAAGTAAAGTTGATTTCATCGGCTTTGTTCCCGCGAGTGATGTTCCATTTTATTATCATGTCGCGGATATATATTCTTCTGCCTCAGTAACTGAGACACAAGGTTTAACATTTAATGAAGCGATGGCGGCAGGGACAATTATCCTCGCGCGTTATGATGATAACCTCACGAATGTCATCACCGATAGTAGAACTGGTTTCTTCTTCACAGATGAATCAAGCTTTATTGAAAAATTAGAAAGAATCTTTGCTTTGTCAAAAGAAGAAAGACAAGAAATCATCGATGAGGCGTTAAAAGTAGTCGATGAATATTCCATTGATAAGTTCTATGAGAACATCATGGTCGTTTATGAAAGAGCCCTCAAAAAATACTGGTAGAATCATTACCAAAATCAAAAAATATAAAAACCACGTCAATGTCTATTTTTCAGAAGAGAAACTGGAATTATCGTTTGACGCTTTTACTTCTTTTTATTTATATAAAGGAAAAGAGGTATCGGATGCTGATTATAAGAAATTGGTCAGTAAGGTCGATAATGAAAAATATCTTTCTTACGCGTTAAGACTCCTTTCTAACCACATGTATAGCGAGTGGAAGATGAGAGAAAAGCTATATGCGAAAGAAGCGGAAAAAAACCAAGTCGATGAAGTAATTACAACTTTAAAAAAACAGGGTTTTATCGATGATAATCTATTTATTGAAGAGTATTTAGAATATGCAAGTAGAAACAATATTGGTAAAAACAAGATTAAAGAAAACCTTCTAAAGAAGGGAATATTTGAAGAAGAAATTAATAAGATAACTTTTAAAGAAAAAGATGAAATCAATAAGGCTAGTGCCTTACTTCCAAAACTCATCAAACGTTATTATAAATATAATGCGCGTAGTCAAAAAGACCACATCGTCCAAGGACTTATTAGGGAAGGATTTGATCTCGATGTCGCTCTCGAGGTGACTAGAGATTTAAAGCTATTAGACGAGAAGAAAGAAGATCAACTATTAAAGAAAGATTATCAAATGATTAAAACGCGTTACGCGCGTAAATATAATGGCAGAGAATTAAAAGAAAAGATCATCTCTGCTTTATCTCGAAAAGGATATAAAGGAAAGGACATCTTTAAGATGATTGGTGAAGAATATGAAGTTCGTTAATGAATTAAATGAAGGCGATATTGTTGAAAGTCAATTTTTAATTGGTAGTAGCAATAAATGCATCAATAACATGGGTTCATATTATTATAATTTGGAACTCAAAGATTACACCGGCTCAATCGCTGGTAAAAAATGGGAAGCAAAGGATGAAGATGAACAAATCTTCGCGGCGGGAAATATCATTTTTGCGAAAGTCGAAGTTTTAAAATATAAAGAAGCTTTACAAGCCAAAGTCGTAAGCGCGAAAGTCATTTCCGCGAAAGAAGTGGATATCACTCGCTTCATCAAAAGCGCACCTCGTAAAAAAGAAGAGTTAATCGATAAGTTCAACCAATATATCGTTTCGATTAAAAATCCAGACTGCGTGAAGATTGTTAATTATTTTATTAATAAGGATAAAGAGAAAATCTTTAATTATCCTGCCGCGAGCTCTATTCATCATGAATACGCTTCGGGATTATTGATGCATACAGTTTCAATGCTCGAAATCGGAGAATTTTTATATCATAAATACCCCGATATAAATTATGACTTACTAATGTCTGGTATCATTCTTCACGATTTAGGTAAGACTATCGAGCTCGAAGGAGACATCGTTTTTAAATATTCTTTAGAAGGAAGATTATTAGGTCATATCTCTATTCAAGCCGCGGAGATTAGAAAAGCTGCCGACAAACTCGGCATCAAAAGCGATGTTCCAATGCTATTAGAACATATCGTTTTATCTCACCACGGACAACTCGAATATGGTTCTCCAGTGATGCCGCTTACAAAAGAGGCTCTCTTAGTCAATTTAATCGATAATTTGGACTCTAAGATGACGATTGTTACAAAAGCTCTAGAAGGCGTAGAAAAAGGCGAATTTTCACAGAAAGTATTCGCCTTAGATAGTCGTATGTTTTATAAAGATTAATTATAGATTAGTTTTAATGGAATTACATAACGCGGGGAGGTTGATATCTTCCGCGTTATTTTTCATTTCAAGGATGAAACCGTCACCATGTTCATAACGTGGAATGACGTGAACGTGGAAGTGCGGAACAGTCTGTCCGGCTGCCTCATAGCAGTTAGTTAAGATATTAACGCCTTTCGCGTGAAGACGATCAATCATCACTTGGCCAATCTTTTGAGCGACATCCATCACTTTATGCATGATTTCATTAGGTGTTGCTAAAAATGTATCATAATGCTTTTTTGGAATGACTAGTGTATGTCCTTTCGTCACTTGTGAGATATCAAGAATCGCGATGACATCGTTATCCTCATATACGACATGCGCGGGGATTTCCCCGTCGATAATTTTACAAAATACATCTTTTTCCATACTAAATTACCTCATCTACTATTTTAGAACTTATTTATTAAAAATAAAACCAACTCAATGAAGAGTTGGTAATATTTGTTTTAATCTTTTAGATTATTCGAATAATTCAGGATAAGTTGTCTTGAAGTAGTTATAGACGACATCATCGTGATATTCGATATTCATCTTTTCTAAGAAGTGCTTAGTAGCAAGTGTGGAGTAGGATTCACCTGTACCGACAACTTTAGCGATTTCGTTGACGATTTCTTCCATTGCAATCTTGCCTCTTTGACCAGCATAGTTGTTGTTGCTCTTCTTGGATAATTTAGATGAAGAAGCAGCTTCTTCGATTTGGATGACATAGTAAGTAGAAGATGAGCTATCGTAATGGAGAATATCGTTCTTTCTATCACTGCCATCAACCGCGGAGGAAGTCTTTAAGTAGTTCTTACCATTGATGCGGGCGATGTATGGTGATTCATCTTCAGGAACGGAATAGCTCCAAGCGTCGTTCACTCTTTGCCAACGATCGGCACTAGCACGAGCTTCACTAGTTTCTTTAACGCCGTTAGCAACACCGATGTTGAACAATCTGCTTCTAATGGCATCTGGTAAATCAGTTAAGCCACCATTTTTCACAAACCAACCAGAAGTGGTGTAGTTCTTGAGTTCGAGTTCACGAGTCTTGAGTTCAAGGCCAGTTTCTTTAGTATATTTGTTGCTATCTGTGAATGTGCTTTCTGCAGAAGTATCGAATGTGGCGTGGCTACCTGGAAGGAGTGGGGCAACATAAATCTTATTATATTGTTCCATTAAATCGCCGTATTCAGTACCAGTGAAGTATGTACCGTGGTCTTTGAAGACTTCTTTTAAATCTGTGTTGTTGATGAAGTCTTCTTGTTCAGCAGTTAAGTTCGCACCGATGTAGATAGAGGCATAGTCCTTGAAGACATCGAGGTCGATTTTAGTGCTGTCAGCAATAGTCGCAGCATCTGGTTCAGCATTGATTTCTTTGACGAGTTGTTTCATCAAATAGTCAGAAGCCTTTGGATAATTTTTGTTATCCGCGATTTTGATGATATTCACTTTACGGGCGTAGCTGCGTCCGAGAGTGTTATATGTTTCATCTAACAAATATTGTTCGTTTAATAATTGACGATAAATAGTTGGGATGATTTTCTTCTCCACATAGTGGAATGTTTCGGATTGATAATATTCTCTATGTAAGAAGTGATTGAAGACTTGATCTTCTTCGTATTGTGGATCGATGATGCCTTCGTATAAATCGCCGGCAAAGCCAACGGCATCAGGATCTTGAACGTTTTCCATCGCTGCAGTTAATCCTCTTAAGAATTTCTTTTCAGAGAAGATATTTCTGTCGATGTATGTGGAACCTTTGATTGCGGAATAGAGATTCTCGGCAATGCGGTCTTCAATAGTACTCCATTTGGCTTCCACACGAGCGTATTCAGATTGAGATGGGTCTGCATTAGCATCGACGGTGATAAATGCCTCGCCGTCATCGTTAATACGATTGCCATCATCATCTAAAGTCCAATATGCTTTGTGGGATTTGATGAAGGATTTTGCCTTGTCACCACCAGTGAACTTTTTGGTTTCTTCATTATAGGTGATGTCACCAAAGGCATCTTCTAAAGTGATTGTTCCTTCTGCTGGAGCAGGAGAGACGTTCTTGTTGTAATAACCGAAAGTGGTGATGGAATAGGAATATAACAAGCTATCTAAGACATCGCTGCCGATGTTGCCATTTCTAATGCTGTCATAGACGACAGAGATTTCGTTGTTATAAATCTTTTGGTCATAGTTTTCTACAGTGATTAAGTTAGCGCTATAATCAGTGGCTTTCGCTACGACTTCGCTACAAGCAGATAAGCCTAATAAACCGATTGCGGATAAGGCTAATACGACTAATTTTTTATTCTTCATAATAGCACATACCTCCTTCTGCCCAGTCAGTACCAGCTGGACGACCGACACCACCAGTGAATCCGATTGCGCATCTGACGTTGACGACACGAGTGATTTCGTCTCCGACTTCACCGCTACCAGCAACAGTGGTTGCTCCAACTAAGTAATCTCTTTGTTGATTTTGAGTATTGAGAAGTTCAAGATATCCCTTCCATGAGTTAGTTAATGTATTAACTGCGGAATTCTTGTTGCTCTTTCTTGTGGCTTCGATGTATTTAGTGATAGCTTCACCGAGGTCATAACCATCAGTGTTGTTGAATGTGATCTTGCTTCTGCCACCTTCGCCGCTAGTTAATAATTCATACAAACGATAATCATATGTGGAGTCGAATGATTTGATTGCAGTTTTAATTTCATTAGCGCGAGTGTTGTATTCACTAGCTTCGTTAGTGTTGATGTAGTTAACATATGTGGATTTGTTAGTGCCATCGAATGTTGGATAACCAGCATCACCTGGAACATATGTTGTGTAGTATTCTTCAAGGGAAGGTGCGATAGTGCTACCATCATTGAAATCATAAATGGATTTTTGCATGATCATGAGGTGGATACCATAGCTTCCTCTGACACCGATGATGATGTGTCCGGCCTCGTCGATGAGGTAACGGTTACCATCTGGTTGGACAGGAGACCAACGTGGGCTATCAGCAGGAATACCAGCATCTGTTTCTGGTTCGCCCTTCGCATTGAGTTTTTGATCTGTAATGACGAAAGGATTATGTAAATTTAAGAAGTTATTCCAATAAATGTTTCTTGGATAGTAGTTGGCGTTGCCATCATTGACTTTTTTACCATTTACTAATTCAGTTTCGGCTTCTCTACCAATTCTTACAAAGGCATCATAAGGGACTTTGGATAAACCGATTCTTGAAACTTCTTCGCCAACTGTGGTCTTTTCAATAGCAGTCGTGCGAGTATCTTTATTATATTTTCCAAGAGTGATTTCTTCTCCGAGACCTAAACCGTTCTTAATCGCAGCGTTTTCTTCACGACCAGAGAGGACGGCATCATAGGCATAGATACCTAATTTGAATTCGTCGACGAAACTTGTTGTTGGAGTCATGATACCGACGTCGCCACCTTTAGCAGCACTGCCTGTATCTCCAGATAACTTCTTCGCGACTTCGGCGAATGTATAGGAACTATCCATTAAGTAGTCGATAACTGTACCGATGCTCTTGGCTTGATCGCTAGTGATTGTACCATTATAGAAGTTGGTTGCACCATCCGCGACAGAGACGAGGATGTGTCTAATGTGGTATGGGAATGAGCTCTTGGCTTTGCTTCCCACTGCTTGACCAGCGTTATCAACACCTAAGTATTCCTTTGTTAAAGCGGCTTTGTTGTCGCTGAAGTATTTGTCTTGTAATTCTTCTTTCTCAATGTCGTAAATGAAGTGTTGTAATAAACCTTCTTCATCTTCTACTCCATATGAGCTGAGGATTGAATCCCATTCAGTTGAATAGGAAGTATTGTTTGTTTTAGCATTTTCTTCTGCTTTTTGTTTGGCACCAGTGACATTGTTTTCAGCTTCAGTCTTAATTTGAGCATTTGTCTTCTTATAGACTGCGCTTGTACTGGAGTCAAATTCATAACGGATTATTGATTCAAGAATCGCTGAATAGAATTTTGCAATTCCGTCACTTGTTTGACGATACTTGTTATAAACAGTATTCGTTAAAACGTTGACCTTTTCGCCATCATACGCAGTGTAAGTGACGACCGCGTTATCGTTCGCTGTAGCTCCACCTGAGCAAGCGGTAAGCGCGAGGGCAGCGATGAAACTTGAAACTAATCCGGCCGAGATTTTGTTCTTTTTCATCTATTTTCTCCTTTTCGTAGCGTTTTATATTATATATAATTAGGTTTTTTCTTTGCAACAACTATTTTATTAAATAGTGATATATCGTTATTATGTGTCACAATAAGCAATTTATAGCGATTGGATTTTTTTAAAACCAAAATAAGAAAATTTGTCCATTTTAGAAAGATGTAAACTGAGAGCGATATTTTATAAGCAAAAGTTTATAAAAATAAAAATATTATAATATGATTTGCCTATGCGTGCAGGATTGCGTAAAATAACTAACGGTTAAGGAGAAAAAATATGTCTACTCTAACGATCAAAAATCTCCATGTTAATGTGGAAGGGAAACAAATATTAAGAGGTGTTAATCTCGAAATTAATAGTGGTGAGGTTGTCGCACTTCTCGGTCCTAATGGACACGGTAAGTCCACCCTTCTCAATGTGATTATGGGCCATCCAAAATACGAAGTTACAGAAGGTAGCATTCTTTTTGATGGTCACGACGTTTTATCTTTATCAACAGATGAAAGAGCAAAGCTTGGAATGTTCCTTGCTTTCCAAAGCCCAATTGAAGTTCCAGGAGTATCTAACTCCGACTTCTTAAGAGCGGCAGTTAACGCTGGTAAAGAAAAACCAATTTCTACATATAACTTTTATAAGTTATTAGATAATGCGGTTAAAGAAGCGAAGATTCCTTTTGATTATGCGACTAGAAACCTCAATGAAGGATTTTCTGGCGGTGAAAAGAAGAGAAATGAAATGCTACAAATGCTTCTTTTACAACCAAAATTAGCAATGCTAGATGAAATCGACTCTGGTCTTGATGTCGATGCGATTCAAGTCGTTTCCGATATCATCAACAAAGAAAAGAATAATGAAAGAAGTTTTCTCGTCATTTCTCACTACGCGAGATTATTTGATTTGATCAATCCAACGCGTGCAATAGTGATGGTCAACGGTCGTGTTGTCCTCGACGGCGGAAGAGAAATCATCAAACGTATCGATACAGAAGGATACGAATTTATTAGAAGCGAACTCGGTATTGAAATCGCTAAAGAAGATACTCCTCGTCCAGCCTCTAATTCCATCGGCGTCTGCGCTGTTAAAGAAGCAATAAAATAATGAAAACAAATATTATCGATTTTTCTTCAGATTTTAATAAATTTCTCTTGTTAAAAGATAACGAGGAGCAATCTTATATTCTCGTTAATCCGCAAGGAGACTTTTCTTTTGAACTTGGAAACAATTCACATTTAAAACTCGCGATTATCAATAAAGGCGATAATGAAGCCTTGATTAAAGGTAGTGTTGGTTCAAATAGTGAACTTGAAGTTTATTATGCTGATTTCGCGGAAGGAAATAATCACATTAAAACCGATATCGATTTAAACGGAGAGAATTCATTCCTTAACTGGCACCTTGCTTCTCTTTCAAAAAATAATGGAAAAAAGATATATGAAGTATCTGTATCCCATAATGCATTAGGTAGCAAATCCCAAATCAACAATTATGGTGTTTGTAAAGATGAGTCAAAACTCAATTTCTCAGGTATCGTTCATATTCATAATGGTGCGCATGGTTCAGTTGCCCATCAAACAGCAAAAATCATTATTTTCGATGACAATACAGATGCCATTGCTAAACCGATATTAAAGATTGATGACAATGATATCGAAGCAAGTCATGCTTCAAGCGTTGGTAAGATTAGCGATGACGAATTATTCTATTTAACCAGTCGTGGATTAAGCGGTGAAAAAGCACGTGAGCTCATTACTTTTGGATACTTAAAACCAATCATCAAAGGTTTTGATAATGAAGAAATCGCTGAAGAATTAATCAAAGAAGTGGAAGGAGGTTTTTAATATGTACGATATTAATGAAGTACGTAAACAGTTTCCAATGTTAAATGGAAAGTCAATGCAAAATAAACCTCTTATTTTCCTCGACAATGCCTCTACGACATTTAAACCACAATGCGTGATTGATGCAGTGGAAAAATATTATACGAACAACAATTCAAATTCTCATCGTGGTGATTACGATTTGGCCTATAATATGGATCAAACAGTTATCAATGCGAGAAAAGTAATCGCTGAATTTGTCAACTGCTCTCCCGATGAAGTCGTTTTCACCAGTGGAGCGACAATGGCGCTTAATATGGCGGCGTTCTCTTTTGCTAAAGTCGTTTTAAAAGAGGGAGACGAAATATTAATTGAAGAAGATGGACACGCTTCTAATGTTCTTCCTTGGTATGCGGTTGCAAAAGAAACCGGAGCAATTATCAAATTTGTACCGCTTGATGAAAAAGGCAAGATTTGCACAGAAAATGTCCGCAAATCACTAACAAATAAAACTAAAATTGTGGCATTAGCAGCAGCGACTAATGTTCTTGGTTATAGCATTGATGTTCCTGCTATTGCTAAACTAGTTCATGAAGTTGGAGCCTACTTCGTCGTTGATGGAGCGCAGTCAGTTCCTCATTTAAAAACAGATTTTAAAGGTTGGGATATCGATTTCCTCGGTTTCTCCGCGCATAAGATGTGTGGACCAACGGGTATCGGCTGTCTCATCGGTAAATATGAATTATTAAAAATGATGAAACCTCTACTTTATGGAGGTGGAATGAATGAGATGTTCTATAAGGATGGTTCATTCACATTACTTAACCCACCTTCTTGTTTAGAAGCTGGCACACAAAACCTCGCGGCAGTCGCGGGATTTATGGAAGCAGTGAAGTTTATTTCTGCTCTTGGTATCGATAACATTCATAAACATGATGTTGAGCTTCATAACTATGCGATTAGCAAATTAAAAGATAATGAAAAAGTTATTCTTTATAACCCGGATGCTGATTCGTGTAACATCGTTTTCAATATCAAAGATGTTTTTGCCCAAGATGAAGCTACCCTTTTAAATTACCATGGCATCGCGGTGAGAAGTGGCAACCACTGCGCGAAGATGCTCGTTAACTATATTGGACTTCCATATACTTGCAGAGCCTCAACATATTTATACACGAGCAAAGAGGATATCGATGCTTTAATAGAAGCGATTAATAATGGAGGAGATATTTTAGATGTTTACTTTAACTAATGAGATGATGCGTTCCATTATTATGGATCATTACGCAAATCCGATTCACAAACATGAACCAAAAAATGATGGTTATGTTTCTGTTCATATGCATTCCGATAACTGCATTGATGATATCGATGTATATTTAGATATTAAAGAAGATAAGGTGGTCGATGCTTGTTTTACAGGTGTTGGCTGTACGATATCAACCTCTTCAACTGATATCATGTGTGAATTATTAATTGGAAAAAATAAAGAAGAAGCGTTTTACGTTATTGAACAATATAACAAGATGCTTCACGAAGAGCCATTTGACTCGAACGCTTTAGAAGAAGCAAATGCTTTTGTGAATACTTCTAAACAAGCAGCGCGTATTAGATGTGCGACTATCGGCTGGAACGCCGCAAAGAATTTATTAGGTGATAAAAATGACTGACGATATCAAATTTCAAGAAAGTTTTGAAAAATATGACTTTAAAGACGAAGACGTCAGTGTTTATAAGACCGGCGTCGGTTTAAACGAAGAGGTTGTTACTAACATCTCTAAAGCAAAAGGTGAACCAAGTTGGATGCTTGAATTCCGTTTGAAATGTTTAAAAGCATTCAACAATATGCCTTTACCGTCCTTTGGACCAGATTTAAAAGATTTGGATTTCCAATCCTATACTTATTTCACTCGTCCAAGTGATAAGGAAGTGAAAAAATGGGACGAAGTTCCAGAAACGATCAAAAATACTTTCTCAAAACTTGGCATTCCCGAAGCGGAACAAAAATATCTCGCGGGTGTATCAACCCAGTACGAAAGTGAAGTTGTTTATCACAACATGCTTCAAGAAGTGGAAGAAAAAGGTGTTATCTTCCTATCCACTGATATGGGTTTAAGATTATATCCAGAATTATTTAAGAAATATTTTGGAACAGTTGTCCCACATTATGACAACAAATTCTCCGCGCTTAATGGGGCGGTGTGGTCTGGTGGTTCATTTATTTATGTCCCAAAAGGTGTGAAACTGGAAAAACCATTACAATCATATTTCAGAATTAATAATGAAAAATCTGGGCAATTTGAAAGAACTTTAATCATCGTTGATGAAGGGGCAGATGTCCATTATGTTGAAGGATGTACCGCTCCGACTTATTCTAAAGAATCGCTTCACGCGGCAGTGGTTGAAATCATCGTTCATAAAGGTGGGAAATGTCGTTATTCAACTGTACAAAACTGGTCAACAAATATTGTTAACTTAGTCACTAAGAGAGCAATTTGTTATGAAGATGCGCAAATGGATTGGATCGATGGTAATATCGGCAGCCAAGTGAATATGAAATATCCAGCTTGCATCTTAGCAGGAGAAAGAGCGAGAGGTACTTGTATTTCTATTGCAGTTGCGGGTAAAGGACAATATCAGGATGCTGGGGCGAGAATGATCCATTTAGCGAACAACACAAGTTCTACAATCATTTCGAAATCCATTGTCAAAAATGGTGGAGTGGCCAATTATCGTGGAACAGTAAGACATGAAAAAGGTCTTAAAAACTGCCGTAGTCACGTGGAATGTGACACATTAATTTTGGATAACGCCTCTAGAAGTGATACTATCCCAACTAATGAAGTTAAAAATAATAATTCCTATATTGAACACGAAGCGACAGTTTCAAAGATTAACGAAGAACAACTTTTCTATTTGATGTCACGTGGATTAAGTGAAAAAGAAGCGACCCAGATGATTATTATGGGCTTTATTGAACCATTCTCAAAAGAGCTTCCAATGGAATACGCAGTTGAACTCAATCAACTCATCAAAATGGATATGGAAGGTAGTGTTGGATAATGGATTATTCAGTCATCGTCGTTGGTGGTGGTCATGCCGGCTTAGAAGCCGCTTTTGCTGCTGCTCATATGGGAGAAGAAACTCTTTTAATCTCCCTTAATATCAAGATGATGGGCAATATGCCATGTAACCCATCTATCGGTGGAAGCGCGAAAGGTATCGTCGTTAGAGAAATCGATGCTTTAGGCGGGATGATGGGGAAAGCTGCTGATCATCATTATTTACAAATGAAGATGCTCAACACTGGAAAAGGTCCAGGCGTGCAGTGCTTAAGAGCCCAACAAGATAAATTAGAATATCCGAAATACCTACAAGATTTAGCGTTATCCACTCCACATTTAACCGTTGTGGAAGGTGAAGTAGTTTCTTTACTTAATGACGATAAATCCGTTTTTGGAGTGAAGCTTTCTGATGGTAGAGAATTCACTTCAAAAGCGGTGATTTTAACGACTGGTACTTATATGGAATCGGCCATCTTTAGAGGCCATGTAGTCAAACAAGAAGGGCCTGATGGTGAAAAACCTTCGAAAGGATTATCTCCATATTTAAGAAGTATGGGTATAGAGACTATCAGATTAAAAACTGGTACCCCTCCAAGAATTAGAAAAGATTCGATCGATTATTCAAAAGCGAAAATTGAACCAGGCACTCCTGGTAAATTAGCCTTCTCTTATGAAACCACGGAATTCATTCCTTTAGAAGAACAAGAGGTTTGTCATTTGATATATACAACAGAAGAAACTCATCAGATCATCAAAGATAATCTCGATGAAACTGCTCTTTATAGTGGTTTAGTGACTGGTACAGGGCCAAGATATTGCCCATCTATTGAATCTAAAGTCATGACTTTTGTTGATAAACCAAGACATCAATTATTCTTAGAACCAGAATCAAGATATACGGATTCCATTTATCTACAAGGATTCTCCACTTCGATGTCGGAAGAAATACAAGAGAAGATGGTGCGTTCTCTTCCAGGTTTTGAAAATGCGGTTTTCTTAAAATACGCATATGCGATTGAATATGATGCGATTAGAACTTTTGAATATGATGCCACTTTACAAACCAGAAAATATTCTGGGTTATATATCGCTGGTCAAATCTGTGGAACTTCTGGTTATGAAGAAGCAGCGGGCTTAGGCCTTATCGCTGGCATTAACGCTGTCCTTAAGATTAGAGGAGAAGAACCATTAATTTTAAGAAGAGATCAATCCTATATCGGAGTGATGATTGATGACCTCATTACTAAAGGAACGGAAGAGCCATATAGACTATTATCTTCTCGTGCGGAATATCGCCTTATTCTTAGACATGATAACGCGGATTTAAGACTTACCGAAATCGGTTATAAATTAGGCCTTATCAGCGAAGAGCGTTATCAAAGATTCTTAAAGAAAAAAGAAGATATTAAGAAAGTAACTTCTATCCTTGAAAGCACTTATTTAGGTAAAAGAAAAGAACTAGAAGAATATTTATCTTCCCTTGGTTATAACGAACTTAAAGGCGGCGTGCTCGCGAGTGAAATTTTAAAAAGACCAAATGTAAAATACCGCGAAATTGCAAGATTTATTGATGATTTGCAGGGTTTTTCCCTTGATGATAATACAGTGGAAGAAATTGAAATCATTGAAAAATATGAAGGCTATATCGTGAAACAAAAACGAGAAGCGGAGAATCATATCAAGCTTGAAGAGATGAAAATTCCTGACGATTTTGATTTCATGAATATGGATGGACTTAGACTAGAAGCAAGGCAAAAACTCGCGAAATTTAAACCTGCGACAATTGGACAAGCTTCGCGTGTTTCAGGGGTCAATCCTAGTGACGTTTCAATCCTTATTTTAAATGTGAGAAAGAAACATGCTTAAAGAAGAACTAGTATCCTTATTAAAAAGAAATAATATTCCATTTACTGATGAACAAATCGCTTTATCAGAAAAATATATGGAATACATTTTAAAGATGAATAAAGTAGTCAACCTCACTGCGATAAAAGATGAAGGTGCTTTTAGAGAACTCATGATTTATGATTCGCTTATTCCATTAAAAGAAGTGGATTTCAATAATAAAACTGTTATTGATGTCGGTACCGGCGCGGGATTTCCAGGAGTGATGCTATCGATATTCACTAAAGCTAAGGTGACGCTTCTTGATTCCACTGCAAAAAAGATTAATGTGATAAAAGATTTTAAAGGTATCAATGTGAATACTGTTGCTACTAGAGCGGAAGAATATGTCAAAGAACATCGCGAACTATTCGATATCGCGACAGCACGTGCAGTGTCAGCGTTAAATATCCTCGTCGAACTATGTCTCCCTCTTGTTAAAGTTGGAGGATATCTTCTCGCATATAAAGGAAAAAATGCCGAAGAAGAAATCAAACAAGCAAAAAGTGCGATTAGCAGACTAGGTGGAGAAGTGGAATTTGTCAGCGATGATATGCTCCCGAGTGGTGAAGAAAGACACATCGTCTTCATCAAAAAGAAAAAAGAAACGAATAAAAAATATCCAAGAGAATATTCTGATATAGTGAATAGACCATTATAGATTATTTTCTTTATCTTTAATATTGAGTTTTTGTTTTAATAATTCGCGACTTTTCTTGAGCAGTCTTTGTAGCTGCTTTTTATGTGAACATAGTTTTTCTTGGCAGTTTTCACATCTAATGGAAAGATTAGTAGTGTCGGAAAATCTCTCTGGATGCAAGCGGAAGACAACTTCCCATTTGATGAGCAGGGCTAACGCGGTGACCACTAAAATGATTGCAAATGGATTAAATATATAGCCACTGTCGTTTTTTGTCACCATGATAAAGACAATAGGTGTGAACATCATCGCGAAATCCCAGTTATAGATGCGACATGTTGTGCAGCAACGATTGTGCATCATCCATGTTTGGAACGGACAGAAATAAAGGATGCAGATCATATCACAAACAGAATAAGTGATAGAGATGAGCATCAATAATCCTTGGTCGATGATATTAAGATAATATAAAGTTCCAAAGATAGCGTTTAATCCAATCCAGCTAGTCGCGACTAAAAGAGTGGCTTTCCATGACTGTAAGACTGGCTTTTCTTCTCCACTTGGTCGATAGTTTCTCTCGTGTTGTTTTTGACTACCCATCGAAGCGGTTTTTGAAGGGATGAATCTTTCAATCATCTCTCCGACAAAAGATAGGGTGATAAATCCAACTACTACTAAAGTAATAGGATTAGAGAAATCGAAGAATGGAATATTATAAATGCGGAATAAAATATAATAGACGAGCAAACCCAAAAGAAGTGTTCCGCGGTAAAATAAACGGATGAAGTTTAACTTTGAAATGATGGAAATTCTAATGCGTTTTGTGTCCATAATTTTTGAAACTATTTTGCATTGTAACACATGGAAAAAATAATTATGCATATTTTTATTTATATTTTGAGTTCCCCCTTTTTGCAAAAATTTTGAGGTAAAATTTGCCTCATTTTTTGTTCATTTTATAGAACGGATTTTG
>SVBB01000019.1 GCA_015059105.1 Erysipelotrichaceae bacterium | reverse complement strand
GGATATAAGGCATATTTTCAGCTAAAAATGCCAATTTTATAGCTTTTTTAAACTGTTTAATTGATAATTTTATCAACACCTTTCAAAAATCCGGGAACTCAAGGCATAATTATCTAGATATTTTATGATAAATGCCTTAATATAATATGGCACTGGGTCTGTAGCTCACCTGGGAGAGCGCATCGTTCGCAACGATGAGGTAGAGAGTTCGAGCCTCTTCAGATCCACCAATTGATTGAATTTCCCCCGATTTTCTGTACCAGCTAGAGTACAATGAAACGGGGGTTTTATTACGCGTAGAAATGTTCAAATGTGGCTCAAAATCGTCCTCGACAGTTTGAATAAAAGTCGGCTGGCTTTTTCTTATCTCAAACTCCCGACATCCTCGTGAGGTCTTTTTCATTGTTCGGAACATTGTATAATTATTATTGAAAGCAAAATGATTAGATTTGTAAATTTTCAACATTGTTATTATCAACAAGTTTGTGATTTTTTGATTGAAATTAACAAAGAGAATAATTATCACAACAATTGGAATTGGGCCAGATTTGAATGGATGTATGAGCATCCTTTAACCAACAAAGAATTACTAAATGAAATGGGTTTATGGTTTGATGATGTTCATCTTGTTGGAGTGACGTTATTTGATATGTTTTTTGGTGAAGCTTTTGTTGTTGTTTTATCTAATTATCACCATTTATATCCTGAACTATTGAATTATGCTTTTGATTATCTAAAAGATGACCAGGGTTTAGGCATTTCATTACATGATGACAATAAACAAGAAATAGACGAAGCGATAAAACAAGGGTTCTATAAAGAAGAAGCAGAAGAAATAGATTGTGAAATTAATCTTGATAAGGAATTTGCTATTTCCTTGCCTGAAGGATTTAGTGTTGAAACGTTTGACGCTGAAAAGAATTCACAAGAAATAGAGTGGTTATTTTGGCAAGGATTTGATCATGGAAACGATAGAAAAGTATTTTTAAAACAATATAAGGAATCAACTGGAACTAGACCTCATTTTAATCCATATCTATGTATTGTTATTAAAAATAAACAAGGTGATTTAGTAGCCAGCGCTTCTACTTGGTATGATATAAGAACAGATTATGCATATTTAGAACCAGTGTGTGTTATTCCTTCTTGTCGCAAATTAGGTTTAGGAAAAGCTGCGGTCTATGCCGCGATTAATCACGCTAGAGAATTAGGTGCTAAAAGAGCAATAGTTAATTCTGGACAAGAATTCTATCAAAAGATAGGTTTTAAAAAGAAAAACCATTACTCCTTCTATTGGAAAAAAGAAGAGAGAACCGTTAATGGTGTTACTTATAAATTAGAAAGACTATTAGGAAAGGGAAAAGGTGGATATTCATATCTAGCAAAAGTTGGCGATAAAGAATATGTTTTAAAACAAATCCATCATGAACCTTGTGAATATTATCAATTTGGCAACAAAATTGAAGCAGAGAACAATGACTATCAGAGATTGTTAGATGCCGGAATTCGCATTCCTAAAATGATTGATATTGATGTAGAAAAAGAAATCATTATCAAAGAATATATTGAAGGTGATGTTAGTTCGGATTTAATTAAGGAAAAACATTCAATAAAAGAATATATTCCTCAATTAAAAGAAATGGCAAAATTAGCGAAAGAAAAGGGATTAAATATTGACTATTACCCCACTAATTTTGTGGTAAAAAATAAGTTGCTTTATTATATAGATTACGAATGTAACTCTTATATGGATGAATGGAATTTGGATAATTGGGGAATAAAATATTGGAACGGGGAAAAAGAACTATAAAGTCACCCTTAAACATTTCTACATTTTATACTTTATTTTTTTAATCCGCATTTTCATAAAATAACATAATCAAAAGAAAAGAATTAGCTAGGTGTAAAAGACTGGTTTTTTATTCGCGAATGACTTTAAAGGCGACAAAAACGGATGGATGAGTTTGTATAACTACATGTTTACTTGTGTTCGAGCCATGTGTCGTGTTCTTTATAAAAATATTTTTATTAATTAATCCTTGTTTGCTATATCATTAGAGTATGAATGATGTGTTAGAGACAATAAAAAGCAGATTTGATCAACATTTATATAGACATGAAGGCATCAAATGGGATGATGTTTTATCTAAAATCAATAATCCCAAAACATTAGCTTCAATTAAATATATGGAAGAAACTGGTGGAGAAGTAGATGTTGCTTTTATCGCGCCATTAAATACATTAATCCTTTGTGATTTTTCTAAAGAAACACCTAAAGGTAGAAGAAGTCTTTGTTATGATGAGGAGGCTAGATTAAGTAGAAAGAAAAACGCTCCTATATCTAGTGCGATGGAAGAAGCAAACAAAAACGGCATTTTATTAATGGATTTAGATATTTATAATTTTTTACAAAATATCGAAGAATTTGATTTAGCGACATCAAGTTGGATAAAAACCCCGGAGAGTATTAGAAGCAAAGGTGGTGCTTTATTTTGTGAAAAAAGATATGGCCATGTCTTCTATTTTCATAATAGCGCGGATTCATATTATTCGGTCCGTGGCTTTAGAGGATATCTCTTATTAAACTAATTTTTTAAACTAATCAATATATAGAAAAAATTAAAAAGAGCTGAGTGAAATATCTCGGTTTTTTCTTGTCCATTGGTAGAACATATACTATAAATATGGTAGAATAATATTGATAAAACTAGATTCTTTTTATGAATATAATTGCTGCTACAAAATTGGCAAAAGAATAGAAAAGAGATAAACCCTTCGATTTCGACGGGTTTAAGGGGGTCGAATTCGACGCGGTTAAAGGAGAAGATATGGCATATAAAGTATTAGGAGACAGAATCAAGAAGATTCGTTTAGAAAACAATATGACTCAGCAAGAATTTGCAGAGGCTCTTGGCTACACCCATAAATCGATGATTAATAAGATAGAAACGGGTCAAACAGATATATCTTTTGATGTTGTTCTTAAATTAATAATCATCTTCAAAGTTAACGCGAATGAATTCTTGGATTTATCAGATGCTGAAAGTGAAGAATTGATGATAAAAGCTGACAAGGTTGATAAACCAGATTGGAGAAAAATACACCCATTAAAATCTCGTGATGAAAGTGTGGTGTATGTCAAACCAACAGTGATTGCTAGCCCAAACATTATCGTTGGTGAGTTTACATATTTTGATGGCCAGAATTTCCAAAGACATGTCACCCATCATTACGACTTTATCGGTGATAAATTAATTATTGGCAAGTTCTGCCAAATAGGTAGAGGTGTAGAATTCATCATGAACGGCGCGAATCATCAAATGAATTCAGTGTCTACTTACCCTTTCTATATATTTAATGGTTGGAAACAAGATCCGCCTAAAAAAGAAGATTTGCCTTATAAAGGTGACACGATTATTGGTAACGATGTTTGGATTGGTCAAAACGTTACATTCCTTCCAGGTGTGCATGTTGGGGATGGATGTATTATTGGGGCTAACGCAGTTGTTGGTTCAGATATACCTCCTTATTCTGTAGTAGTAGGTAATCCTGCAAGAGTTATTAGAAAAAGATTTGATGATGAAATGATCGAACTATTAGAGAAGTTAGAGTGGTGGAATAAAACTACAAACCAAATCCAAAAGATTATTCCGTTATTATCTAATAGCGATATTGCATATGTAAAAGAAGAGTTGAAGTGTATCTTGGATGGAGATAATTCGTTATAGTATCTCTATGATAGTGTCAAGCAAAGTCTTGTGTCCCGTTTTTGTGAAGCATATTCAAAAACGAGGGGGCGCCAAATTGGTTATTTCAAGACATATCAAGAATCTATTTAAAGAAGGGGAGTTAGATTCAAAACGAGTTGTTGCAAAAAATGCAACTACTGCGTCAGATGGGAAGCATTTGATTTACTGCATATAAAACGCTAAAATATATGCAGAAAGGAAATTGATTTTATGCATAAGTATACTTACGAATTTTTAAAAGATAAAACAATTACTTCCGATCTTTTTTCTTTATCAAATATTATTACTGATTTAAAAAGCAAAACAGACGAGAGAAAAGATGCAAATAAATCACTTTTTTCTAAGTTAGAAACGATTGCTATTAAAGAATCGGTTGAAGGCAGCAACGCTATTGAAGGTATTTTTACGACTGAACAAAGAGTTAAGGAGATTATTGAAAATAACAGTGAACCATTAACTCATAATGAAGAAGAGATTGCTGGCTACCACGACGCCATTAAATTTGTAAAAGAGAATTATGAGCATCTTTCCTTTGATGAAGAGACCATTAAAAGAATACATGCCATACTTGTTTCTAGACATATTGGATACGATAAAGGCGGGCAATATAAAACCAGTGACAATGTAATTGCTGAAAAGAATAAGGACGGAACAATTAAACGCGTTATTTTTGTTCCAACCAAAGCAAACGAAACCGAAAAAGCAATGAGTGATTTATGCTTAGCTTATCAGGTTTATAGAGATGATTATGATATTCCTGCGCTTTTATTAATCCCGTGTGTAATAGTGGATTTCCTTTCAATCCACCCATTCAGTGATGGTAATGGTCGTGTTTCTAGACTCTTAATGTTGCTGCTTCTTTATAAAGAAGGCTACGATATTGGTAAATATATATCATTTGAAAACCAAATCAATAAGTACAAGAGCAATTATTATGATGTTTTAGAAAGAAGTCAAAATCATTGGCACGAGTCTAAAAATACCTACTATCCGTTTATAGAATTTACATTTCAAATCCTTTACCAATGTTATAAAGAAATGAACAGAAGGTTTATCGTAACCAAAAGCGGTAAAAACAAAAAGAATGAGCGCATCGAGGCTATAGTTTTAGATAGTATAGTTCCAATTTCTAAAGCCGATATTCAAGAGTTACTACCTGATGTTTCAGTGACTACAATTGAGGCTGTTTTAGCAAAGCTAATCAAAGAAAACAAAATATATAAAATTGGAACTTTTAAAAACGCTAAATATCTAAAAATTAAATAAGAATTTGTTTGTGGCACGTTTGTGGCACCGCATGTTGTAATATAGTCTCGTAACAAGGAGGAAACCAGTTATGCCAAAAATTAAGAAAAACCTAAACCAAGTCAAATATGTGTCCGTCGCGGATATGTTCAAAAATCTCGATGAGATCAAGTCTATCGATGAGAAAGTAGCCTATGCAACTAGATACCTTTTGAATCACGATATGAGCACAACTAAAGATTATGCTTTTTCCGGTGCTCTCCACCTTGCACGTGCCAAGATTGCCGAAGCTATCAAGAATAATCCAAAAGAAAAAGTAGGATTAGCCGCACATATGTTCTTAGGCAACCCAACTGAATACATCAAGGGTGAAGCTAATAAACTCGCCACTAAACTTGATAAAGTCCCTGGTCAAGAACACTTGAAGGAAAACTGCAAATATATCGCAGAACACATGAACGATGAATTTGCAATCGATGAGGAAGAAGTTGATAAGGTTTCAAAAGCCATCGGTGTTAAAGCTAGAGTGGAAGCTAATTTAGGCGGCAAAAAAGCATTAGAAGATACTCTAGCGACTGCTAAATCTCATAAATGGTATGCGATCTTCTCCTCCTCTTCCAAACAGTGGAAAAACTTAGAAGCAGCATATGAAGATTTCAAAAATCCAAACGCAGAAAAGTATTGCGATTTCAGAAATTTAGCGGGTGCCGCTATCGATTACTTACAACACAAATTCCCAGAATGGGGAAAAGATGTTGAACTTCCAGAAAACGCATTTGATAAACTCAATGCTTCTGAAAAGGCCAAAATGAGTTTCACCATCAGTGTATTAAAAGCCGCTAATGAACAAAATAGATTAGACGCTTCTTTCCATTCTTTAGTGGACACTAATAAAGCTTTGAATATCAAATATGAAGACCTTCCAGTTCAAAATGATAATGTCGAATTAAATCAAGATGAATTTGCAAGTCAGATTGAAAAAGATATAAAAGACGTCGAACCAATCTTAGATGCAAAAGAAAACGATAAAGAAAATAGCAACATTATCGAAAATGCCTTAGATAATGCGATTGATAATTAAATGTTGAAATAGATGTAGTTGAAAGAGCACAAGAATGAGGTTTACGCAAAAAAATAATTTTTTGTTTTATTAAACATATTATTGGTGGTTAAATAAAATAAGTATCGCCGAGCGTTATTTAGTTAGAGCCACTAATTATGGTTCAACATCACAAATTCAATCCTTGAGTTTGTTATCAATCAATTACCGCTGATTCAAGGCTTACCATTTCTCTATGATTGGTATTGTGGTGTTTAAATTAATTACGCTTCGGAATAGATAGTTAAAAGAAAGGAAAACACATATGGGTTATTTGTTCAAAAAATTCACCATACGGAACTGGGTTTCGATCGTTGTCATCGTCCTTCTCACCTTCGTGCAAGTTTATTTCACAATGGCTGTTGTTGGATGCGTCAATGAGTTGATGGCTGTCGTTCAACGTGGGGATGTCCAAGAAATTTGGAAAAATGGTTTCTGGATGATTCTCTCATCGTTATTACTAGCGGTCGCTCAGACAATCATTTCGATCATCGCTTCCGCAACTGCTAGTTCGATAGTAACTAGAACACGTAATGAAATCTTTGAAAAGATTAACACCTTGTCCCTTGCCGACATGGCTGGATTCTCAACTGAATCCCTCATCACTAGAACCACCAATGACATTCAAAATGTCCACTTAGCGCTTCTAACTGCCTTCCGCACAGTTTTCGTCGCTCCAATTACAATGGTTTGGTCTATCATCTTACTCGTTCGAACTGGAGTTGCAGAACTCACTATTGGCACAATTGTCTGGTTGGTGTTACTTGTCGTTGCTGTTATTTTATTAATTCTTTTGGTCATTCCAAAATATAAAGCAGTACAACGCTTAACAGACGCCTTAAACGTCGCTAGCCGTGAAAACCTCACTGGTATCCGCGTCGTTCGTGCCTTCAACGCTGAAAAATATCAAGAAGAAAAATTTGATAAAGTTAACGTTGAGTTCACAAAGAAACAAATCTTCGTCGCGAAAGCTTTAGCGTTCTTCACTCCATTTGTCATGTTTGTCATGATGGGTCTTACCTTAACAATCTTATGGGTGTCTTGCTTTATTATTAACGGTCACTTCAACATTGAAGAAGCGACAGCAGCTTTTGCCGCGACAAACTCATTTGTTATGCTCGCTAGCCAAATCGTCATGGGATTCATCTTACTTATCTCCATCATTCTTCTCTGGCCACGTGCGACTGTCTCTGCAAGACGTATTCGTGAAGTTCTTGTTCACCCTGAATCTATTACTGATCCAGAGAATCCCGTTGAATTCACTGAAGAAGGTACTATTGAATTCCGCGATGTCGGATATGCTTATCCAGGCGCTGATAAAGAATCGGTCTCTCATGTTAGCTTTAAAGTTAAAAAAGGCGAAACCATCGCTTTCATCGGTGCGACAGGCTCTGGTAAAACAACTATCATCAACATGATTCCACGTTTTGCGGATGCGACTAGTGGTGAAGTCTTCATCGATGGTGTTAACGTTAAGAACGTTCGTCAAGAAGACCTCCGTAAAAAGATTGGTTATACACCGCAACGCGGATTCTTATTTAAAGGTAATATTCGTGACAACATCGCTTTCTCCAATCCAGAGATGACAATGCAAGATATCAAAAAGGCTGCTGATATTGCTTGCGCTAGCGAATTCGTTGAATCCAAGCGTGAACAATATGATTCAGAAGTTGCCCAAGGTGGTACAAACTTCTCCGGTGGTCAAAAGCAACGTCTCTGTATTGCTCGTTCCGTAGCGAAATTCCCTGAAATACTCATTTTCGATGATTCTTTCTCCGCTCTTGATTACCGCACTGATAGAATCGTTCGTCAAAATATCAAAGACTCCATGCCAGGAGTTACTCGCGTCATCATTGCGCAACGTGTTGGCACCATTATGGATGCCGATCAAATCGTCGTTCTCGATAAAGGCGAAGTGGTGGGCTTAGGCAAGCATGAAGATCTCGTGCGTAACTGCCCTGTCTATCAAGAAATCGCCCTTTCTCAACTCAGCAAAGAAGAGTTGGGACTTGCGCCTAAGAAAGGAGGTAAATAAAGATGTCACAAAACGTTAAAACAAACGCGAACAACTTCGCTCGTCTAAAAGACCTCTTCAAATTTGCTCGTAAGTACTACGTACCAATGATGTTATCTATCGTTTTACTCGTTGGTTCTGCAGTTCTTTCAATCCTTACTCCTCGTTATGTCCAAACGCTCACTAACCTCATTTCCCCAGCGGAATTAGTAGTGGGACCAAATGGCATTGTTGAGGTCAAAATGGATCTCTTCGTCCAAAACGCAATCACCTTGCTTTGCTTCGTCGTCGCCAGCTTCATTCTTTCGATGATATCTGGCATGATCTTCAATGTTGCTGTGCAAAAACTCAGCCGCGACATCCGTACTTCTATTAGTGAAAAGACTAACAGAATGCCGTTAAATTACTTCGATACTAAGCAAATCGGTGATATTCTCTCCGTCATCACTAACGATGTCGACGCCTTATCAACTTCCTTGCAGAACTCCATTACTTTGGCTGTTCAAGCGGTTGTTACTCTCGTCGGTGTTATCATCGCGATGTTCATCTCCGAGTGGCATATGGCCCTTGTCGTCCTCATCTCACTCCCAATCATCTTGATCGCGATCTTCGTCATCTTCCACTTTGCTACTCCATTATTCTCCAAGAACCAAAACCTCTTGGGTGAAGTTAACGCGGAAGTTGAAGAAAGCTTTACTGGTCAAATCGTCATTAAGGCTTTCGGTGCTGAGAAACGTAAGAACGCTCAATTTGAAGCGAGAAACGGTACTCTTGGAAGAACATTATACTTGTCTCAAGCTCTCGGTGGCATTATCGAGCCAGTTATGAGTGTTCTCTCCTATCTCACTTATGCCGCTATTATGATTGTCGGTGGACTCCTCTATGTTCAAGGACAAATTCAACTCGGTCTTATCACTGGCTTCCTCGTTTATGTCTCCTTGTTCCAACAACCACTTTCTGAAATTGGTCAAATTGGTTCAACAGTGCAACTTGGTATCGCAGCGGCAGGCCGTGTCTTCAACTTCCTTGCTGAAGAAGAACTTCCTGATGAATCAGAGAAGAAGACTGGTTTACTCGATCACGACCACATCCGTGGCGAAGTCGAATTCCGTAACGTAGCCTTCGGTTATGATCCAAATAAACTCACTATTAAGAACTTCAACCAGAAGATTCAACCTGGTATGAAAGTTGCAATCATCGGTCCTACAGGCGCTGGTAAAACCACATTGGTCAACCTCCTCATGCGCTTCTATGAGACCACAAAAGGTGACATCTTAGTCGATGGTGTTTCCATCCATGATATGACCCGTGAAGAACTCCGTTCCGTATTCGGAATGATCTTACAAGAAACTTGGGTTATCAATGGCACTCTCCGCGAGAACATCGTCTATAACCTCAAGAATGTTCCTGAAGAAAGACTTAACGAAATCTTAAAAGAAACTTCTCTTGATCACTTCGTCTCAACATTACCACAAGGTATCGATACAGTGATTCAAAAGGATTCCGCTCTCTCAGCTGGACAAAAGCAACTTGTTACTATCGCCCGTGCGATGGCGGAAAATTCCCCAATGCTCATTCTTGACGAAGCGACTAGTAACGTTGATACACGTACTGAAATCCTCATTCAAAGCGCGATGGATTCTTTGACTAAAGGACGTACATCATTCGTTATCGCTCACCGTCTCTCAACTATTAAAAACGCTGACCTCATCATCGTTATGAAGGCTGGCGACGTCGTTGAGACTGGTACCCACGATAGCCTCATGGCTCTCGGTGGACTCTATAGTGAGATTTATAACTCACAGTTCAATAACTAATCCATTGTTTAAAAGACCCCATTTGGAAATTCATTCCGATTAAGGGGTCTTTTAATATGGCGTTTCTCTATGAAAAAAAGTATGTGACGATACGTTTCTTTTTCTTTTTATATCTCTTTGCTACCTTTCTTTATGAACAGGAGAAAGATTGTATGAAATTGAAAAGGTGCCTATTTATTGGAATTGGTTTATTAACTGCATTTATTGTTTGGACGATATTGCTTCAATATGTTGATGTCGCATTAGCGGGTGAAAAAGAATCGAGGATAGGGTTTGCCACATTCAATGTTTGGTTTCATCAATTGACTGGTGTGAACATGATTCTTTATTTAATAACGGACTGGCTTGGTTTAGTTCCTATATTTATTTGTCTGTGCTTTGCGGTTTTAGGTTTAGTTCAACTGATAGGTAGGCGTAGTTTATTTAAGGTAGACTCGGATATCTTGTTATTAGGGATATATTACATTTTGGTTATCGTCTGTTATTTTGTTTTTGAGATGATTCCGATTAATTACCGTCCTATTTTAATAGATGGAAGATTAGAAGCCTCATATCCTTCTTCCACAACTCTGCTCGTCCTTTCTGTTATGCCAACATTATTGTTGCAAATATATAGGAGAGCTAATAAGCCAACTATACGAGTTATAACATTAGCATTTGTGGTTATCTTTTCGCTATTTATGGTGGTTGGAAGATTGGTATCTGGAGTACACTGGATAACGGATATTATCGCATCTGTATTGTTAAGCGTGGGGCTATTTATGATATATCAATTTTTGGTTTGCTATATGGATAATAAAAAAGAAATAGGAGGGAAAGAAAATGGAGTTTTGTGAAAAACTAAAAGAATTAAGAACAGCTAAATCGTTAACACAAGAAGAATTGGCGGAAGCCTTGTTTGTTTCTAGAACTGCAATATCAAAATGGGAATCTGGCCGAGGTTTTCCTAGCCTAGCTTCGTTACAAGAAATATCTAAATACTTTTCTATTTCGATTGATGATTTGATCGACTCAAAAGAGATTATTTCAATCGCTGAAAACGAGAACAAACGACATATAAATAGATTCGTAAGTGTAATATGCAATGCATTAGATGTCTTTGTGGGTTTATTGTTTTTCCTACCGATATTTGGTAACGGAACAGATAATCCTTCATCCTTGCCGTTATATTCGATTACAAATATGAGTTTGTGGATAAAGATTGTAGTTATGGTATTGATAAGCCTAACGGTAATTAGTGGTTTATTAGGGATTATCCTCGCTTGCTTCAATAAGTCAATTTGGAATCGTCATAGGCTAGTTGCAGGGGTGGCGTTAATCGTTATAGATGTAATGGTGTTCATCTTAATTAGACAACCATATCCAAGCATTATCACTCTTATTATCTTGATGGCCAAAGTTATATTAATTGGAATTACAATATATAAATATCCTTATAAAAAATCATAAATATCTTTGTTTTGCGGCGTTTTTTTGTAATTAATATTTCATCTAGTCCATGATAATTGTTATGTTATTCGGCGTCCTTAATTTCGGCGTCAACAATCAGTTCGTCGTTTTCTGGTTTGCGATCCGGGTTATATAAATAAGTTTCTCTCAAAACCTTTCTTAAATTTTCGCAGCAAGGTTTAAATGAGAAAAATGTGGTGGCAAACCCTAGTGTGGCACCGATAAGTGGAATTGATTTTTTTATTGCACCTGCAAAAACAACCTTTGTTATTTTCTTTATTACAATAAAAATTATATTAAAAGTGGCACTTCTGTGGCACATGTGTTTATATAATAATGCTGTAGTTAGGAGGAAGTAACTATGCCAGTAAAAGGAAAAAAGAAAGATTTAAGCCAAGTAAGATATGTCTCCATGGCCGATTTCTATCAAAACATTGATGACTATAAAACATTAGATGGCAAATTAGAATATGCGACGAGATATATTTTAAATCATGATATGGGAATGGATAAAGATTATGCCTTTGAAGGTGTGGTCAATTTAGCCCGTCAAAAGATTGCTGAAGTTATGAATCATAGTCCAGCGGAAAGAGCCAATATCAGAGCGAGAATGTTCTTAGGTAACCCAGCGGGATATCTTAAGGGCGAAGCAAATAAACTCGCGAAAGAGCTCGATGAAGCAGATATCAACTACGAAGGTGATGATGCACTTAAGGAAAACTGCAAAAATATCGCTAATATGATGAACGATGATTTCAACGCGCAAGTGTTTGAAGTTGATAAAGTCTCTAAATCCATCGCTCTTAGATCAAAAGTGGAAGCTAGCTTTGGTGGCAAGCAACAATTAGCGGATAACCTCAAAACTGCCAATTCTCATAAATGGTATGCGATCTTCTCCTCCTCTTCCAAACAGTGGAAAGAATTAGAAGAAGCTTATGAGAATTACAATAATCCAAATAAAGAAGAATACGGTAACGATCACCTCTTATATAATTCCGCGATTCATTATCTCCAACACAAAGTTCCAAACTGGCAACCAAATCAACCTTTCCCACAAAATGCATTTGCGAAATTCAATGAGAGTGAAACTGCAAAAGTCAATTTCTCCCTCAGCGTGTTTAAAACAGTCCAAGCTCAACTAGGCGCCGATGAAAAATTCCACGAGCTTGTGGATGAGAATAAGGGAATTGATGTCAAATATGAAGACCTTCCTGAAAAGCAAAATAATGTCATCGATTTAGATCAACTTGCTTTCCAACAAAAACTTAAAGAGGATGTGGATATTGAAAACGATTCAATCGTTCAACAAATGGATGAATCGATGGATATTGGTCTTTCTAACGAAAAGGATGAGCCATATATCAAGGTTCCAGAAGCTGAATAGAATTAATAAACACCTGCAAAAAACAAAAAATGCAGGTGTTTTTGTTTTTTCTATTTTTGTTGCACTTCTGTGGCGCCCGCCCATATATAATAGTTTCGTGCTCAATAAAAGGAGAATCAAATTATGCCACCAGTTAAAGGAATATTAAAAACCGGAAGAAAGAGATCCCCAAAAACTGTGAAGATGGGTGTCAAGTTCGATAATAAAGTTGAAGAAGGTTTCACCAAAGAAGAAAAAGCCCAAATCATCGCGAGAAACCAACAAATTATCGCTGAATTAAATAAATATCTTCCAGATGATCAAAAGATTCAGCCAGATCCTAACTTTGAAAAGAAATTAGACGATCCACAAGTTGCCAAGATGTATCGCCTCGGCCAAAAGATTAAGCAAAGAGATGATAAGCAAAGACAAATCTGGGATGAATTAAGAAATAAATATGGCTCCACTCGTGTGAACTTCACCGCGATGGGCTCTCTCCGCACTGGTAACACCCCAGAAGATAGAGCATATAATGAGACATTATATAGAAACTTTAAAGAAGATCCTGATAAATTCATCTACAAGCAATATCATAAGATGATGCAAACCAGTGGCAAAGAACTCTATGACTTGGGTGACGATCCAATCAAACAAGGTCAATACTATTTAGATAATTATGAGAAGGTGAGTTACGCCTCTAACATCAAAAGTGTTGTCAATTCCGAGAATAACAAAGGTATTTTCACTGATGAGTTCAAGGGCAATATCAAAAGTGTCGCAAGTTTAGGTCATATGATGTACCAGACTAAATATGCGCTTAACGATGTTAATAGTTTAGATAAAATCGCTTTCCCAACATTAAACAAAACCCAAATTGATAAACTCTATGACAGTAGATTCTCTTCTGACCATTATAATGATATGGCGGATGTCTCTAGCAAGGTGAGAGATTTAAAATACGGATGGGGCAAAGAACCAAGCCCAAAACAGATGATGGACACGATTAAAGAGAAGACCGGTGTCGATTTATCTAACGAAGCACACCTTATGACTGGCAAAATCTTCTATGATAAAGAAGGCATACCAATGGATGTCGAAGACATCGTTAAAGGCAAGGATAATTTCAGCAGTGCTAAAGAGATCTCTGATCCAACTCAAAAACGCAGCTTCAGAGGTATCACTAATGACTTCAAACTTGCCTATATGAAAAACTGGAAAACCGCCTTCAATGACAAGATGGGTGTTAAAGGCAGCAAGATCGATATCGAAGCGATTGAGGATAAGCAGAAAGGTAATATCTTACAAAGAATGTTTAGAAGACCTTCTAAGGAATACACTGCGATGATGGATGCTTTTAAAGCATACAACGATCCAAAATCCAAGGATTTCATGAATAAAGATAAACTTAGTACAGCCACTCAAGCCTATGTCGATCACAAGAACGAGAAAGGCTCAGTGAAGTCTAGAGCTGATAAAGATAGAATGGAGTTCGCGGAAAACGTCCTCGCGACTTGTAATGAATCCGATAAGATTTATAGACAAACAGAAAACTCTTTCGCTGATCAAAGCATGCAAAGAAGAGTCACCTTCCTTCTCCCTAAAGATGTGAATGTCGAAATCGTCACTAAAGAGAAAGAAAGCGTTGTCATCAAAGTCAACGAAGGTCCTTCGCAAGATAAAGCAAAAGAACAAGAACCTGAGTTATAATAATATTAAGGTAATAGACCTCCTATTAGTTAATGGGAGGTTTATCTCGTTATTATGGAGGTATTTAACTATTAATAAATCAACTAAAAATTGATTTGTATTACAAAAACAGTTCTCTTTGTGGAACTTTCTCTTAAAACCTAAAAATATTTAGGAACTACTTAACAATAGATAGGTCGAAATCGATGTGTTCGGTTTCTAGCTTATAGATGATTCTCACAAGTTTCCTGGCAACATGCGAGATGGCGACTCTGTGAGATTTACCTTCATCCCTCTTCTTCCTGTAATAGGTATAGAAAGCGGGATTATATATCAAAATAGATTCTGCACAGTTCATGAGGACCCTGCGTAGGACTACTGAACCCTTCTTATTCATCCTTCCTTTGAATTCTTGAGTTCCAGATTGATAGATTCTTGGATCTAGACCAGCAAAGGCAAGAAGTTTATTAGGGTCATTAAAACGAGAAATGTCCTCAATCTCTGCGATTATACTTGCAGCGGATACCTTCCCAATTCCTAAGATAGATGGAATATGGGAATTGATCTTTGACAAATGTGTAGTTATCTCGTTTTCTACAAGTGAAATCTCATCTTGAAGAGTGTCATAAACTCTTAATAAAGATTTGATTTCAAATAAATCGGTTTCATAAGAAAAACCAACTGTATTCTTAGCGAGTTCTCTTAACTGGTTGAACTTAGCGACGGAAAACTTGCCATAAGAACATTTACGGATATTCTCATAAGACTGGATGTTGATATTTGCAATCTTATTTGCTACTCCATAATTACGAAGAATATACATACAGGTTTTGCTCTTGATATTACCATTAATGAATTCTTTGAATTCAGGAAAGGTTCTATCTAAGAAATTGGTTATTCTTATTAAATATTTCGTTCTTTCGTTAATGAGATCAAAATGTCTCTTACATAAAGAACGTAATGCGAGAGTGTGATATGATATCTTCGGATAGGGTTTGAACTCTATAGATGATAGATAATTAGCTATCAATCTCGCATCGGTCTTATCGGTCTTTACGCCTCTGAGTGTTTGTGAATTCTTGAACTTGTGAACTAGCAAAGCGTTAAGCTCCATGAATTCAATTCCAGATCGTTCCAGGTAGACCTTGAAATTATCCTGGTAATGTCCCGTTGCTTCAAATCCTATCTTTTTAATTTCTGTAGGATCTAAAGAACGATACATTTCCATAAACTGGTCAAAGCCAGTTCTTGAGTTATCAAAAGAAAACACATTTCTAATGATGACTCCAGCATCATCTATGACGATGCAGTCGTGCTTATATTTGGATATATCAACTCCAATATAAAGCATAAAATCACCTCCTTAGTGAGTTAGCTGTACGACGGACTTCTTACTCTCGTATAATCGCGAATGATAAAACGTCTAGCGTTACTTAACTTATTAACGATGGTAGTAAAAAGCCGTGTCCTGAAAATACCTCAAGCCATCTAGTGGCAAAAATGGAATACAGGTACACAGCATATAGAAATTATAGCCTAGAAAGGAGAAGTTATTCAGTCATCAAACTAGGCTTAACTGAATAATACGAAACCATGAAAAAAAGAAATGTCATTATTATTTCTATTGCCACTGCTGTTGCAGTTGCGGCCGGAATTACTATCCCCCTTGTGTTAACTAATCTTCCAAAACAAGGTGGTTCATCTTCTAGCAGTAGTCCTGAATCGAGTAGTTCAATTACTCCTAGCAGTAGTTCTATTGAACCGAGTAGTTCCGCTGAAGAAAGCAGTTCTGTTGTTCCAAGCAGTAGTTCCGCCGAAGAAAGCAGTTCTATTCACGTACATACTTTTGCCTCCACCTGGACATATGATGAAACTAACCACTGGCATGAAGCGACATGTGGATGTGATATCAAAGGTAGTGAAGCTGCTCATAGCATGGGTGAATGGAAAGTGACTACCGCCCCTGGAATTGAAACTGAGGGTGAAGAAACTAGTAAATGCACAGTTTGTGATTATTCGATTAAGCGCGCGGTTCCATATGTTGGTACACCTGAAAAATTAAGATTCTTATTAAATGAAGATGGAGAATCATATTCAGTGAGAGCAAAACGCGCTTCTATAAGTGGAGAAGTGGTGATTCCAGAAATATATGAAGGAAAACCAGTCACCGCTCTTAGCGAGGACAAAGTCCTTCAATATGGTGCGTTTGAAAACTGTAATTTAGTGACCTCTATCTCTATTCCCAATACGGTTGAATATATCGACCCAGTAGCTTTTAATAACTGTGATGCTTTGACGTTTACTTCTAAAGGTAATGCAAATTATTTAGGCAATAAGGTAAATCCTTATTTAGCGTTAATAAAAGCAGATAATACCGATATCACCTCTTGTGAGATTGAATCGGGTTGTAGATTTATTTTTGATGAAGCTTTTAATGGCTGCACAGCCTTAACTTCAGTGACTATTCCAGAAGGAGTTAAATATATTAACTACTTTGCTTTTAATAACTGTGAATCTTTAACTTCAATCACTCTTCCAAATACAGTTAAAAAGATTGGTGAATGGGCATTCGAGGGTTGCACAGGAGTCACTTCTATTAATATTCCAAATTCTGTCACAGAAATCGGATATGGGGCTTTTGATACTTTCGGATCTCTATCCACTACATATACCAAACATAATAATGGTTATTACTTAGGCAATACAGATAATCCTTATCTCGCTTTAGCACATTATGATGATGACACTCAAACATCTTTCACGGTTGATAGTAATTGTAAGTTTATTTTAGGGGATGCTTTTAAAGATTATACGGCATTAACTTCAGCGACTCTTCATGATGGATTGGTTGATATCGGCAATTATGCCTTTGAATCTTGTACAGGCTTAACAACGATTACTATTCCTTCTTCCGTCAATCATATCGGTAGAGGAGCATTTATGGAATGTAGTGGTCTAACTAGCATCAATCTTCTTACTGGTTTAGACAAGATTGAAGAGATTACGTTTTATAATTGCCCGGCATTAGCCTCTATTGTTATTCCGGAAGGAGTAAAAGATATTGAGGGGTCAGCTTTTGCGGATTGCACATCTTTGTCTTCCGTTACCCTTCCTAATAGTTTAGAAACAATTCAGGATGAAGTCTTTCGTAGTTGCACTTCGTTAACATGCACTATCTATGATAATGGCAAGTATTTAGGTAACATTGATAATCCACACTTATTACTGCTAGGACCTGTCAACACTGATATTACTAGTTGTAATATCCATAATGACACGAAGGTCATTGCGACCAACGCCTTTAGTGGTTGCACAGAATTAACTTCCATTGTTATTCCTGAAGGTATCAAATGCATTAGCGGAAACAGTTTCTCTTATTGCTCTAAACTATCTACTGTGACCCTTCCTAATAGTCTAGAAGGAATCGCCGATAATGCCTTTACAAGTTGTGAGGCTCTTGCGACAGTTAATTTCGCGGCAGATTCTTCTTTAAAATATCTCAGTAGATATGCTTTCTCAGAATGTGATGCTTTAACTTCCTTTGTAGTTCCTGGTGGAGTAACTGATTTATATCTCTGTGTCTTTGATAGCTGTCCAATTTTAACCAGTGTGACCCTTCCTAATTCATTGGAATTTATCGATGATTATTTATTCGAAAATTCTCCAGCGATAACTTCTGCTACTTACACGGGCACATTAGAAGAATGGGACGCGCTTGCTAAACCAACTGAACACATTAAATGGGGTATGGGAATAGCTGCTTCGATCACTGTTCATTGCACGGATGGCGATACAACAATCTAACACTGATTGACCCTTGGGAAACCGAGGGTCTTTTCTTTTTAAAATATTTTTTTCTTTTGTGGCACATCTGTGACAGTTAGTAATGTAATATATATTTGTCCTTAGGAGGAAAAAACTATGAATAAAAGAGAATTAAAAGCCGCATATGATTGCTCAACAGCCGGTCTCATCAGATTGATGAAGGATCCAAAATATCACGGTCAAAAGGAAATATTATTAGATGATGTCGTCGAATATATCGCCCGTAGCGGGATGAAAGGCACAACTTCTAAAGATGATGTCAACGAACTCATCCAAACTGCAAGAGCGGAATTCATCGCGGTTGAAGCCCAAGACCATTATTATTCGCACGGTGTTTCTTCCTATAAAGATATTAAAGATGTTTCTAAGGCTGGAGATACTAGAATTAAAAACTTTATCAAGAATCCTAACCAAGCTCTTCAAGGGGAATTCGTCAACCTTGCGAAGAAATTAAACGCAAGCAATCCAAACGATTATGATCAAGCTGAATATGAAGAGAATGTGATCAATAACATCAACCCATTAAATATTGTCGTCATTAGATCTGGCGAAATGGGCAAAAACCAATTCGGTGGACTTGCGCGTATTGATGTCACAAGCCGTTTAACTAGTAAAATCGCGGATAAAAATATCGATGATGCGATGAAGAGAGTCAACGGCAACTGGTTCACAAGAATGTTCAGAAATAAATCAAATGAATATAAAGCTTTTGAAGAATCTCTCAACACCTTCCGTGAACCTGGTAAAGTTATCAGTGGCAACACTGAAGATTTAGAGAAGAAATCAACTGCTTATCTTAAAAAGGTAATTCCAAACTTCAAATATACAAAGAACATGAATAAGGAAGAGGCCTTAAGAGGTTTATCTGGAAACAAAAAAGCCCGTGCGGAACTCGCCTTAAACGCTCTTGAATCGGTCAACGAACATAAGTCGTTAAAACAATATATGGAAAATGTTGAAAACGCGATTGAAGGCAAGAAGTTTGATGATAAACTCGATGAGAAAAAAGCGGAACAAAAAGAATTCCAAGATAACCTCATTCTTGATATCAGCAAAGACGAACCAAAACTCAATGATAGCAACGTTGCCGTTGAAGATAAAAAACTCGACAAAACTATCGATGATAACGCTTCTGAAAAACTCGACGATAGCAAGGCGCTATAATTATTATCCATTAACGAATAAGACCAGAATCACAACTGGTCTTTTTTAGTGATAAATCAATAATGATGATTTTTTGGTTGCCTTAATATTTATAAGGTTTATATTATATATAAGTTTGTCTGGTGCAAACTAGAGTATTATTTATGGCAGCATTTACAAGTTACATGACATTTAACTGGGTTTTGATATTAATCTTACTCGCTTTTGTCATCGTTTTAAAAATCACTGTCTTCCTCGACAAGAAAATCATCAGACGTTTATATATTTTAATTGGGGCGGTCTTTGCTCTTTCGATTATCGTATTTATTGAATTCTATCTTGCGGAACTTGGTGGTTATAATGTAGCGCGTTCGATAATGATTGCTATTAGATATAGTGTGACTCCATTCATAATTGCGTTTATTCTTTTTACCCTTGTTCATAAAATGCGTTGGTATATCCTTATTCCTGCTGCGATATTTGCGATATTCTATATCGTTTCAATCTTTACAGGCATTGTCTTTAGCATCAGTGATGCTGGAGAGATGGTGAGAGGCCCATTAGGATATCTTCCTTACATTGCTGTGGGCTTATATAGTGTTGCCCTCGTCTATATCTTAATTAGACAGAGCAATAAAACTGCGACAGATATCATTCCGATTTTATTCCTCGCTTTCGCGTTTGGCTCTGGGTTAGTTCTTCCATTTATTATGGGTAAAGAATATTCTAAGATTTTCTGTCCAACTATCGCGGTCGCTCTTTTCGTTTATTATGTGTTCTTGATATTGCAGTTAACAAAGAAAGATGCTTTGACGGGATTATTCAATCGTCAAGCTTTCTATTCCTATACCAAAGCCAAACACAAAGATGTCACCGCGGTAATCTCTATTGATATGAATGGTTTAAAAGCCATCAATGATAACGAAGGACATATCGCTGGTGATAATGCTTTAATCTCGTTATCTGAATGCTTTATCAAAGCGAGCAAAAACAAACACTTAGTATTTAGATTAGGTGGCGATGAATTTTTCATCCTTTGCCTTAAAACAAGCGAAGAAGAATTAAAACAATTGGTCCAAAGAATTAAAGACACTGTCGGAGAAACTAAATATAGTTGCTCTATTGGTTATTGCTATATCGATGATCAAAATAAGAGCCTTGAAGAATACACGAAATTATCCGATAAGATGATGTATGAAGATAAAGCGCGATATTATCAAAAAACAGGTATTGATAGACGTAAGGAATAAGCATTTCAAAATTGAGATGCTTTTTTTATCTGTGCTAAAATAGAAATGGTATGGAAATTAAAACATCGCGAATCATTATTGCTGGAGGAGTTTCTTTACTCGTCCTTCTTTCTGCTGGTCTTGGATTTACCGGCCTACTTAAACAAGGAAGCAATAGCACACAGTATTCCTCTTGGATGAAGAATATCAATGACTCTACTTCATTAAGAGATATCAATATGCCTGGCAGTCACGACACGATGGCATTATATTCTATCGCTGATTTAGCGGGTCAATGTCAAACATTGTCGCTAAAAGATCAACTCAACTTAGGAGTGAGATTTCTCGACATTAGATTAAAAGAAGATCATAACAAACTTAAGGCTGTTCACGGCTTTGTTGATCAACGCGCTTCTTTTGATTATGTCACTGAGACTATTGAAAACTTTATTAAGGATAATCCTAGTGAAATGATTATCATGTCTGTTAAAGAAGAAGCTGACCCTTCTAGTAGTGATATCTCTTTTGAAGATTCGTTAAAACAATATTTAACAAGCAACATCTATTATTTAAATAAAGAATTGCCATCAACGCTTGGTGAAGTAAGAGGTAAGGTTATCTTATTATCGAGATACGGTGGTTCTAGTATAGGGGTTCCCGCATATGATGGATGGAAAGATTCTTGTTCCTTTGTTTTACCAAATGATATCTATGTGCAAGATACATATAAGATTAGTTCCACAAGCGATAAAAAAGATGAGATTGTGAAGTGCTTTAATGAAGTTGGCCATAGTCTAAAAATCAACTTCTTATCCGCTTATAAAACAGGTGGCTTCCCACCGAGTTATGCGCCTAGCTCTGCGAATGATATCAATCCATGGATCAATACTGAAATCAGTAAATATGTTGACCGCGGGATCGTTCTATACGACTTCGTAACAGAGAGCAATATGAACGCTTTCTTTAAGGAGGTGTTATAAAGATGAAAAAGGCTTTATTATATATCTTCTTAACGATAACTATTATTCTTTCTATAGTCTTTGCGGTGATTGAACTTCGCAGTTTCTTCGCGGGTGATTATCGTTTATTCAATAACACGGTGACAGGCGGATTAGCCTATTTATCTAGAGGTTTATATTTCTTATTTATCGACGGATTATGCATCTACATAATTTTGTTTAATATTAATAAAAAACCTGCAAATATCGTGTTATTTTCGACTTCTGCATGTTTATTTGCCGGTGCATTATTCTCACTTTTGTTCTATGAATACTATGTTTCATTAGTGTTTATTTTACTTACAGCAATACTACTAACTATTACGAGTGTCAGCTTCTTTAAAAGGAAGGAAGAAGTTGAAGAAGACTCATAAGCGGAGGTTATTAACTATTAGAAATCAAGAGAAATATTGATTTGTATAGCGAAAACAGTTCTCTTTGTGGAACTTTCTC
>SVBB01000018.1 GCA_015059105.1 Erysipelotrichaceae bacterium | reverse complement strand
CGTGAACTTACTCGGTAGTTGAATAACCGAGCATCTGGGTTACATATTGTTGGATGATATCTTCCAATATATATCCATCTGGGTAGTTCCTACCCGATATCCCTACGTTACCAGCTTTGCCGTTCCAATTAATATAATCTTCATTTAAAAACTGATCCGTTACAGGAATATATTCTCTTCTTGGGTTAGATAATCCTTTAATAGGCATATCAAAATCTAAAGAGAAGTTTTGTCGATATAATCTCATGATGTTATAAGCTCCAACTGCATCTGCATTATAGATATCGTTACCCTCTATAAATAAACCGCGATATTTTCTTTTCGATTTATCATAATAATCTTTTGATACTAGTAATGATTTAGGAGAACATCCTGAAGAATATGCTTCATCGATGATAATTAGTTCAATTCCCACTTGTTTTAACTTATAAGAAAGATATTCATAGATTCTAGCAAAACATATAGCTCTCATATTCTGGTTATATCTGTGCTTATCTTTGTTAGAGTTAAACTCTTTCTTTTGATGAAGAATACCCGAGACATCTCCAATGATCACTTTAGAGATATCGTTCTTAGAGCAGTAACTAACAATATATCTAGATGCACGATGGAGGATGAGATTAATCCTCTTGTTTTTAAGTTCATATAAATGTTTAATCCTTTTAGTAGAGACTCCTTTCTTATGTTTGGGATAACATTTATCAAACTTAGACTGATAATAAGCAATCCTTTTAGAGAAATAATAAGAAGTGTTTTTAATAGAAGCTCCTGAGACAATAAATGAAGATCCGTTATTGTCATAGACTGTTAGCAGGTTCTTACTTCCAATATCAATGCTTATATAATGCTTATTATCTTTTTTTTAACGGCTTAACTTCTTCTTCATAGATGATATAGACTTTATATCTATTCTTATCCATATATACGAATTCGACTTGTTTAATAATAGAGAAAGTTCTTTTTAGAGGAATATAGAAGAAGTCTTTCTTTATGTTATATTTCTCTTTTAGATGCTCTTTAAGTCTACTAGGAATAGAAAAGCGGATTTGATTACTAGTAACCTTAATAGAGTTTTGAAGATACTTAAAAGAAGTATGAGAGCCATCTTTCTTATAATAAGGGGAATGTGGTTCTCCTTCATATTCTTTTAAGTGTCCTTTCTCTTTCCTATATTCATATCTACTTTTAAGAGTGAAGTAACTCTTCCAAGCTTCACTTAGCCTAGCAAGGACATCTTGACTAGTCTGAGCAGGTAATGATTTATACCAGATATTATCCTTTAATCTTTTCTTTTGATCATACCAATCTGGAATAGAAGTAAATCCAAGAGACTTATATTCTTTTCTCTCATAATTACCAACATTGAATAACTTACCAGCAGCATAAGAGAGATGTCCTAATATAATAGACATCGACTCGTTTGCTCTTAATTCAAATTGGTAAGTTAGTAGCATATTCTCTTCCTATTTATATTATACCAAATAAGTGGAGTTTACTCCACTTAATATTTATATTATTACCACATATTTTAATCACATAAAGTGACGATTATAATCTTAACAACAAAGACTCATTTTCATCTCGGGAATCTAACAACCGAGGATTCACATTCGGTGTCCTAAATGTCCTATATGCGGAAAAGAGATGACGACAAATCTAAGATGCGATGATACATTTGTTGAAGATGATGGATGGCATAAAGCTGCTAAAAATTATCAAAAATTTATAGAAGATAACAAGGATAAGAAAATTCTATTTTTTGAATTGGGTGTTGGCTGGAATACTCCTGTAATTATTAAATATCCTTTTATCAGAATGACGTATCAGTTTGATAAGGCTTTTTATGTTTGTATAAATAAGGGCGATAATTATGTACCTGATGAAATTAAAAGCAAGTCATTAATAGTTAATGAAGATATAAAAAAGATAATATATTCAATTGAAAAATATGCATGACTCTTCGCTCAGGGACATAATTAACGTACACGAAGAATGAGTGACAAAATCCTCATTCTTCTTTCTTTTTATAGGCTTTTTATGTTTTAAGTTAACTGTGATATGCGATACTTTCGGTATTACTGAAGTAAACATTTACATTTGTACCCATATGTAATATCATATTATCGAGGATTCAGAAATGTTTGATCAGCAAAAATACATAAACGAATTTGTAAAGAGCAACTATAAAGACATCAAAGTTCGAATTAGGAAAGATGATAGACTGTTGATGCATAAGATTAGTGAAGTTGATAATGTCAATAAATACATTTCTAATCTAATTCTTGAAGATGTTTATAGAAATCGTAAATACCATTTTATCAATAACGATATTGAGATTGATTTTGAAGTGTCAAAAACTATGCAAGATTTAATAGACCAAGCCGAAGTGGCCGATATTTTAGATGACTATGGACTTTATATGAATTTAGCAGACGCAATTGATTCACAAGGAAAAAAAGAAACCACACATCACATCATTCGCGAGAGTGAGTGGAAAAAACTTACAAGGAGATATTGCTTATGACAAAAATGATAGATTTTAGCGATGCTAAATTAAGTTCTCGTAATCTTGAATATGGTGGTAGAGCAGGAGAAAAGAAGGGAATTATATTTAACAATGAATTTTGGTTTCTTAAATTTCCTAAAAACACTATCGGCATGAATAATGTCAAGGGTTTGTCATATGTCACATCACCGTTAAGCGAATATATAGGAAGTAATATTTATAGAATTCTTGGATATGATGTTCATGAGACTATTTTAGGTGTTTGCTTTGATGGCAAAAGATATAAGGTTGTATGTGCCTGTAAAGATTTTATTAAAGATGATAAAAATGAACTGTTAATTCCATACACAGCTCTTAGAAACGACACGAATCCAGCATTAATGGAAAAAGATGAAGAGTTATCTTTGTCAGCTTCTAATATTAATGAGATTATTCTTCAGTTAGAACAGAATAGCGTTTTGAAAAATATTAAAAATGCTAAAGAAAGATTTTGGGATGTTGTAATTATTGATATGTTAATAAACAACAACGATAGAAACGAGGATAATTGGGGCGTTGTAAAGAATAAAATAGATAATACTTATCAATTATCACCAGTCTATGATTGCGGAAATTGTTTCTACGGCAAAACAAGTGATGAAAGAATAAAAGAAATAATGTCCGATAAAGAAAAACTTTTGAGCAGTGCATTAAATGGTGTCACTGCTTACGAAGACGATAAGGAAAAAAGAATACGCAATGAAGATATTCTTAAAATTAAAAATGCAGATCTTTTAAAATCAATTCATAAAGTTTATAAACTGGTAGAACAAAAACTAAATGAGATAGAAGATTTGATAAATGATATTCCTTCATCTTTCAATGGTGTTGAAATAATGAGTGATATAAGAAAAAAATACTATATCGAAACTTTTAAAATTAGATTAGAAACGATGCTTAAAGTAGCACACGCATAAGAACTATAGTCATTCGATCCGTTCATTGAGTAAAAACATATATGGAAATGTGATTATTCATTTTTATCGTGGACGTCATAAAAAAATTATTTAATAATATATTAAAGATGGCGAATAATTTAGACGAAAGAATTCAAAAACAGATTAAAAACACAGTCTTAGTAGTGGACGAATCTAAAGAAGATTTGCCTTTTTTGAAAGCTGCCCTTAATCCTTCTTCATATTCCTTCATCAATGAAATAGATACCGACAAAGGGTATAAAACTTTATTAAAAAATAAGAATATTATTTCCATTATCATTTTAGATATTGCTTCTAATTCAGAAAAAGGAATTAAATTCCTTCAATCAAAAAAAGATAATCCGGATATTAAAGATATTCCAATCATTATCGTCACTAGACATAAAAAATTAGAAGTTGAATGCTTGTCATTAGGAGCCGCTCATTTCATTGTTAAACCTTTTGAATCTGAAAAAGTGATTGAAGCAAGAATTGAAAACGTCATCTCTTTGCATCGCAAAAACTTAATAATTAAGAAGACTAGAGAAGATGAAGTAACAGGCTTATTAAACACCGATTTCTTCATTTTGTATGCATCTGAACTACTAAATAACGATATTGAATATGATATGATTGCCTTAAGGTTATCTAATTATTCCATTCTTTCTGAACTATATCCTCGAGAAAGATGCTATGCGTTATTAAAAGGGATGGCTAGCGCTTTATTAGATATTGCTGCATCTAATGGTGGTTTTGCAGCCAGAAGTCACGCGGACCTATTTTATCTAATTATTCCTTCTCAAAAAGACTATAGTTGGATTATTCAACAAATACGTAAAATTATTATCACTGATGAATTAAAAGAATTAAAAACTAAAGTAAAGCTTGGCGTTTATCAAAATATCAATAAAAAATTAACGATTAACACTTTAATTCAAATTGCGATGAACACATGTCTTTCTATTTTAAATATCGAAACAGAATCGGTAGCGTTTTATGATGAAATTCAACATAAACAAGAATTATACAATCAAGAATTAATTAACGAATTTGATGAAGCCATTAAAAATGAAGAATTTGAAATATATCTCCAACCAAAATATAACATTAAGAATGAAAAACCAATTTTAGATCACGCAGAAGCGTTAGTGAGATGGAATTCACCTAGATTCGGTTTTGTTAGTCCAGGTGATTTTATTCCGTTATTTGAAAATAATGGTCTCATTGAAGAACTTGATAGATATGTTTTTAAGCAAGTTGCTAAATTATTGAAAGAATTAAAAGTGATATATGGAGATAAAACCCCCAACATATCTGTCAATCTTTCACGCGTTGATTTTTATGACCCATTATTACTTGAAAAGATGAATAATACTTTAAAAGAAAACGATATCGATCCCCAACTAATAAATATTGAAATCACTGAAAGTGCTTATGCTAAAAATAGTGGACAATTAATCGCTCGCATTAATGAAGTAAGAAAAGCCGGTTTTAAAATCGAGATTGATGATTTCGGGAGCGGTTATTCGACTTTAAATATGCTTTCTGTCATTCCTTTTGATGTCTTGAAAATCGACATGATTTTTATGAAGAATTTTGATTCATCACTTGGAACAAAATCAATCATTAAAGCAATTAGAGATATCGCTAAATCGTTAAAAGTTGAAGTGGTTTGTGAAGGGGTTGAAAATAAAGCGCAATATGACTTTTTAAAATCCCTTAATATCGATTATGTTCAAGGCTTTTATTTATCAAAACCTCTTCCTACAAGTGGTTTTAAGAAGCTATTAATTAAAGAAATTAACGACAACTAAAAGCAAAAGATCTTTATTTATAATTATTTAATTTTGATATTGATGTACTTTTTGTATACATTACTAAAAAGTCATATTATTAAAGATATAGATTAATAAAATAAGAAAAACGACAAAATCAATTGATTAAATTGTTTTATTTAATAAAGATGGAAAGAATTGGTTATTCGGTTTTAAAAAAACTATGCTCAACTTCCGTAGAGGAGATGAACAAAGCTTTTAATCTCGTTTTTGAGAAATATCGTTATCTTGTCTATTATGTTTCCTTCGACATATTAAAAAGCGAAGACGAAGCAAAAGATATCGTTAACGAGACATTCCTCAAAATGTATGAGAGAAGAAGGGATTTCATGAGTGAAAGCAAGCTTAAATATTTTTTGCTCGTCACCGCAAAGAATCTATCAATCAACCGTTATAACCAAACAAAAAACCATCTCTCTTATTCCGACAATATCGAAGGGAAAAATGATGAAGAAAGCGTTTCAATCTATCTAGAGAAATTCAAAAATGCCTTGGATGAAGAGGAATACAAATTCTTAGTATTTCATCTCATTTATGAATTCTCTTTTAAAGAAATTGCAAAGTCTTATGGTTATACTACTGCAAAAGTTTCCTCAAAGTATCAACGCGGAATTAAAAAACTTCGTGATTACTATGGAGGTAAATAACGATGGACGAATTAAAAGAACAATTTAAAAGAGATTTTGAAGCTTCTTCTAATGTTGAACTAAATTTTGATGTAACTCAGCTTGAAGCTAATACTAAGAAAGCTAAGCATAAAATCCACCCCGCGAAAATGCGTTTAGCCATCACTTTTTCCATTATATTCATCATCATTGCGGTTCCAGCAGGGGCATTATTTATTTCTTCATTAAGAACAAAAGAAAGCGTTAAATCGTATAACAGACGATATTCATTAAATGAGATTAGAATTGCGGAATCAAATACATTCAAGAAATTAAATACTGTTTCTTACCCTGATGGTAGTGGACCATTAGTGTTTAAAATTAGTGAAGAAGAAAAAGAGGCATATAACAATTTCTCTAATCTCACATATCATTCATTAGTGGATACTTCTAAAAAGGACAATATGTCTTATTCTGTCGTGGGATTATATTCAGTGATAAACGAGATGACTAATGCGACTAGTAGAGAAGAATTGAAAGAGAAATTCAACACCCTTTTAGGGCTCAATGAGAGTAGTAGGGTTGCCTTCTATGACAAAGTCATGAAATCCAATTCCTTTGCTAGTGATGAATCGACGATTCAACTTAAAAATTCTGCGTTCTTCAATAATGAATTCAACTATAACCAAGAATTTGTAAATAGTTTAACTAAACTATATTGTGAAGCTTATCAGATTAACTTTGAATCCGAAGCAAATAAGATGGTGGAATGGGTGAATCAAGCCGTCAATTCTAATGGATTTATTGATGATAAATTCTTAGAAATGAATGACGAAACCCAATTATATTTATTCTCGACTCTTTATTTCAAAAATGCGTGGGCAGAGAAATATCTATCTGAGAATAATATCAAAGATGATTTTTATCTCTCTAGCGATAAAACGGTCAAAGCTACATATATGAACCATTCGTATTTAAGTCAATCATATTATGATTATGGTTCTTATATTTCAGTGAAAGACTATTATTTTTCGAGAAGAGCCTCGGTCACATATTTAGTCCCTAAAAAAGTTGAAGATAATATTTTTGATCTCACTAAGGATGTGAATATCTTTGAAGAAAAAGAAGAGAATATCGTCAAGAGCGAACGACATGACTATATCATGGTAAATTTATCGACTCCAAAATTTACGACAAAATCAGATGTCGATTTTCAAAAATGTTTAGATAATTTAGGCTTCGGAGATATCTATAATCCTAACATTGATTCCTTCAAAAATGCTTTCGATGACGAGAAGCTTGATGACTATAACATCTATATCCAAAAGATTAAGCAGAAGAATGAAGTAGAATTTAATGAAGATGGTTCAATCGTTAAAAGTGTTGCTATGGCCTCTTTTGGCGCAGGTGGAGCTGCTGCCCCAATGAGGAACGACACTCTTGATGTGAAACTCAATCAACCTTTTATTTATATAATTAGAGATATTAATGGCACGCCAATATTTGTGGGACATGTTGATAATCCTACTATTTAGTAGTAAAACCATTTCGAATCGTATATAATCCCTGATACAAATCGGGGTTTTTGTAGTTGTATACAAATTGTAGACAACTGAAATTGTATTCTGGTGATGGCAAAAAGTATCTTAATGATGTTATAGATGAGACGGGTATTAAAAAACTAGGTCTTATTCTACTAAATAAAAACAATAAAGATTTTCTAAAATGGATAGAAGGTGGATTGGGCCCTATTGATGAACAGAGCAAAAGAAAGGCACATTCATTATTTGAGTCAGATATTTTAGGACACCGAATGGGAATCCTCGGTTGTTCAACTGCCGAGATGAAAATGAGTCTTGGCTGTTAAGATTATAATCATCACCATATGTGATTAAAATATGTTGTAACAATATAAATATTAAGTGGAGTAAACTCCACTTATTTGATATAATATAAATAGGAAGATTATGCTACTAACTTACCAATTTGAATTAAGAGTAAATGAGACGATGTCTATCATCCTTGGACATCTCTCTTATGCTGCCGGTAAGCTCTTCAATGTTGGTAATTATGAGAGAAAAGAATATAAGTCTCTTGGATTTGAGATAATGCCAGATTGGTATGATCAAAAGAAAAGATTAAAGGATAATATCTGGTATAAGTCATTACCTGCTCAAACTAGTCAAGATGTCCTTGCTAGACTAAGTGAAGCTTGGAAGAGTTACTTCACTCTTAAAAGTAGATATGAATATAGGAAAGAGAAGGGACACTTAAAAGAATATGAAGGAGAACCACAGTCTCCTTATTATAGGAAATATGGCTCTCATACTTCTTTTAAGTATCTTCAAAACTCTATTAAGGTTACTAGTAATCAAATCCGCTTTTCTATTCCTAGTAGACTTAAAGAGCATCTAAAAGAGAAATATAACATAAAGAAAGACTTCTTCTATATTCCTCTAAAAAGAACTTTCTCTATTATTAAACAAGTCGAATTCGTATATATGGATAAGAATAGATATAAAGTCTATATCATCTATGAAGAAGAAGTTAAGCCGTTAAAAAAAAGATAATAAGCATTATATAAGCATTGATATTGGAAGTAAGAACCTGCTAACAGTCTATGACAATAACGGATCTTCATTTATTGTCTCAGGAGCTTCTATTAAAAACACTTCTTATTATTTCTCTAAAAGGATTGCTTATTATCAGTCTAAGTTTGATAAATGTTATCCCAAACATAAGAAAGGAGTCTCTACTAAAAGGATTAAACATTTATATGAACTTAAAAACAAGAGGATTAATCTCATCCTCCATCGTGCATCTAGATATATTGTTAGTTACTGCTCTAAGAACGATATCTCTAAAGTGATCATTGGAGATGTCTCGGGTATTCTTCATCAAAAGAAAGAGTTTAACTCTAACAAAGATAAGCACAGATATAACCAGAATATGAGAGCTATATGTTTTGCTAGAATCTATGAATATCTTTCTTATAAGTTAAAACAAGTGGGAATTGAACTAATTATCATCGATGAAGCATATTCTTCAGGATGTTCTCCTAAATCATTACTAGTATCAAAAGATTATTATGATAAATCGAAAAGAAAATATCGCGGTTTATTTATAGAGGGTAACGATATCTATAATGCAGATGCAGTTGGAGCTTATAACATCATGAGATTATATCGACAAAACTTCTCTTTAGATTTTGATATGCCTATTAAAGGATTATCTAACCCAAGAAGAGAATATATTCCTGTAACGGATCAGTTTTTAAATGAAGATTATATTAATTGGAACGGCAAAGCTGGTAACGTAGGGATATCGGGTAGGAACTACCCAGATGGATATATATTGGAAGATATCATCCAACAATATGTAACCCAGATGCTCGGTTATTCAACTACTGAGTAGGTTCACAACCTAGATGGGTAAAAATTCAAGATATATTATCTATATATTCAAAACATGAACTATATAGAGATAGTGATGAGATGAGAAGAGGCATGTATTTACGAGAGTATACAGCATTAATGTACCTGAATCTATAGGGGTCTATAATCCACTTAAAGGTCTCGATGTATTAAATAAGGTAAACCTAATTTAGAATCCTTGATACAGTTTCAAGGATTTTTTGTTATTTTAGACAAAAAATTATAATAAAATTGGCGTAATAATGGCGTAATAAATATTATAAATTAGGTAATAAAGTGTAGAATAAGTGTACAATAAAATGAAAGCGTAAATATGAGTAATAATATTGAAAATGAATTCATAGAATTCAAAGAATCATTAAGCCAAGTTGTCAGCTAGGAAATGGCAAATAATGAGTTTAATAATATCGAAGATTTTATTTTTCTATTCAATTATGTTGCACATTTGTGGCATTCACCTATTTATAATAAATGCATAGGACATAGGAGGTCATATTATGAAATACGGTTATTATCAAGGGATTATTAAAACACTAGTTAATACCTTAAAACAAAGTTCTGCACCTGAATGGAAAGAGTTCTCAGACAATCTACGTGAATTAGTGAATCGTTTGGATGAATATACCACTCTCACTAAAGAAGGTACTTTTAAGGTGCTAAATTCCGAAAAGGATTATAAAGAAATTGAACATTTATTTGCTAAATCGATAGAAGGCTATAACAAGTTTAAAGATCTTCCATTAGATGAAAACGATCCTCTCGCGAGTATACGTCGTCGTTTAGCGGATGATATCAATAATGATTTTTTAACCCCAGCTTTCGTGGAATATCAAAATATTGATATCACTAAAGACATCAGTTTAGAAGAAGCGATGGAAAATTTCCGTTCTAAACCAATCCCAGTGACTGATGATGAGATGAAACAAGTCGGTGGCAATTTGAGTTCTAGAACTAAATTAACACTTAATTTCGATGGAGAGAAAGTAGACGGTGTTTTCACCCCAACATCTAACTATACCCCTAACCAAGATTATAGTAATGTCATCGAAGATATCGCGAAAAGATATCCAAAATATGCCGATTATTTTAGATCGTTAAATAATCCCGCCGGTTTTGAAGCGACTATGAGAATTCTCCTTGGCGATTTCATTGAAAATGGAAATTTCTCTCAAGAAGCTTTAGACACGTTCTTAGAACAAAATTATGTTCCAGATGATTCGATGGAATTGTTCCAAAAATATCATGGAGAATCAGATTTTACTGCCGCTTATAGTGAATTAGTCAAAAAATTAGAACCACTTAATGTTTCCCGTTTCATCAATACTGACACTCTACAATTAGCCGATGGAGATAACATCGATAAAAGAAATAGTGCAATGAGCGGTATTGCTCACCTATTAGAAAAAGATGATTCTCTTGCTAAGGCTCGACCAATTACTATTGAAAGAGAAATCAACGGTCAAAAAGTTTTAATCGAAGGAACATTTATGGAATTTGCCAAAGGCAAAGACCCAGATAATTTAGCGATTAAAGATGAGATGCGTGAGATGAGCATAGAAAACTATGACACCCCTACAGGAAAACAGTCGATGGCGAATCTTCAAATCTTGGATTACATCTGCGGCAATGTTGACCGTCACGAAGGAAATATGTTCTATAACTTTGATCCAGTGACAAAGAAACTTATCGGTGTACAAGGTATCGATAATGATTCATCCTTCTTTAAAGAGGATGTCAACATGGATGGAACACTTAATCAATGGCAAGGCTTAAACCATTTAAGGGTTATCGACGAAGAAACGGCGGTAAGCGTTATGGCGCTTGAAGAAGGACCCTTAAAAGCGACATTAATCGGTTATGGTTTAAAAAGTGAAGAAATCAATGCGGCTTGGAATAGAACAAAACAGTTACAAGAGGCAATTAAAGCAGGAAAACTTTATGAAAAAGAAGATGATATTAAAACGACCGCGGATAACGTAGAGCCATATATCGTCATCGTTCCAAAGGATCAGTGGGAAAAAGTTCCATTTGCTAAATTAGCGTATAATTCTACTAATATTTTTAATAAAGTCCAATTGCTCGCTGAAAATTTGGCTAAACCAGCGCAGGTCGATACCAAACTCAAGAAAAACATCGTCATTTCTGAGAATGCCTTAAAAGCAAAGCTTAATGAAAGCGGTGATCTCCTTAGACGCGCGAAGAGTAATAAACCAATTATGGGCACATCGACGAGATACAAAAATATTCTTAGTGGCTTAGAAGATTATCATAAGGCGGCAAGTGAAGATGAAAAGATTGCTAAACTTGCAAATTTAAAAAGATATGTCGATATTTACCGACAAGAAAAACATAGAGATGGCGTTCTTGATGAAAATGGAGGATTGATTCAACACTTAACTGGCAAGGATTTAGCCCGTGTTAATTTGGTTGATGAGATTGACGGTTATATCAAGACTGTCAATACCATCAACGGCGAACTCAACCAAGCTAAAGATGTCTATAATGCAGAGTGTAAAAAAGCTGATGAAATCAATGGGACTTATCGACGTGGTAAATACGCGAACTACGCGAAAGTAGTTTTAGACCCCAATAGTGGTAAAATCCTCATCAATAAAGAAATCTTTGAACGCGATGAATTATTCAATAAGAGCATGGATAACCTCACCCAAACGATGAACAGTAAACAAGCTCTTGGCATCAAAAACAAAGATCAAAGATTACAAAATGAAGCTCAGGATTATAAGCGCGTCCGTCAAAATGAAGTCAATAACTTGAAGGACCAACTTTCTAAAGAATATAACCAAGGTTTAATTCCTAAGGAATATTACGATGAAAGAATTGAACAGTTGAACACTAATAATTTTGAAACTAGCTTAGAATATCGCTTTGCTGGTGGTGACCCTGTTAATCAAGCTCAACAAGATTTTAGAGATGCGTTATTACAAGATGTTAATAATGAGCATGTTAATAATAACAATCAAGCCCAAGAAGAAGTGGATAACGAGATTGATATTAATAACAACGGCCCAGAAGTCGATATCAATAAATAATAACTTCTTCGTCATCACTCAAGAATAATCATTCTATAACTTCAATATTAAAAATTTATATATAATAAATATTATTATTGGAGGCCGATTATGAAAAATAAAAGAATAATATTATTAGCGGTATCTAGTTTACTAGTCATTTCTGCTTGTGCGGTTGTTAATCCTACTAGTTCAAGTTCGAGTAGCTCAAGTATCGTTCCTTCTAGTTCAAGTATAGAACCTTCTAGCAGCGAGAGTAGCAGTATCGTTCCTTCCTCATCTTCTACTATTCCTGAAAGTAGATTAGAAGAAAAAACGATCAAAGTGTACCGCCTATTTAACAGCGATAATTCTTATCTTGATCCTGATTTATCAGAAGACAAATATAAATTAGGAGACATTTCTTTTAGTTTCATTAAAGGCCAATATTTCGTTCCTTATGTCACCTTAGATGATTTATCAGGATTATATGGACGTTTCTATAAGGATAAAAAGAACACAGTTAATGTCGTTAATATCGATGGCGATAAAAACACTTGGAATGTCATTAGTAACAATGTGACCGTGTTTTCTTCAACAATTGATACGAAAAATAAGACATTCACCTATAAAGGTGATTTAGAAGGATATATCGAAGGAAGAAAAGATTATTCCAAATATTCCTTAAACATACGTACAAAGATTGTCAATTCAACAATCGACACTCCTAGTAAACGCGATCCTCTTATTTCATATGCGGATACAGAATTTGAAGTAATTAATGAAAATGACAAATATTATTTCCCATTTAGCATGATGCATACTTTGTACCATGAATTAACTGGTCATGATTTCTTCTTCAATTACACGTATTTATACGAATTCAATGAAGCGGATGATATATCAAAAGCTAATGTCACCGATGGTGATGATATGTATACTCCTCTTGGACAAATGGGTGATTATATCAGTGATAAGGTGAAAGAGAAGGATGCTGCAGGTAGACCTCTCATGCCTTTATATCTCCGTAAATATCATCGTTCAGAATTAGTTTTATCGATGAATAATTATTACGGCTTACAAAGAACATGGGGTGTGACTTCCATGCTCGATTATTATAAGCTTTATGGCTTATATGATAAATTCATCGATGAAAACTCTGCAGTGCGTGGTGCGGCATACGCGCAGGCATTCTTCATGCTCAGCGATAATCATACTGGCCGCGTAATTCTCGGCGATAACCCATGGGTTGAATCTAATGGAAACGTCGATGTTCCTGGCGCGACAACTTCAGTTTTTAACACCGAAAGAACTTTATTATCTAATGCATTAAACGATCAAAGAGAAAAATTCCTTAAAGCGAATGGTTTTGAAGACGGTATTAATGACGCGTTAATTTATTCTGCGGATGGCAAAACTGCTTATTTTGGTTTTGATAGTTTTGATGCTTATGATAAAGCCTTTAAACCGGATGGCACTCCTAAAGATGATGCGACATTAGCAAAACATGATTCATTCTTCTATTTCGTGGAAAAATTAAGAGCTATTGATAAGCATGGTGGAGTCACTAAAGTCATCATCGATGATTCTCTTAACGGTGGCGGTTATGTCGCGATTATGGGAAAACTTCTCGCTTTATTATCTAAAGATAATAAAGGTACGTTCTATCTATTAAATGGATTAACTAATATCGTTAGTAAATGTGTGACAAGTGTCGACACTAATAATGACGGCAAATTCGATGAAAGCGATGCGTACGGGAATAAATATAAGTTCTATATTCTCACTTCACCAAAATCGTTCTCATGCGGTAATGCTTTCCCAATCATTAGCCAAAACCAATGCGGAGTGAAAATACTCGGTGCGAAATCTGGCGGTGGTGAATGCGTCGTCGGTCAAAATTATCTCTCTAACGGTATGGGCTATGTCCATTCATCTAATGAACATCTCGTCTTATTCGATGAAAGCAAAAAAACATATCAAGGTGTCGAAGATGGTGTCAGTGTTGACGCAACACTAAGATATAACGACTTTTATAATATGGAAGAAATGGTTAAAGCAATTGATAAAATCAACTAATTATAATTTTAAAGTTGTATAATATCATTGCTATGGAAAAAGAAGGTATTAAAAGTAAGGAAAAACATGGAACCAATTAATATATTTACTCTTGTCATTATTTTGTTAGGCGCCTGCATTATGGTGGCTAATGTTGTCTTCTATATAATCTTCATGTTTAGAATGAGGGATGTCATTTCAGGCGGCATTAAGCGCGACAAAGTGTTAATGACTATTGGTTTATTATTACTTATTTTCTTCTTGGTGGGATATATCTATGTGGCTATCGCTGCCGATCCAATTTTATTAACAGGTCTAATATTATTCTTTGGTAGCTTATTTGTCAGTGTGGTAATACTCTTATTAAGCCGATTAATCAAAACATCAAAGACGAGGTCGTTAGAAATTGCCCAAGTCTTAGTGAGCGTTATCGATTCACGTGATAAAACGATGCAAGGACATAGTTTACATGTTAAAAACTTAATTACACTTTTGTATAAGTATTTACCGCGTCATATTAAAGCAGAATATAGTTTAATCAGTCTTGAATTTGCCGCTCTTCTTCATGATATTGGTATTTTAAATGTTCCAGAAGAAATATTAAGCAAACTCGGCGATTTATCAGAGGAAGAAATGGAAGTGATGAAAACTCATCCGCAAATCGGTGTCAGGTTGTTAAGACCAATCAATTCATTTGATTATGTTTCTGACTGGATTTTATATCATCACGAAAGAATTAATGGTGAAGGCTATTACTTTAAGACCGGCGATTCTATTCCTTATCCAAGCAAGATGCTCGCGATTGCTGACCATTATTCCCTATTGATATTAGGCAAGAAAAAAAGCTATGAAGAAGCGATGGAAGAAATAAAACAAGGCGCAGGAACGATGTTTGATGAAGAACTCGTTAATATTTTCCTCTCTATTCCAAAGGAAGAAGTCGATTCATGTATGCCTAAAATTATTAAGTATTGATTTTATAGATATAGAAAATGAATACACAATCAAAAAATAAATCATTATCAATATTGGGGGCCTTTTCCTTATCTATTGGCACTGCTATAGGGTGGGGCTCATTTGTTATTACGGGCAGTTCTTTTTTAAGTAAAGGCGGTCCGCTTGGCAGTATCATTGGTATTGTTATTGGTATGCTCATCATGCTGGTAGTAGCGTATAACTATCACTATATGATGAACCGTTACCCAAATTCTAACGGCGGTATTTATACATACGCTAAGCACGCTTTAGGTGGGGACCATGCTTTTTTAGTCTCGTGGTTTTTGATCATTACTTACGCAGCAATATTATGGGCCAATGTATCTTCTTTTTCTTTGTTTGCCCGTTATATATTTGGTAGCACATTTCAATTTGGCTTCCATTATGTAATTGGGGGATACGATATTTGGCTAGGAGAAATACTGTTATCTTTATTCTTCCTATTACTTTTTGCTGGATTATGTTTGATTAAAAGAAAAATAACATATGGCATTCAAAGTGGTTTAGCATTAATATTCATCTCCTTAATTATCGCGGGATTCATAATTTCATCTATCATGCACAAAGGGGGAATTGATTCTTATAAACCTGGTTTTGCTCCTAATGGCAATAACGAATTTAGCCAAGTAATTGGAGTGGTCGGAATGATGCCGTGGGCTTTCATCGGCTTTGAAAACATTTCTCATTCTTCAAACAATTTTAAATTCCGTCACCGCAATGTATTTAAAGTACTGTTTGCTTCCGTTGTAGTGAGCGCGCTTATTTATATTCTTATTTGCCAATTATCTATCAGTGTTTTTCCTGATGAATATTCTAACTGGTATGAATATTTGACCAGTTCATCTTCCCTATCTGGTTTAGATGCAATCCCTGCTTTTTATGTTATGCATCGTTATCTAGGAATACCAGGGCTAGTGATGTTTGTGATTGCTTTACTAGCGATTATCATGACTAGCTTGATTGGTAACATGCTCGCTTTATCTAATCTCATTCATTCAATGTCAGAAGATGGTATCTTCCTTCCATGGTTTAAAAAATTAGATAAAAACGGTAACCCTATAAACACCATTATCTTCATTACTCTTATTACATCGTTAATGCTGTTTTTTGGTAGGGTATTAATCAGTTGGATTGTTGATATTAATACTTTCTGTGGAGTTATCGTCTATACTTATATATCAGTTATCGCTTTAGCTCAGTCACGAAAAGATAGAAAAAGTGAGGGATTTGCAAGTGGTATCCTTGGAATTATCTTTGGGGTAATGTTTTCCATATTTGTGGCAACTAATAGTTTTATTACTGCAGACTTTTTATCTAGAGAATCGCTTTTGATATTTGTCGTATGGTCGTTAATAGGACTCGGATATTATGGCTTATTAATGAAAAAAGATAAAACAAGACAGTTTGGGCATTCAATGATTGCCTTGTTTGGTTTATTCCTTTTAATTGTTTATTCAATTGGTTCATGGTTATTTAAGATTGTGAGCACGGCAAATAGTATCAAAGATTCAGAAATCGTCATTGGCATCGTTCTTGGATTATCTTTAATCGCGATGACTCAAATCGTCTTCTTTTATGTTTTCTATATCATTAAAAAACGCGAAGTTGCATTACAAGATAAATTAGTTCTTGGAATGGCAACAATGGTTGAAGGACGAGACAATTCTACAGGTGGACATATTAAAAGAACTAGTGACGTGGTGAGATTTTTGGTAGAAGAGATGATAAAAGATCCTTTGCTTAATATGGATACATCATTCTATCGTCATGTGATTAAAGCCGCACCAATGCATGATCTAGGTAAGATTTCTGTAGATGATGCAATACTAAGAAAGCCAGGCAAATTCACCCCTGAAGAATATTCTTTGATGAAAGCGCATGCCCCTAATGGCGCAGAGATTGTCAATAACATATTATCTGACACGATGGATAAGCAGTTTGAACAAATTGCCATTAATGTTGCCCATTATCATCATGAAAGATGGGACGGAAAAGGCTATCCAAATGGTTTAAAAGGGGAAGAAATACCATTAGAAGCACGCATTATGGCTATTGCCGATGTTTATGATGCTTTAGTGAGTAAACGCGTTTATAAAGAAGAATTTTCTTTTGAAGAGGCTAATGACATCATCATCAAAAGCATGGGAAAACAGTTTGATCCAGGGTTAGAGAAATATTACGTCCGAGCGAGAGAAAGAATTGAAAACTATTATCTAGAAATAAGACAAAAATCATTAGAACAACAATAATAAAATATAGATAATATTTTTAGTACACCGAATGGGAATCCTCGACTATTCAACTGCCGAGTAAGTTCACAAAACTGATAGCCTATATAGGCTAATATCTATATAATAAAAAATATGAGTTTGGTTAAAGTCACTGGACTAAAATTTAATTATTACGACAAAGAGCTTTATGATGAAGTTTCTTTTCAGCTGAATAGCGAAGACCACGCTGTACTTGTGGGCCAAAATGGATGTGGGAAAACAACATTTATCGACATCTTGACTCATAAGCTCGTCCCTGATAGAGGAAAGGTGGAATGGACCCCACATGTTACATATTCATATTTAGATCAACACTATAAAGTGAATGATAACTTTACAGTTTTTGAGTTTCTTTCTGAAATATATAAAGACTTATTCTTAAAAGAAAAAGAGATGAATGAGTTATATATCAAAGGAAGTGATTTTTCTGACCCTCATTATGAAGAATATCTATCAGAAGCGGAACAAATTAACGAATATTTATTAAGAAACAATTTCTATGAAATTGAAACTTCGATTAAAAAGATTACAGTCGGTTTAGGGATTAGAAATGAGAAACTATCTTCTAAACTAATTGAACTGAGTTCAGGACAAAGAGAAAAAGTCTATTTAGCAAAGATGCTTCTAGAACAAAATGATGTATTGCTATTAGATGAACCGACAAACTATTTAGATGTCGAACATGTCGCCTGGCTTACCGAATATTTAAAGAATTATCCAAAAGCATATCTCGTGGTCTCTCATGATGAAGAATTCTTAAAGAATATTGCAAATGTCGTCTTTCATCTCTCTAACCGAAAAATCGAAAGATACAAAGGTGATTATAATTATTTTTTAGAACAATCTGTGATTAGAAAAGACCAATATGAAAAGGATTACGCCGCGCAGCAGAAATATATTAAAAAAGAAGAGCAATTCATCGCTTCTCATATCGTAAGAGCCACAAGCGCGAGAGCGGCTAAAAGTCGAAGAACGAGATTATCGCATCTACAAAGACTTGCTCCTCCAAGTAACGATACGAACAAAGTTTTCTTCCGTTTCCCTTATGCTGGTGATGTCGGTAAAGATATATTAGAAGTTAATGATTTAGTGATTGGCTATAAAAAACCTTTATTAGCCCCAATTTCTTTTTCTCTTAAACAAGGGGATAGAATTGCCGTCATTGGTAAAAACGGCATTGGTAAATCGACATTGATTAAAACGTTGTTAAATATCATTCCATCTTTAGGCGGTTCATTTGAGTTCAATGATAGAATTAAAGTAGGTTATTTCTCACAAACAGAAAATCCCGATTTATCAATTACCCCAGTGCAACTAGTTGAAAGCAAATATCCTTCGCTTAAAATCAGTGAAATTAGAAATATGCTATCTAGATGCGGAGTTAAGTCTAATCTTGCAATTAAGCCATTAAAAGAATTAAGTGGTGGAGAAGAAGCTAAATCGAGATTATGTTTATTAACGATCGCTAAAAGCAATGTTCTTGTCCTTGATGAACCGACCAACCATTTAGATGTCGTCGCGAAAGAATCGCTTAAAGAAGCATTAAATGAATATGAAGGAACGATCATCTTGGTATCACATGAAAAAGAATTCTACGAAGATATCGTCGACTATATTATCCAATTAGATCAATAACCTCTTTTAAAGGAATAACCTTTACAATATCCCTATTTTTATCTAATATTTGTAATAATTCTTCTAATTTATCGATGCTAGAAGAAGTGAATAAATCATAGCTATGGAAGACAGAGACAAATAACTCTGCTTGTTCATCATTTATAAAATCGTTTATGAGATTAAGCGCGTCATCTATAGTGATACTTGTGCATCTAATATGATATGGGTCACTAGGAAATTTATAGGAAGTATCAATCTGGCTTAGCCGGATATATTTCGCTTTTGTGTTATCTCTAATTAAAGCGACTTCTCTTTCTCCAGCAGTTTCAAACGGAGTAGCAAAACCGTATAGTTCTCTAGAGAATATGTTTTCTAAATTTTCAATATCGTGACCGACTTCATATATCACTCGCCCATCATCGCATCCATCTAAGTATGGGTGGGTTAAAGAATGAGAGGCGATTTCGTGCCCATTATATAAATCGATATTCTCATACAAATTGAGTCTAGTAATTGGGGTATCACCTAAATACCATGTGAAATCTTGGAGCTCACTATTGAGATTAAAGGTTGCAGGAAAACCGTATTTATTAAGTAATGCGATGACTTCTTTATCATAGATAGTTCCATCATCAATCGAGAAAACAAAATATTTCATATATCAATTATAGAAAGAAAAAGCTTCCGTTAGAAACGGAAACTTTTATAAAAGGAGGTGTAAAAACCTAATCGTTATAAATTTCTTTGATGTTGATGGATGAATAATGTTTCAAATTATAACCATCGACAAGGATGAGGTGGACGATATCGCTGTAATCAATTCTTTCATCGATGATATTGCCTTTACCGATGAACATCTTGATGACGTTATTATTTTCCACAGTTTCACAGAAAGCATTGAGTCTTTCTACGGATTTTTCAAAGTTAGTAGAGCTACCAGTTTGAGATAACAACACGACAGGAATATCGAGCTCATGGGCTAAATCAGCGAGTTGACGAACGATTTCTTGAATATGTTCTAATTCTTTTGGATCATTCTCTTTATCATTTGGATAAGTGCTATTTTTAAGCAAATCGAGGTAATCGATATAAATCGCGTCGACATTACCTTTTTTATTTCGCACGATATTGATTAAGGACTGGAGGTTTAGTCCATTCGCATCGATGATATTGAGATTGAATAATTGTGACCAGTTGGTTTTAAAATGTGAGATTAATTTGTTATAGATGATGGACTGGCAGTATTCATAGGAAAAGAAGATAACTCTTTTTCCAACTTTTAAAAGCTCACTGTAATCATAAACTGTGATGGTGGATTTACCCATATCAGTTTTCCCAGTGAGAATGGTTAAATAACCTTTTTCTGTTTTCATTATTTCCATAAAAGACTGACCTCTAAATGTGTACTTGTTAATATAATTATACAACATAAAATATGTCCGGAGTAAATTATTATCTTAATAATTCTTTTGTTTTTATAATGACTTTATAAATAACCATTGTTCGTTAAGAGAATATGGTAAAATAATCTCAGAAAAATAATGAATATTTTAATCGCGATTGATTCATTCAAAGGAACAATATCTTCAATAGAAGGCTGTGAAATTATAAATAAGGCTATCAAAGATAGCCATTTTCAAGGTGAAACCTTTATTGCTCCCCAGGCAGATGGAGGAGAAGGAAGTTTAGCTATCGTTAAATCAGTATTGGGCGGAGAATATATCAATATTGAAGTGATGGGACCTTGCCTCACTAATATCGATACGCACTATTTACTAATTGATGATAAAGCATATATAGAAACTGCTTTAGTGTTTGGATATATGATGAATGACGGACTAACTATTCTTAACCGCACAAGTGAAGGGTTAGGAATGGTTATTAAAGATGCGATTATCCATGGGGCAAAAGAAATCAATATATTCCTAGGAGGATCGTGTACGAATGATGCTGGACTAGGAATGTTATATGCTTTAGGGGTAAGGTTTTTTGATAAAGATGATAAATCGCTATATCCTCTTCCAGAAATATATAGTTCAATAACTAGAATCAATATAGAAGGATTGAATCTTTATAAAGATATTGCTTTCAACGCGATTACTGATGTTAATAATCCTTTTATTGGAAAGTCAGGAGCGAGCAAAACATTTGCTAGACAAAAAGGCGCAAGCGAAGAAGATATTAATCTATTAGAAACAGGTTTTAATAATCTAGTTGATGTTATTCGTAATCAATACGGAGACGATATTAAAGAAAGAAATAGCTATGGGGCCGCGGGCGGTATCAGTATGGCGTTAAATTATTTCTTAAACGCTCCGCTTATCAAGGGAAGCGAGTATTTTATGAAACTTACTAATCTTAATAATATTATTAAAGAAGTTGATTATGTCATAACTGGAGAAGGGAAATTAGACCAGACTTCATTTAACGGTAAAGTTGTCTCTTCTGTTATCAATTTAGCAAAAAAGCATCATAAAAAAGTGATCTTAGTCGTGGGTAAATCAGATTTATCTAATGAAGAATGTAATAAATTAGGTATCGATCACTTATTAGTGATTAATCAAGAAGAAAAAGATATAAATATCATCAAACAAACCGCGAAAAGAGATTTGTATAATAAGGTAATAGATTATTTCAAAAATACCATTATTCATAAATGAAATGAGTATGTCATAATAGGTAAGATAATTAATAGAAAGTAGGAATAAAAAATGATTGCAACAATTAAAGTAAAGAATTTTGGGGAAATAAAAATCGAATTAGATAAAAAAGCCGCTCCACACACAGTTGAAAATTTTGAACGATTAGTAGGGAATAAATTCTATGACGGAAAAATCTTTCACCGCGTCATTAAAGGATTTATGATTCAAGGTGGCTGTCCATTTGGAACAGGAACTGGTGGACCTGGATATTCTATTAAAGGTGAATTTAAAGCAAATGGTTTTGATAATCCAATCAAACATGAAAGAGGCGTTATCTCAATGGCGAGAGCGATGGATTATAACTCCGCAGGAAGTCAGTTCTTCATCATGCATCAAGATGCTCCACATTTAGATGGGCAGTATGCAGCATTTGGCAAAGTAATAAGCGGTATTGAAGTCGTTGATAAAATTGCTAATGTCAAAACAAATATGCGTGATAAACCGCTTCAAGACGTCGTGATTGAAACCATTACAATTGAATAAATAGTGGGTTAATTATCGAAGGTGGATTCTTCCGCCTTCTTTTATTGGGGCTGTTAAGAAACCTAAAAGGTGATTAAGCCCCTTTTTAATTTGCGTTTTAGACTTAACAGATAAACTGTTAAG
>SVBB01000017.1 GCA_015059105.1 Erysipelotrichaceae bacterium | reverse complement strand
AAGGGGGCACAAGATGAAAAGTCCCAAAGTTAAAGGGGGCGTTTCAAAGGAAAATTGCCTGGAAATCATTGGTTTCCGGGCTTTTTATATCTCCCGTTTATAAACACAAACATGTTCAATTTCGGCAACTAAAAAATATTTGTGATTATGCGATCCGTTTGGCATCACCTGATTGATAAATAAATACCTTATAATTTATATATCCTTTAGGATAATGTTTATAATTTTATTCTGAAATAACAAGAAAAAGTGTTATTGAAATAACTTTATTTCTCTTTCTTTTCTTCCCAGCGGGAAAAGAAAGCCGACAAAGAAAAGAAGGCATCCGTTTGGACTGCCCCCTTTAACTTTGGGACTCGATTTCTAGGCCCCCCTTAACTTTGGAGGGATATCCATGCCCCCCTTAACTTTGGTTTACTTAATTAAGAAGGCTGACGTTATGTCAGTCTTTTTTGTTTATAAAACAACTATGTTTTTGTAGAATAATAGATATTTATGGCGAAAGGACTATGTTTATGAAACATTTATATAAATTAATCCCGTTACTTATTGCTCCATTACTTTCTGGTTGTAACAATACTCCAACGGAATATATTGGTATTGTCTCTGCGATGGATAATGAAATCGCATTATTATTAGATGAAATGCAATTAGCGAAGAAAGAAACCGATGGCAGCACCGATTTTTATGTTGGTAAAATTCGTAATAAAAACGTTGTCATTACTAAATCAGGCATTGGGAAAATTAGAGCGTCTTTAGGTGTTACCACAATGCTCAATGATTACAACATCAAAGAAGTCTATTTCTCTGGTATTGCAGGTGGTCTTCGCGACCAAGAAAAAGTGCTTGATGTCGTCGTAGCAGATTCCTTAGTGGAACACGATTATGGTAGATACACTAATGAGGGATTCATTTGGACTGGTGGAGATCCAGGTATGGGCACTGATAAGGGTGAAATATATTACTGTGATCCCGACTTAGTGAAACTCGCTTATGACTCTGCAATAGCAGTTATGGGTGAAGACCATGTCTTTAAAGGAACGATTGCCACTGGTGACCAATTCATTGAAAATGAAGAATATTGTGCAAATCTCGTCGACCAATTCGATGCTTATGCTTGTGAGATGGAAGGTGCATCTGTCGCGGTAGCGTGTGATAAATATGGTATTCCTGCCGTCGTCATTCGCGCGTTAAGTGATAAGGCTGACGGTAAAGCGCATGAAAGCTATGCTGATTTCGGCGATCAGGCAGCAAAAAATTCTAGTCGAATCATTTTAAAAATGTTGGAATCAAGATAATTATTGTTCGTTATTATTTGGACTGACTTCTATGTCAGTCTTTTTCTGTATGACGGGCATGTCATATATCTACGGTGAAAATCCGAAGGGAGGTATTTGCCGACCAACCCGATAGCGATTCCCAAAGTGCCTCTAGGTAACTAAGCATGAAAAGAAGGGACAGCGAAATCGTGGCCTAACGAACAGGAACCTAATATCAAGGCGAATTAATCGGACAAGTTGACAGAAAGCAACAAAGTCCAAAAGGCAAACGTAAATTTAATTCGTAAATTAGGTAGGTAAACGAGGAAAGATATATAACTTATCCCGTGAGGTCCTATAGAGGAGAAATCCTAGAAAAGCGAACTATAGGAAGTCAGCAGAGGTCATAGTACTTAGTAGAGGAAGGACCAAACAATTTATATCGCTTTAACAAATGTATGTTCTAAGATGTATCCGACAGGAAAATGTATGAGCGTATCTCAAAGAATATCCAAAACGTAGGAATTAAATCTTAGAAGCGGAAAGGAGAAGAAGCGGAAAGTATGTCTAAATTACTAGACTCGATATTATCCGATAGCAACATTGCCCTAGCTACTAAACAAGTAAAAGCAAACAAAGGTAGCGGGGGTGTTGATAACATTACTATAGAGCAAATCGATGAGTATATGTTAAATAATTGGATTAATATTAAACAGCAAATCCAAGAAAGAACGTACAAACCCTCACCCGTTAGAAGAGTGGAAATTCCTAAACCTAATGGAGGTGTGCGTAATCTTGGTATCCCAACTATTGTCGATAGAATTATCGAACAAGCAATTACTCAAATATTAAGTCCAATATGTGAACCACATTTTAGTGATTATTCATATGGATTTAGACCAAATAGAAGTTGTGAGCAAGCAATAATTCATTTGTTAGACTTGTTTAACGACGGATTTATTTGGGTGGTTGATATTGATTTAGAGAAATTCTTTGATAATGTTCCTCAAGATAGACTTATGTCTCTAGTACATAACATTATTAATGATGGAGATACCGAATCCCTTATAAGAAAGTATCTTCAAGCGGGTGTTATGGTAAATGGACAAATTGAAAAGTCAAATCTTGGTACACCTCAAGGAGGTAACTTATCTCCTTTATTAAGTAACATAATGCTTAATGAACTAGATAGAGAATTAGAATCTAGAGTTCTTAATTTTGTTAGATATGCAGATGACTGCGTTATCGTAGTCAAATCTCATGCCAGCGCGAATCGAGTTATCCATTCCATAACTTCATGGATAGAAAGAAAGTTAGGATTAAAAGTTAATATGACAAAAACTCATATAACTACACCTAATAAACTTAAATATCTTGGTTTTGGATTTTGGAAAGACAACAGTGACCAATACAAAGCAAGACCACATGAAGACTCTATCCAAAAGTTTAAAAGAGCATTAAAGAAATTATGCGAAAGAAAGTGGAGTGTTGACCTCACTTATCGAATAAAGAAACTAAACGAAGTAATAAGAGGTTGGATAAACTATTTCGCTTTAGGATATATGAAAACAATTCTAGAAAGAGAAATAGACCCGCATCTTAGAACAATGCTTAGAATCATCATTTGGAAGCAGTGGAAGAAACCAAGTAAAAGGGAATGGGGATTGAAGAAACTTGGAATTGACAAAGATTTAGCAAAAACAACCGCGAATATGGGAGACCATTATATGTGGATTGCAACTAGGACTTGTGTATCCAAAGCAGTTACAAAAGAAAAACTGACCAAAAAGGGATTAGTCAGTTGTCTAGATTATTATTTAGCAAGACATGCTTTAAAGGTAAATTGAACCGCGTAATGCCGAACGGCACGTTACGTGGTGTGAGAGGGAGAGGAAATTAACTATTTTCCTCCCTACTCAATTTCTTTGGTAGAGAAGAGATGACGATTGCAGCGACGATGATAAGAGCGCCGAGAAGCAAGTTTAAATTAAATGTTTCTTGTCCTATGGACAAAGCAATGATAGTAGCAACAATCGCACTCATCGGGTTCATTACCACAATGGTAATCGCGTTGATATTTTTAACAGCAACCGCTCTGACCACCCAACATAACGCTGTGCAGAATATTGATAAGAATAAGACGATAAAGATGTTACCGACATCCCAAGAGAATAATAATGGTCTTTCAAATATGAAAGAATAGCCAAAGGCAAAGACTGTTAATATCGCGAGTTGGAACATCACATAGACAAATGGGTTCTTATCTTTGGCAAACACTTGGGTAAAAGCGATATTTACACCGAATAAGGCTCCTCCAATCGCAGAGAATATATCTCCTAATGTTGGGGCTTTAAACATCTCGGTGAAATTCCAGCCGTCTCCACATAAGATAAATGCGCCACCTAAACATAATATTGAGGCAATTAAAGCATTGATTCTTGGCTTTTCTTTTACAAGAAAGAATAAAGATATTGGAGTAGCAATTACTGAAAACGATTCTAAGAAAACATTTTTACTTGTAGTAGTGGTATCTAACCCGATGAACTGGAAGATATATGCAGCTGCAAGGATTAATCCCGCGGGGATACAGATGAGATATGATTTATTAATTAATTTGAAACCTTTAGTGAGTGCGACCACGATGACCATTGTAATCGTCGCGAGTAGCCCCCTTGTCGCGATTAATAAAGAAGGTGAATAAAAATCGTTATCTAGGAGATATTTGCCAATAACAGGAACAACGCCCCATAAGATGACGATGACGATTAAAGCGATAAAAGAAAGTACTTTTTTCTTATCCATGTCTCATATTATATTGAGCATAATTATACAAAACCATATATTTATGTTCATTTTTTCTTGACTATTATTTGTCTAGCATTTAATCTTATTTCATCTTTCTTACGGGAAAGAACAATAGAGGCTGCGACGCAGACGAGTAATTTGGCCGAGAAGGCATTCGTTATCAGACCAAATGAAAAGCAATCGTCGCCGAACGATATTATTAGGCATAGTTATATCGTGGGGTTATAGGAAATACTTATAACACTCCTACTAAGTAGAGGCGCTATTATTTTTACAAGATGTAACTATAAGTAAGCGCCCCGCGCTTATTTTTCTTTAATAGCGAAAGGGGCAAATGAAATGAGAAAATTAAGACACACAGTCGTGCTAGCGGCTTCACTACTAGCGATTACTGCTTGTGGCAGCAAACAACCAGTGGAATATGCTTATGTCCATTTAGAGAATAACAAGACTGGTTTTGTCACTGATGATGGGGATACCGCCATTGCAATTGGTTTAAAGAAAGGATCGCCTTTAAAAGTAGATATCGATGCTTACTTATCGACATTGACAACTACTTATTGGACAGAACTCATGGGCGATATGGTCGCTTTAAGAAGCGATAGCAAAGCTACATATACCACAAAGGCGACATTTGCTGATACTTCTGCCGGTGTATTTAAAGTTGGTATGGAATGTGCATATGAACCATTCAACTGGACACAAAACGATAATAGCAACGGGGCTTTCCCAATTGCTAATTTAAGCGGAAAATATGCAAATGGATATGACGTACAAATTGCCGCACAAGTCGCCAGTGCTCTTCACATGTCTTTAGAGATTTATCAATATGAATGGGACGCACTTCTCCCAGCGGTTAACGCGGGTACAATCACCGGCATTGTTGCTGGTATGTCACCAACTGAAGAAAGATTAGAAGAAATCGGTTTCTCTAGCAATTATTATCAATCCAATCTCGTCGTCATCACTCGTAAAGGTAATTCTTTATTAGACGCTAAATCATTAAAAGATGTCGATAAAGCGGGTGTGAAAATAGCCGCCCAACCAGGAACATTCCACCTCGATGCTTTAAAAGCACAAACAACTAATTTAACAGTGATTGATAATCTCGCTGATTTCGTCGCGATGCGTATGGCTTTAGAAGCCGGCACTATTGATGGGTATATTGCCGAAGAGCCAACTGCATTAACTATTTGTCGCTAAAGATGGACTTCTTTTCAGACATTGGATATATCCTTGCTAACTACTGGCAAGACTTTCTTCTCGGTGTGGGCTGGACATTACTCATCTCTCTTGTGGCCACCCTCATCGGATTAGTGTTAGGCTTAATTATCGGTATTATCCGTACTATTCCATATAGCAAACATAAGTTTGTATTTGGCTTACAAAAAGTTATCAATTTTTTATTAACTGCTTATATTGAAATATTTAGAGGGACACCGATGATGGTGCAAGCAGTGGTTATCTACTGGGGCTATGCCTTTATGGCAGGCGGACAGACTTTACCGCTTATCTCTTCAGCAATCGTTATCGTCTCTATCAATACTGGCGCTTATATCGCTGAGATTGTTAGAGGCGGTATTAACGGTATTGATAAAGGACAATTTGAAGCTTGTCATGCTTTAGGCATGTCACATTTCCAAACGATGGTCCATGTCATCATCCCACAGGTGATGAAATCTATATTACCAGCGGTGTCTAATGAATTCGTTATCAATATCAAAGATACTTCTGTCTTAAATGTTATTGGTGTCACAGAATTATATTTCGTGATGTCAGTTACTGTGAAGATGACTTATAAGAACTTCCCAGTCTATTTCATTGGAGCGGTTATCTACTTCATCCTCACATTCCTAGTTACTCGCATCATCAAACTTATCGAGAAAAAGCTCATCGGAAAGAAAAACTATTCCTTATATACTTCTGATGCGATTGGACTCGCGGAGGCTAACTAATTATGGAAAAAGAAATGATTAAAATTGACCATTTAGTGAAGTCCTTTGGTGATCACCATGTTTTAAAAGATATTACAATATCCTTTAATCGTGGAGAAGTGGTTTCCATTATCGGTAGCAGTGGTTCAGGTAAGTCCACGTTGCTTCGTTCGATTAATCTATTAGAAGAACCCACAAGTGGGGATATTATTATCGACGGTAAAAGCATCGTTAAAGGCGAGATGGATAAAAAAGAACTCGCGACAAGAGTGGGAATGGTTTTCCAATCCTTCAACCTATTTGAAAATATGTCAGTGCTTAAAAACTGCATGATTGGTCAAATAACAGTGCTTAAAAAAGATAAAACGACTGCTGAACAAAACGCGATGAAATATTTAAAAATGGTCGGCATGGGACAATATATCAACGCGAGACCAAGTCAACTTTCCGGTGGGCAAAAACAAAGAGTGGCGATTGCCCGCGCTTTAGCGATGGAACCAGAATGTTTATTATTTGATGAACCGACATCTGCATTAGACCCAGAAATGGTGGGAGAAGTTTTAGATGTCATTCGTAATTTAGCAAAAACTGGCTTAACTATGTTAATTGTCACCCATGAGATGCAATTTGCAAAAGAGATATCTGACCGTGTTATCTTTATCGATGAAGGGTTAGTCGCGGAAGATAAACCTTGTAAAGAATTCTTCTCTCATATCGAAAAAGAAAGAGTCGCTTCTTTTCTAAAAAGGATGAATCACTAGTAACAAGATTAAGAAGATTTGATTTCGCGTTTGTTTTTTGTGTGTCTGGTTGATATACCAAAGCATTTCTTCTTTAGAAGAAGATTTGTTCATAACGCCAATTAAAGTGCCCCACGGAATTTGGGTAACAGGTTGTTCCCTAATTTCTTCTTTCATTATTGGTTTTCTCCTATTAATAAGTTCATTATTAGTTTGACGATGATGTCCATTTCATCTGGATGCGATTCTGCAGTGAGAATAGTGATGGCCACTAATGCCTCGTTGGATATAATTTGCCTGTTGTTTCTATAAAGATGATTGTTCTTGTATAAGAAGTTGATGAATAAAGTAGCGGCAATCCTTTTACATCCATCCGCGAATGGATGGTCTTTGACAAGGAAATAAAGTAGATGAGCGGCTTTCTCTTCTATAGAAGGGTATAATTCCTGACCGAAAACATTTTGGTATATCTGCATGATAATACCATTGAGTTTTCCTTCTTCTTTTTCTACTCCAAAGACATCTGACATATCGCCAAATTTCATGGAATCGATGATGTTTCGACATTCTTGATAACTCATCACATAGGCATTAGTAGTTCCTTTCGGTTTTTCTAATGTTTGATGATCATAACTATCTAATAAGTCTAAAGCGCGTGTATACTCGTTGATGACTTTGGATAGTTCATCTTTATCCATGTCTAGTGAATAAGCGAGCATCCTTGTTTGGATATCAATCGTTTTATTGAGAGCATCTAATCTCTTTTGGTTTATGGCATATCCTTTGATGAGATAGTCCTTAAGGACTTTGCTAGCCCATTGACGGAAAATGACACCACGTTGAGATTTGACTCGATAACCAACAGAGATAATTACATCAAGATTATATAAAACCGGTGGCCTATGATTATCAAAAGGGACATCTTGACTTCTTTGCAAAAAATGCACAGAAGTATTTTTGTCCAATTCGTTTTCTTTGAAAATAGCACTAATATGTCTTGAAATTACAGAAGTATCTCTATTAAATAACATCGATATTTCGTCTTGTGTTAACCAAACTGTGTCTTTGTTATAGTCCGCTCTGACATCAAGTTCAAAACCTTTGTCGGTAAATTTAATTAATTCGTATTTGTTATTCATTGTTTTTCTCCTTTTTGCTTAATTCGTTTTCGATTTCTTCAACTGTTGGGAAGCTGCTCTTAAATTCTTCTGGAATGAGTTTGGACAATTCGTACGAAGATACTCCGATTGGTTGGGATGATGATTCAAGGGCATAACCCGCTAGGACGGCGTTATCATATTTGCACACCAAAATGCCAATAGTTTTTTCGTCCTTTTCGGCTCTAAGCATATGATCTACCGCGACTACATACGTCCCAAGTTGACCAACATATTCAGGCTTGAAAGCAGTGGTTTTGACTTCAATAACTACATAGGCATGGACTTTTGTGTTGTAGAATAACATGTCGATATATTGGTCTGAACCTCCTACATCCAAACGGTATTCATTGCCCATATAGGCAAAACCAGTGCCGAGTTCTAAAAGGAAATTTTGGATATTCGCGACAAGCGCGTTTTTCATTTCTTTTTCCGTGTACTTTTTCTCAAGCGAAAGGAAAGTGAAATTATACGGATTCTTTAATATATCGTTTGAGAGATCGCTATCCACGTTTGGAAGGGTCATTTTGAAATTGTTGATTGCTTTACCGCTTCTCTCATATAGATCACTATCCAAATAGTTAAGGAGCATTGATCTAGACCAATTGTTTTCAATAGTTTTTTGAATATAGAACAATACTTTAGTTCGATTATTGCCCACATATTGGAGAAGAAAAACTATATGGCCCCAAGGCACCATGAATAATTGTGCTACAAGTTGTTGCCCAATTTCATCTTCAGGGAACAATTCATAGAATTGACGAGCATAACGGAGGTTTCTTTTCGAAAAACCTTTTGAATCTGGAAGCATCTCTCTAAGGTCTTTTGAAAGGGAGTCGTAGAACTTGCTTCCCCATCTTGCTTCACTTTTCATCTTCACGATGTCTTTGCCTAGGCTCCAGTAGAACTGTATGAGTTCGCTATTAACCTTGATAGCAGCTTTGATTTGAGATTGCTTATATCTCGTTTTTAATACTTTTATCCAATTTTGATAATCATTGTCGGGTATGGATAATACTTTTTCGTTGTCAACTTCTTTCATAAAATAAAACTCCTTTCGTTAACATTCCTCGGTGTTCACAAAAGGAGAAATATAAAAAGCCATCCAAATGAAAACACCTTTGTCAAGATAGCCTCTGATATCCCTACCAGTTCTACCTTGTGGTGTTACATCCTTCCTTGGATGGCCTCAGGATCAATATCTCTATTGTGTGGAGCGTTTGTATGAACATCTTGCTATTAAGGATTCCACGAAGGGTTTGTTCCTTTAGGAGCTCATTTCATACTGGGCGGTGCTTTCCACATTGATATGCCCTAACACATACGACATACCAGTTCATATATCCATTTATCACTGTGTACCTGCATATGGTCGACTTTGCTACTAGCTAGTTCATAACGCCTGTGGTCTAAATATATGAACATTATAATTTTAACATATTTTGTTATAATTGCTATTATATTGTTGACTTTATTTATATATAAATTATCTTGTTCAAACTTTATGTTGATATTATTGAGATGTTTTGACTAGAATATATTTACTGCAGCTATGGCGGAACTGGCAGACGCGCTAGACTTAGGATCTAGTGGGGCAACCCGTACAGGTTCGATTCCTGCTAGCTGCACCAGCTCAATTATAATAATGCCCTTTTGGCATTTTATTTTTCAAATTAGTTTTTTATATATACAAACAAAATTATATAGATATATAATAGTAATACATTTTTATTTTGAGTATGAAAAAATTAGTTGTATCAGAAAACGAAATCCAAGAAGTATGTAAATACCTTGGTCGCAAAATTAGCAAAGACTTGGCTCATGAGAGCAAACCCCCTCTTCTTTTAGTTGTTCTTAAGGGAGCGGTTAACTTCGCTATCGACTTATCCAAGAACATCACAATCCCAGTTTTTATGGATTACATTCAAATCTCTTCCTATTCGGGAAGAAAATCCACTGGCGACATCAAGTTGATCCACAATCTCAGATTTGATATCAAGGATAGAGTGGTGTTAGTAGTGGAAGATGTCATCGATACTGGCGTTTCAATGGATTACCTCATCCATCACTTATACGCCAACTATCAACCAAAGAAAGTTCTCGTATGTGCGATGTTTGATAAGATTAATGCACGTAAGACGACTGTGCGTGTTGACTACGCTGGAAAAATCCTCACCGAGAACGACTTCCTCGTCGGATATGGCCTCGACTATAACGAATTCGAACGCAATATTCCTTACGTCTATATCCCAACTGAAGAAGAAATTGCCCACTTTGACGAGTTAAGTAAGAAATAATATATAAAAATCTAATATGAGAACCTTAACGGGTTCTTTTATTATTTTGGTTTTATTATTATATAATAAACATTTTTTTGGTTAAAAAATAAAAATAATATAAAAACGCCTTAAGTAGTATAAATCTTATATATAATATACGCGCGAGCAATTGATATGTTAATTATTCAAAAATGATAAAAAATTATTGACACACTATAAAAAATGGGTTTTTAATATAAACAATATTATCCGAATTAGGTTTCGAGGCCTGTTTAAAGACGTCAGCATTCTTAACTCCTCGAACAAAGATTCAAGTAATATTTCTTTAAAAGGAGGAAAAAACAAATGAAAAGTTTAAAGAAACTTGGCATTATGTCCGCTGGTGTCCTTACACTCGCACTTTCCGCTTGTGGTGAAGTCTGCCCAAAATATATGCGTGACTCCGACTACGGTGCTTATGAAGTTGCGTTAGGAAACTTCGGTGATCTTTATGCAAAAGCACAAGGTGTTAGTGATGATTCCGAAAGATTCGTCCAATATGCTTTAGCTGAAGCTGCATTATTAGATTCCGCTACACTTATGCCAACTACTACACAAGGTGGTAACTATGCAATTACTCGTGTTGCTCCACGTACTGTCCCTTATTCTTTCTGGGGCAATGATAGCGACAGATTAGCTGGCACTGTTATCGTCAAGAAGGGCGAAGGCGACAAAGCCTTTATCAAAAAGGGTGATAGAGCCGCCCTCTTAGCCAAATGGGAAGCTGCTAGAAAAGGCGAAGGTACTTATGACCCAGCTGCTGAATTAAAAGCTTTAGGTTATGAAATCGGTGATACTTTCTCTAGTTCCTATCAAACATTCCCAGAAACATTAGACGTGTTAAACACTTCTATGCAAGCTGACACTGAATCCTTAGTCAACGCTGTCGAAGGCTTACTCGAATACGATAACTTCGGCGTTGCTCATGGTAAAATTGCCAAATCTTGGGACGTTGAAAAGAATGTCGACGAAGAAGGCAATGTTTACGATGTCTGGACATTCGAACTCAACGAAGGCAGAAAATGGTACAAAGCTGACGGTACTGAATATGGTAATGTCACTGGTGATGACTTCGTCGCTGGTTTCCAACACATGCTCGATGCTCAAGCTGGTCTTGAATGGTTAGCCGATGGCGTCGTCGCTGGTGTCCACGATTACCTCGCTGGTAAGACTAAAGACTTCTCTAAAGTCGGTATCAAAGCTGAAGATAACAAACTCGTCTTCACTCTTGAAAAAGAAGAATCATTCTTCCCAACTAGATTAAGCTACTCCTGCTTCATGCCAATGAACAGAGCGTTCTTCTTAGCCCAAGGCGGTGCCTTCGGTATTGAAGAATTCAAGAAAGCTTCTACTGCTGCAACTTACAAATATGGATTAATCTCTGATAGAACTACTGCTGTCTACAATGGTCCATATGTGCCAAATCAATTAACTGATGGCACAATCATCAAATACACTCTCAACCCTAACTATCCAGATGCAGACAAGATCTCAACTAAGACATTAAGCTGGATCTATGATGCTGGTGAAAACCCAACTGCTTACTATGGTTTCGCTGTTGCTGGTGATATCAATGGTTGTAGCTTAGGTGCTGCTTCCGGCTTATTAGCCAAAGCAAAAGAAGATGGCAACTTCGATAAATATGCCTACATTGCGGATACTAACGCGACTACTTTCTTCGGTGGCTTCAACGTCAACCGTGGTACATTCGAAACTGGTTCCGTTAAATCCACTCAAACTGAAGCTGAAAAAGAATTCACTCACAGAGCGATGAACAACAAGAACTTCCGTATGGCCTTACAACACGCTTGGGATAGAGCCAAATGGAATGCTGTCTCCACTGGTGATGAACTCGCAGCTAAGAACTTAAGAAACAGCTATACTCAACCAGAATTCGTTTCCTTAACTAAAGATGTCGTTTATGAAGAACACACATTCGCTAAAGGTACTTCCTACGGCGAACTCATTGAGTACTTCTTAAAGAACACATTCAAGAGAAACGTCAAGATCGCTGATGGTCAAGATGGTTGGTACAATGCTGATTTAGCAAAACAATATCTCGCTTCCTTCAAAGAAGAAATCGGTGATAATGTTAACTTCCCAATTAAGCTTGATGTTACTTACTTCAGCGGTTCCGCTGCTAACACTGCTCAAGCGAAAGCCTTCGAACAAATCATTGAAGATGTTCTCGGCAAAGATAGCGTTGATGTCGTCTTAAATGCCGCTGAAACTTCCACTGACTACTACGCTGCCGGCTACAGAGCCGCCAACGGTGAAGCTGGTAACTTCGATGTGTTCTACGGTTCAGGTTGGGGCCCAGACTATGGTGATCCATCCACTTACCTTGATACATTCTTAGGTGATGGCGCTGGCTACATGACTAAAGTCGTCGGATTATTCTAATCTTAAGTTAGATTACAATATTCAAGCTCAAACAATCAGGAAGGTCTTAACCGGCCTTCTTGATTGTTATATTTAACCCCCATTTGTTTTAAACAAAAGAAAGGAAAGCAAATATGAAATTATATTGGTTAAAACGTATCCTATTTTCTATCTTTTCTCTTGTTGTGGTCTTAATTACAGTCACATTCTTGATCTATAACTTAATGGATCGTTCAGCGATTTTAACTGGCGATGCTGTTTATAACAAACGTCGTTACAATGAACAAACGATGAGAGCTTATGAACTATATGAAGAATACGGCTATTTAACTTACCAAGATTTCAACTTCTATTTACAGAATAAATATGAACCAATCTATGGTCCAGATTACGCGAAAAGCGATGAATTCGTTGCAGCAGAAGACGCATTGTTTAATAACGTCGGCACTAACTATAAAAAGAATCCTGATGTCGCCGCTTTTATCAGCCAATACGAAGGTTATGGCCATCAAATCGTCTTCCTTCCAAAAGTGACTAACAAGAGTGGTGGTGTTTTATCCATGCCAAAACTCCTCGCTGTTAACGAATTAAACGTTTTCCAAAGAATCGGTAGCTTCTTCGCTAACTTCATCAGATTTGAAACTATTTGGGATGTCCAAGATGATAGATTAACTGATAGAGGCATTCATATTGAATGGGATCCTCGTAGCAATATGCCAGCGTTAATCGGTAATGGTACAACTCATAAATACCTCGTCTATTTCGATGGCAATTTCCCATTCGTCCATCAAAATATCGTCCATATCAACCTAGGTAAATCTTCTAAGGGTTCTTCTAAAGGTATCGATACTGTCGATTACATGATGCTTAGAACTGGTTCACCATATTCCACTGAACAAGAATATCCAAAAGATTTAGGTACAGGTGTCACTCACCCATCTACTTTGGATTTCCATACAGCGACTTATTCCACTGCAGATTATGATCCAAGTGTCTTTAACGATCATTATAGCAGTGTCAGAGAACAACAAGGTGGCTTAACAAGAATTGGTAACTCCTTCGTTATCGGTATCATTTCCACAATTGCTGCTTATATCATCGGTTTACCAATCGGTTTATGGATGGCTCTTAAAAAAGATAAGCTCGTCGATAAGATTGGTAATGCTTATATCATCTTCATCATGGCGGTTCCAAGATTAGCGTACATCTTCATGTTCGCGACTATTGGTACTACATTATTCAACTTACCATTTAAGTTCGTCTTTGCCGAGAACTCAGTTCTCCCGTATATCTTACCTACCGTATCGTTAGGCTTACCAGCTGCTGGAGGCCTTATGAAGTGGATGCGTCGATACATGATTGACCAACAGAACTCCGACTACGTCAAGTTCGCGAGATCTCAAGGTTTATCTGAAGGCGAAATCTTCTCTAAGCACATCTCCCGTAACGCATTAATCTTCTTAGTCCACGGTATTCCAGGTAATATCTTAGTCTCCTTAGTAGGTGCGATCATCACTGAACGTGTGTACGGCGTTCCTGGTATTGGTAACATGCTTACTGAATCCATCACAGCGTTTAACAACGGTATGATTATCGGTGTCACTGTGTTCTATACTGCTTTATCGATTATCTCGATGATTTTAGGAGACGCTCTCCTAGCGAAATACGATCCACGAGTTTCCCTCAGTGGTCAGAGAGGATAGTTTTATGTCAGTCGAAAATATTAAATACCAAGCAATTGATATGCAAAAAATCAACGCGGCAGAAGACGACGATCTCTTCTATTTCGTTGATAATAACACTTTAGAGAGTGAAAAGATCACTGCTCCAAGATATTCCTATTGGCGTTCTGTTTTTAGAACTTTCTTCAAAAAGAAGATCAACTACTTCATCCTTGGATTCTTGGCCCTCATTCTCTTATTAACACTCATCTATCCAATATTCGCTCACTATAACGAATTTGAAAACGTTGCCCAAGGTGTCACATATAATATGTCACCAAGCGCGGCTTTAGATTATTTTGGATTCTCATTCAAATACATCTTAGGTACTGGTAAAAATGGTAACGCGATTTTCGATGGTATTTGGGCTGGTGCTTTGACATCCTTGTCGTTAGCTATTGTCTGTGCGGCAATCAACATGATTCTCGGTATCGTCATCGGTGCGATTTGGGGTTATAACAGCAAGATTGATACTGTTTTAACTGTTATTTATAACATTATCGCGAACGTCCCATGGATCTTATTAATTTCCGTCTTAGTGTACATCATCGGTGGTGGATTTATTCAATTCGTCTTCGCGTTGACTGTCACAGGTTGGTTAGGTATTGCCTTCTTCTTTAGAACACAAGTCATGATCATCCGTGACCGTGAATACAATATGGCGTCACGTTGTTTAGGCACCCCAATGATTAAGGTTGTCCAACATAACGTCTTACCATTCATGACATCCGTTATCGTCACCATCTTAGCGACTGAATTGCCAAGCTATATTTCCGCGGAAGTCTTCTTGTCATATATCGGCATCGGTCTTTCCTCTGAAATTCCATCTCTTGGTCGTATGATTCAAAACGCGCAAGATGCATTCATTCAATTCCCATGGGCATTCTGGGGTCCTGTCGCGGTCTCTGCTGCCATCACAATTATCTTATATGTCTTAGGTCAAAATCTCGCTGATGCGTCTGACCCAAGAACACATATGCAATAAGGAGGTATAAACCATGAAAGCTGAACAAGTAAAGATGATTGAATCTCCTGAATCAAATAAAAAAGTCATTTTAAAACTCAAACATATCGACGTTAAATTCAATGTTCGTGGTCGTACTTTAAACGCCATTAGAGACGTTTCTTTAGAAATTTTCGATAAAGAAACAATCGCTATCGTCGGTGAATCTGGTTCCGGCAAATCCGTTTTAACTAAAACATTCGCTGGTATGCTCGATTCTAACGGCTATATTAGCCACGGTAACGTCTATTTCTCTGATGATGAATTAAGTGAAACTGATGTCGCTCTTAATCGCCGTAATCGCGCTTTGAGAAAATTCGCTTTAAGGAAGATTAATATTTATACACATGGTAGAACTTCTGTTGAAGAGTATTTAAAGATTAAAGAACTTCAAGAAGCGGATTTAAAAAAGAAAACTCTTTCTGCTGAAGAAGTGGAAGAATTCGACAAGAAACTTAAAAAGAATGATGATGAAATCAACGAAACGATCAATTTCATCTTCTCTTTAGATAAGAGAAATAAAGACGACAAACCACAACTCGTCGAAGCGAAAGCGAAATTGAAAGGTCTTAAAAAAGAACAAAAGGACCTTTGGAAAGAAAGAAAAAATCTTTCTAAAAAGAAACTTGCTGAATATAAGCAAGATAAAGAATATATCGCTGACTACAAAGCAAAAATCGAGGAATTACAAAAGATCAGATTTGAAAAATATGAAGCTGATAAACTTAAAGAACTCGAACCAGAATTAAAAGAAAGAAACGAAAGGATTGCAGATGAAATCGTTCTTTCTATCGGTCGTTATCCAGTTCCTTTAAAAACAAAATACTCTTATCAATTACTCAAGAGATTTAAAGATTTCATTTGGTCTGGTAAAGATGTCTCTACTCCAAAACAAATGAACCGTATCTTTGATCCAGTGGTCTTTAGAGTGGAAAAACGCGGTGTGGAAACTGTTGAAGGCAATAAAGATAAAGTCTTCATCACTAATACATTAGCCCCACAATTCAATTTACCAGAAGTCACTGAACCAACAGCGAGAAATAAAACCCTCGTCATTCAAGCGAGAAATAGTTATCGTCGTTTATTCAACCATTTACTCAAGCAGCTCACTAAGATTGTGAAAGAGAAGTTATGCCGTGAACTCGGCGAAAAAGAACTTCGTCGTGTCAAGGACTTCGCGAATATCGCGATCGTCTACGCTGCTAACTATGACTGGATGTTTAAACGCGCCATCTTCACTAGGAGATTCTTAAGATGGTTTAAAGATGCTACTGAAAGCGATGGTACTGATTTAAAAGAGAAGAGCAAATCAAAACCAATCGTCACTTTAAAAGGTTATGCCATCATCGACTGTGCAAAAGTTAAATTCACTAAAGACTGGCAAAAGATTAGAGGTAGAAAGATTGCAACTGTCTTCCAAGACCCAATGACTTCCCTCAACCCAATTTTAACTATTGGCCGTCAAATCATGATTGTCATTCAAAAGCACCAAAAATGCTCACAATTTGAAGCGAAACGTCGTGCGATTGATATCATGGCGAAAGTTGGTATTCCAGATCCTGAAAAACGTTTCTATGACTATCCATTCCAATATTCTGGTGGTATGAGACAAAGAATCGTTATCGCGATCGCCTTATCATGTCAACCAAAGATCTTGATTTGTGACGAACCAACTACAGCCCTTGACGTTACTATTCAAGCCCAAATCATTCGTTTGATTAAGTCCTTATCCAAAGACTTAGGCTTTACGACTGTTTATATTACCCACGACCTTGGCGTTGTCGCTAACGTCGCAGAGAGAGTTGCCGTTCTTTATGGCGGCCAAATCGTCGAGCTCGGTACTGTGGAAGAAATCTTCTACGAACCACTTCATCCATATACCTGGGCCTTATTATCCTCTTTACCACAACTTGCGCAAAGAGGTAGTGATTTATTCTCAATTCCAGGAACTCCACCTTCCTTATACAATAAGATTGTCGGTGATGCCTTCGCGCCACGTAGTAGATACGCCCTTGCGATTGACTTTAAGAAAGAACCACCAATGTGGAGAGTTTCTGATACCCACTTCGTCAAGACTTGGCTTCTTGACCCACGTTCACCAAAGATTGAAAAACCTGAAGCGATTCAAAATCTTCACGAGAAGATGGTTGAAGCTTATAAGGATCAACTATAAGGAGGTAATATCATGGAAAAGAAAGAAAACCGCGAAGTTATCTTGTCACTTAATCATATCGATATTACTTTCGGCAAGGGCAGAAAATTATTTAAAGCTGTCAGTGATGTTTCCTTTGACATTTATAAAGGTGAAACTGTCTCCCTCGTCGGCGAATCTGGTTCTGGTAAAACAACTATCGGTCGTGCTGTCGTCCGCATCAATCCATTAAGTGCAGGCTATATCAAATTTAAAGACGATATCATCAACGGTAAATTGCCACCTGAAGAATTCGAAGCTTATAAGGCGAAAATCGATGAAAAAATCAAAGCGGTCAATGAAGAATATGAACCAAAGATTGCTGCTGATCCAAACAACAAAGAATTAATCAAAGAAAAGAATAATCAAATCAAATTATTAGAAGAAACTCTCTCCTGTGCGAAGGGCAAGATTCCTTATCAAAAAAGAAGAGAATATATTCGTAAGATTCAAATGGTCTTCCAAGACCCAACTGCTTCTTTAAATGAAAGAACAACTATCGACTATATCGTCTCTGAAGGTTTAAATGCTTTCCACCTCTATAAAGATGAAAGAGAAAGAGTGGAGAAAGTTGAAAAAATCATTCAAGATGTCGGCCTTCTTCCAGAGCATTTAACGCGTTACCCACACGAATTCTCTGGTGGTCAAAGACAACGTATTGGTTTAGCGAGATCCATCGTTATGGAGCCAGAATTCATCGTCGCTGATGAACCAATCTCCGCCCTTGACGTCTCCATCCGTGCGCAGGTCTTAAACCTTCTTAAGAAGTTCCAAAATGAACGCGGTCTCACTTACTTATTTATCGCCCATGACTTATCAATCGTGAGATTTATCTCCGATCGTATCGTTGTCATCCACTTAGGTAAGATTGTGGAAATCGCGGAAACGGAAGAATTATTCAACTACCCGCTTCACCCATATACCAAATCACTTATGAGTGCGATTCCAATTCCAGATCCAATTCTAGAAAAGAGTAAGACACTTATTACTTATGATGCAAAAGACCATAAATACGGTCCAGAAGAGAATCCACAACTCGTCGATATCGGACATGGACACTTCGTATATGGTAACGAAGCAGAAATTGCTAATTACAAAAAAATTAGAGAAGGAAAATAATCGGGAAGTTAATACTTCCCCTTTTTTCAATTATGGCAGAAGAAAATGAAAAGACATTTCGATTAAAGCACCCAGAATTATGGATTATTGCTTTTGTCATTCTCGTCGTCACTGCCAGTGCGAGCTTTGCTTTCACTTGTGCGAATTCTAACCGTGAAGAAAAAGGATTATATGAAATCGTTCCAATTAGCGATAGCGAAGTGAAATTCTATGGCGCTGATTTTTCTTTTTATTATTACTGCGATGGTGAGATGAATGTCACAATTGAAAAAAATAATGTTAGAAAAGCTTATAGTGATAAGCTCAAAGAGATATATGCATATTTAGATGAAGATAACACCTATACTTCTTATATTTCTGTCGCATCGATTAACGAACATCCCAATGAAATCGTGAGCATTGGACCAACCTTATATTCAATGCTTGAAGATGCTTATAAAAGGAGTTCATTAGATAACAATTATTCAATTTTTGCAACCCCATTATATTCCTTCTGGTATCAACAGTTTGCGATGATTAGAAGTGACCGCGAAGCACGCGACCCAGTTAATAATGAAGAGTCAGTTACTTACTTAAAAGAAGTCGCTGATTTTATCAATAATAAAGAGCATATTGATTTATCTTTTTTAGGAGAAGGAAAAGTTAAATTAAGCGTCAGTGAAGATTATCAAAATTACCGCGATAATAAAGGTATTGATACTCCATATCTCAGCTTCAATATTTTGAAAAATAGTTATATTTTGCAGACTATTTCTGATTTTTTAAGCGAAAAAGAGATAAATAAAGGTTTCATTATCACTAGTGATGGAAGCGTTGTTCAACTTAAAAATTCCCCTAATCAAACATATAGCATTTATTCGGTGAAAGATCTCACTTTAGAAAGAGCAGGAGATATCGATTTTACTAATCCTTTGACCTCGGGAAATGTCATCCGTCATTATAGTTTAAATAACACTTCTCCAGTCAATTATTATTATATGAATAAAGATGGTGTTACTTATTTTAGAAGCTTATATCTCGATATTAAAACTGGTTTAGAAAATAACTTCTTGCTCTCGAGTGGAATATATTCAAAAGACTTAAATATTTTGGATAATGCGACTATCAATAATGCCTTAGTTCCATGTAACACAATCGAAGAAATTAATACCTATTTAACGAGTCATGATAAGGGTAATACGATGATAGTGATCAACCTTGTTGATAACCCTAAAAATATATATGTTAGTAACTTAATTAAAGAAAATATTAAACTAAACGATAAATTAGATTATAATCTTAATATTATTAAGGAGGATTAAAAGATGAAACCTAGTAAAAAATTAGCAAGAGTGTTCCTCGGTTCATACTTCATCTGGGCTTTTGGCGCTTTATTATTCTGGCTATTATTAATTAAAGATGGCGGCGCGCTTCCAATCATCATCTTCGTCTTAGCTTGTTTAGATTTAGCAGGCATTATCGTCGCGAGAGTGATGTATAGCAAACAATATAAAGTCTTTTTCATCCTCAGCGTTATTTCATTCTTTTTATTAAACGTTTTCGTGGTCGGTGGTTTTGTTACCGAAGCTATTTATACTTCTAAAGGTATCCCTGCCGTTTATGCATGGGTCTTCGCTTCCGTTAACTTAGCTCTCGTCGCTTTAATGGATTATAACTATATCAGAGACCTCATCACCTCCTATCATAAGAACATGGTTGCCCATGGGTTGATTGAAGAGAAAGAAGAAGAGATTTAAAGAAATCCGGAAACGGATTTTTTCTTATATTTATGATTAAAGAAAAGTACGTCGCCCTTGGCAAAAAGCCATCCGCAATTAGAGTTTTATTTGAATATGGTAAGGTTAGAAAACAAGAAGTTGGTGAAGACCACGTTTTCGATTTTTCAATTGGCAACCCAAACGCTCCTGCTCCTGACTGCGTTAAAGAAGCGATTATCGATTTATTAAATAACGATACTTCTTTTCATCTCCACGGTTATACTTCAGCCGTTGGTGATTTAAAAGTGAGAGAAGCGGTCGCCGATTATTTAAATAAAACGTATAACGCGAATACCGACGCGAAGCTCATCTACATCTCCTGTGGGGCAATGCCTGGTTTAGCCGCTGTTTTTAACTGCTTAATCGAAAAGGGTGATGAAGTTATCGTCTTTGCTCCACATTGGCCTGATTATAAAGTTTTAGTGGATCAAGTTGGCGGTACTTTAGTGAGAGTCAAACCGGAGACTGTTAATTTCTATCCAGATTATGAAGATTTGATTAATAAGATTAACGAAAAGACGAGAATTGTCATCATCAACTCCCCGAATAACCCAACTGGAGCGGTTTATAACGAAGAAGTTTTAACTAAGATTAGTGAAATTATGAGCGCTAAATCTAAAGAGTATGGTCATCCTATCTTTTTAGTGAGCGATGAGCCATATCGCGATTTGATTTATGAAGACTATAAATATCCTTATGTCACGAATTTTTATAAGGATTCAATAGTCTGCTATTCATTTTCTAAAACATTATCTCTTCCAGGAGAAAGAATCGGTTATATTTCAGTCACTAAAGACTGCTACCGCGCTTATGATTTGGCTTTAGCGATTGGTGGTTCAGCCCGTTCTCTTGGTTATGCCTGCGCGCCTAGCTTATTCCAGTTCATTCTTCCAAAATGTTTGGGTCAAACCGCGGATTTAAATTTCTATAAAGAAAATAGAGATGTCTTATATAAAGGGTTAACCGATATCGGTTATGAAGTGATTTATCCTCATGGAGCCTTCTATTTGTTTGTAAAAGCATTAGAAGAAGACGACGAACATTTCTCTAGTGTCGCTAAAGATATGGATTTATTAATCGTTCCTTCTAAATCATTCGGTTATCCAGGATATGTTAGAGTTAGTTACTGTGTCGATAAGAAGACAGTAGTTAACGGCTTACCAGTGTTTAAAAAATTATATGATAAATATAAAGGAGAATAACTATGCTGCCTGATTTAAATAGGTTTTCTAATGAACCAGAATTCCAAAAAGCGTTAAAAGAGATGTTTTCTTCTCTTGATAAAAGCGTGCTTAGTAACAAGGTTTATAATGATAACGATATCTTTAACAAAATCATCGAACCAGACCACGTCTATACATTTGATGTCAAATGGGTTGATGATCATGGAAATGAACACGTCAATAAAGGGTATCGCATTCAGTTCAACAATGTGAATGGGGTTTATAAAGGTGGTTTAAGATTCCATCCTTCCGTCAATATTTCCATTTTAAAATTCTTAGCGTTTGAACAAATCTTTAAAAACTACTTAACAACTCTCCCAATGGGTGGAGCGAAAGGTGGTTCTGATTTCGATCCAAAAGGAAAAAGCGACGCAGAAGTCATTAGATTCTGCCAAGCTTTTATGAAATGTTTATACCCACATATCGGTGTGGATCTTGATGTTCCCGCTGGTGATATCGGTGTGGGCGCTAGAGAAATCCGCGCGATGTATCTCGCTTATAAAGAATATTCTGGTAAATCAGATTGTTCTTTAACTGGCAAACCAATTGACTTAGGTGGCTCTTTATGCAGAACAGAAGCGACGGGCTTTGGAGTGACCTATTTCGCTAATCAGGCTTTACAAACATATAAAAATACTTCCTTAAAAGGAAAAACAGTCGTGGTGTCTGGAAGTGGTAATGTCGCCTTATACTGTCTTAAAAAAGTAACAGAATTAGGTGGGAAGGTCGTCGCGATGAATGACTCATCAAATGCGATTTATAATCCTGATGGCATCGAGTTCAACACTCTTAGAGAAATCAAGGAAGTCAAAAGAGGAAGAATTAAAGAATATAAAGATGTCTATCCAAATACGGAAGTGCTTAATAGCAAAGATATTTGGGGAATTAAATGCGATGTCGCTTTCCCATGTGCGACCCAGTTTGAACTAGATGAAAATGATGCAAAGAAACTCATTAATAACGGTGTCATCGGTGTCTTTGAAGGGGCGAATATGCCTTGCACATTAGAAGCCGCGGAATTATTCATCAAAAACAAAATCATCTATTCCCCTGGCAAAGCTTCTAACGCGGGTGGTGTAGCGGTTTCTGGACTTGAAATCGAGCAGAATAAAAAAGGTGAGAAGTGGTCCTTTGATGATGTCGATCATCGTTTACAAGGCATCATGAGCAACATCTTCAACAATATTTATAAGACAGCAAAAGACCTCGGCGATGAATATAACCTGGTCAAAGGTGCGAATAACTATGCATTTATCGGTATCGCCGATAAAATGATTAATAGATAATTATGAAAAAGATATTATTCCCATTAGCTTTAGGACACCGAATGGGAATCCTCTGTTGTTCAACTGCCGAGATGAAAATGAGCCTTGATTGTTAAAATTATAATCGTCACTATATGTGATTAAAATATGTGGTAATAATATAAATATTAAGTGGTAAATATACCACTTTTTTGATATACTATATGTAGGAGATTTGGATATGGGAGAATTAAGACATGGACGAACATGTGTTTTTAACATTAACTATCATATTGTTTGGTCAACTAAATATCGTAGGAAAGTATTAACTACTGATATTGAAAGAAGATTAAAAGAAATATTAATTGATGTTGGTAAACAAAAAGGATTTGAAATCGCAGAAATAGAAGTTGGGATGAATGATCATGTTCATGTATTCGTATCCGCGATTCCAAAGATATCAATCTCATATATCGCGAAGATGATGAAAGGGATATCTGGAAGACTCTTATTAAAAGAGTTTCCTGAACTATCAAAACAGTTATACAAAGGAGAACTATGGAACCCTTCTTATTATGTAGAAACGATTGGTTCTATATCAGAAGAAGCGATAAGGAAATATATTGAGGATCAAGAAAAGGAATAATATGCTACTAACTTACCAATTTGAATTAAGAGTAAATGAGACGATGTCTATTATATTAGGACATCTCTCTTATGCTGCCGGTAAGTTATTTAACGTTGGTAATTATGAAAGAAAACAGTATAAGTCTCTTGGTTTTACCTCTATTCCAGA
>SVBB01000016.1 GCA_015059105.1 Erysipelotrichaceae bacterium | reverse complement strand
ACTCCCCTCCCGGGGTTCTTTTCACCTTTCCCTCACGGTACTGGTTCACTATCGGTCACTAGTTAGTATTTAGCCTTTCCGAGTGGTCTCGGTAACTTCCAGCAGAATTCCTCGTGCTCCGCTGTACTCTGGAATCCACTAAGGTAACTCATAATTTCGCTTACGGGGCTATCACCCTGTTTCGCCAGCCTTCCCAGACTGTTCAGCTATCACTTGTTAATCCCATGTTGTGGTCCGTAACCCCAATCCTAAGATTGGTTTGGGCTGTTCCGCTTTCGCTCGCCGCTACTGACGGAATCGATTTCTCTTTCTTTTCCTCTAGGTACTAAGATGTTTCAATTCCCTAGGTGTATCTTCACTCCCTGTATTGGTTATCGGGAGGATAATGCAACATAACTTGCATTGGGTTTCCCCATTCGGATATCAACGGATCAAAGCTCACTTCCAGCTCCCCGTCGCTTTTCGCAGGTAATCACGTCCTTCATCGTCTTCTAGTGCCAAGGCATTCACTGTACGCCCTTATTAACTTAACTTCGTAAAATTTAGGTTTCTTTGTTGTTAGTTTTCAAGAATAAATGATTTATTTTGTTTTGTTACTATCGCTCATAATGATGAAATCACTATAATTCGACTTTAACAGAAAGATCATGTTTGTAATATTCAGTTTTCAAAGAACAACTTTTGAGAGATGTCTGATCTCTCAAAACTAAACAGATTCCAATCACCATATCGTCTCGATAATCCTAGAATGATATAGGTTTTTTGTACATACGTTACAGAGTCATTGACCTGTAACACTTTCTCCATAGAAAGGAGGTGATCCATCCCCACGTTCCCGTAGGGATACCTTGTTACGACTTAACCCCAATCACCAGTCCTACCTTAGGCGTCTCCCTCCTTACGGTTAGGATAACGACTTCGAGTATTACCAGCTCTCATGGTTTGACGGGCGGTGTGTACAAACCCCGGGAACGTATTCACCGCGACATGGCTGATTCGCGATTACTAGCAATTCCAGCTTCATGGAGTCGAGTTGCAGACTCCAATCCGAACTGAGACCGGCTTTACGGGATTAGCTCCACCTCACGGTATTGCATCTCTTTGTACCGGCCATTGTAGCACGTGTGTCGCCCAGGACATAAAGGGCATGATGATTTGACGTCATCCCCACCTTCCTCCGACTTACGTCGGCAGTATCCCTAGAGTGCCCAACTGAATGGTAGCAACTAAGGACGAGGGTTGCGCTCGTTGCGGGACTTAACCCAACATCTCACGACACGAGCTGACGACAACCATGCACCACCTGTATTTATAGTCTCCTCTAATCTCTTAAAGGGTAGTAATCAATATGTCAAGCCCTGGTAAGGTTCTTCGCGTTGCGTCGAATTAAACCACATGCTCCACTGCTTGTGCGGGGTCCCGTCAATTCCTTTAAGTTTCAATCTTGCGATCGTACTCCCCAGGCGGAGAACTTAATGCGTTAGCTTCAACACTGCCTCGCGGCAATATTTAGTTCTCATCGTTTACAGCGTGGACTACTAGTGTATCTAATGCTATTTGCTACCCACGCTTTCGTGACTGAGCGTCAGTTTCGGGCTGGTAAACCGCCTTCGCCACTGGTGTTCCTCCATATATCTACGCATTTCACCGCTACACATGGAATTCCATTTACCTCTCCCGTACTCTAGCTTGATAGTTTCTAAAGCTGTATAAGGTTGAGCCTTACGCTTTCACTTCAGACTTGTCATGCCGCCTGCTCACTCTTTACGCCCAATAATTCCGGATAACGCTTGCCACCTACGTATTACCGCGGCTGCTGGCACGTAGTTAGCCGTGGCTTTCTGGTAAGGTACCGTCAAGTAAGCTTCATTTCCTAAGCCTACAGTTCGTCCCTCACAACAGAGCTTTACAACCCATAGGGCCGTCATCGCTCACGCGGCGTTGCTCGGTCAGGGTTTCCCCCATTGCCGAAAACTCCTTACTGCTGCCTCCCGTAGGAGTTTGGACCGTGTCTCAGTTCCAATGTGGCCGATCACCCTCTCAGGTCGGCTACGCATCCTCGCCTTGGTGGGCTGTTATCTCACCAACTAGCTAATGCGCCGCAGGTCCATCTTTTAGTGACCCCTTGCAGGGCCTTTCAAACAGTTGAGATGCCTCATCTGTTGTTATCCGGTATTAGCCAAAGTTTCCTCTGGGTATCCCAAGCTAAAAGGCAGGTTACCTACGTGTTACTCACCCGTTCGCCACTAGGGTGCAAGCACCCTCGTTCGACTTGCATGTATTAGGCACGCCGCCAGCGTTCATCCTGAGCCAGGATCAAACTCTCAATGTTTGTATTCTAGTTCAAAATTATTATCTGGTTTTGTATTGTTATAAAAATTGACGTTAATGATGTTTGTACATCTGTTTAGTTTTCAAAGATCAGGTGCAACGCTTATATTACTTTGTAATAATTTTATGCCCTCTCGGACCGCGTGCTTAAATACTATACTACTAATAAAAATAGGTAGTCAACCACTTTTTTCACTTTTTTTTATTTTTTTTAAAAATTTGTGAAATTGTGGATAATTATGCCTCTTTTTGTGGATAACTATCCTTCTTTATTTGAATTATCAGTCCCACTATCGCTGAAACTAGCATCGCGCTAGAGACGATAAGGTTAAGAATCATCAAAATATCACCCTCTGGAATGAGGAAAGCATAATAAGTTATAAAACAGATTTGACCGAACAAAGTGACAATCTTCATCTTCTTATAATCCTTTAAATATAACGCGTACGTGTTAATGACTGTACCGATGATTGGTAAAAGGGTCAACCATCCACTCCATCCAAAGATTGAGAAGACAGTTAATATAATCGTAAAGAAGATGAGCCAGAAATAAGAATCTGCCCATTTATATTCATCTCTATATAAGAAGATTACATCTCTAATCGCTCCTACAGAACTAGAAGCCACTAATGCTAATAAGACTTTGTCACTAAGATAAAAATATAAACAAAGAGAATTAACGATTGTAACGATATCAAAAGCTAACCGCAAGATAAGCGCATATTTTCTTTTTGGAAAAGCGAAAAGAGCAATGCAAATAAAAATGCTAAGTATCGATAATACTAATGCTGCTACATACCATCCGTTCATCGTTATATTATTCTAATACAAATATTTGTTAAATAAATAAAAATGTGTAATATATTATTTATATAATTAATAAGGATAATAGGAGAATCATATATGAAAGTCTTTTTAGTCGGCGGAACTGGTTTATTAGGAGCAATGGCTGCCAAAATATTTATCGAAAGAGGGCATAAGGTCACTGCGGTCGCTCTTCCAGGAGTTCCTGAGGGAGCGGATATTCCTAAAGAGATGGATCTGCATTTCTGCGATATCAATAAAATCAGCGATGATGAAGTTAAAAAGCTCATCAAAGGATGCGATGCATTCGTCTTCGCATCTGGAATCGATGAAAGAGTTGAATGTCCTGCTCCAGTTTATGACTGGTATGATAAATACAATATCAAGCCACTTGAAAGACTGATCCCAATGTGCAAAGAAGCGGGCATTAAAAAAGCTGTTGTCCTCGGAAGTTACTTCTCAATGTTAAATAAAGATGAATATTGGTTTAAAACTATGCTTCCAAAAGGAATATTAGAAAGAAACCCATATATACGTGCGCGTGTTAAACAAGAAGAAGTCGTCGCTTCATTCGTCGATGATAAATTCGATGCGGCGGTTCTCGAACTTCCATATATCTTTGGTACCCAACCCGGAAGACAACCTGTCTGGACCATCCTCATCGAACAAATCAAAGGAATGGATAAACTCCCCTTCACGATGTATCCAGGAGGTGGCACAGCGATGTTAACAGTCCGTCAAGTCGGTCAAGCCATTGTTGGAGCAACGGAAAAAATCGATGGTCAAGGATTTAAAGCCTGGCCAATTGGAATGTATAACATGTCTTGGAAGCAATTCTTAAAAATCGTCTATAATGCGAGAGGAATGGAAAACGACCGTAAAATCTTATCTATTCCCGCGTGGGTGATGAGACTTGGCACGAAAGGTATCGTCAAACAATATAAAGAAAAAGGTATCGAATCTGGATTAGATGTCAATTACCTTCCATATATCATGAATCAATATCTCTTCATCGATAATAAATATGCGAAAGAATTAGGCGTTGAAGAAGATGATATCAACGCAGCAATCTATGATTCCGTCAAAGTATCGGTCGCGGTTGTTAACGGTGAAGCCAAGCTCATTGGAATGAGGGGAGAATAAAATATAAACAATAAAGGGAAGAATAAAATCTTCCCATTTTTTATGCCAGTTTTTCGAAATATAACTTTAGTTATATAACATCGCCATCGGAGCAGTGAACTACTGTGGCTGAAACTTCAACATTCCAATCATGTCCTTTAAAAATAGAATTCCTTTGGGATTTTGTACCTTGGATAGTGATGGAAGTAAAATACATTTTAATTTTAGAGAGAAGCACACGCAAGCGTAGAGTACTAATTAATTACTATGTAATTATGCTAATTAATTTTCAAACTATTTTAACAATACGCTTTCCCTTGTTGGAAACATATATCTTTATAATACTTAATTGTCATATTGATAAGAAAATCGAATTTATATTCAGGAAGTTGTTTTACAGGTTTGCCTTTGCTATAGAACACTAACGATGATGGAGTTAATAACATATAGGTATTAAGTTTCAATGGTTTATCCATATAAAATAAAGAGTATTTATCAGTGATAGCGGCCTTAACATTAGTAAGAAATAACGCTACAAACAAATCATCATCCCAAAGTGATAAATAATATGGAATACATTGGCTAGATGTAAAGAATATAGGATCAACATTAAAGAATGCACTTAAGTCAAGAATCTCTTGATATGTTAATTTCCTTTCCTCTTCTTGATTGTTTTTAAACTTAGCGAGGGTATTACGATTTAAATGTAATGCTTTTGAAAGATGTAAAACTTTAATGTTGTCACGTTCAAGTAATATCTTTAAGGTAGAAAGCGAAGATAACTCATTTTTGACTCTTTCTATTAATCGAAAATTCCCCATTTCATGATAAGTGGGAAATAATTCTATCATCTTTTGAAGTGGAAAAAGCATGAATAACTTTCTTAACGGAATAGTTAGTGAGATAGCCACACTGATATAACTCTCACCCGCATAGATATATTCTTTAGAAAGTTGGTCATCAAATCTCTTTGTCCCACCACCTAATTCGTTGAAGCAGATATCATCTAAAGAATCCTTTAAGAAATTATCAACACGATTATATTCGAGAAAATCAAAAAACCTATTATTAATAATCCTGGCATTGATAGATTCATCACTTAATGCACATTGATAATGAGCATAAGATAACAAACGTCCAAACTTATTTTTTATCTGATTGATGTCTAATGTTTTCACGGATAATATCCCTTAGATAGGTATGCCCTATCTCTCTTTCCTTTAATAGTTCTTCATATTCACTATTGGCTGTTTTTTCTAATTGTTCATAATAATGATTATGCTCAACGCGAGATGATTTAACAAAAGCGATTGATTCAAAAGTTTTTTTGCTAATCAAAACATGTTGTAAACCTAATTTACCTAACATTATCGCTTAAGTAAAAGCCAAATCCATAATCGCAATTAGACCTACCATAACCATATATTGGTTTTACAATCTCTTTATCGGAGCCATGAAATAGTATTATCATACTTAAATTATAAATTTTGCACGATTTTATGCAATATCTCAATAGTTTTTAGTATGATTATGTTTGTTTTTGCACGATTTTATGCATAAATCTATATTTAAATGACCATATTAAAAGTGGAACAAAACCCGCTTATATTATAAGGAAAAGGGCCAATAATGGCCCCGTTCCAGTAATAGATATTTTCGACTATTTACTAATTTACAGCATCTTGTCCAGCTTCATTTGCATAATGGACATTTAATGTGAAATTAGATGGTCTTATACCTGATGAACTAACAGCGATTGATTGATATTGCTCTTGGGTACCATCGAAATATAAATCAACTGTAGAATTACCATAACCATATAGGAATAATGGTTGAGACATATAAACGATATTAGTGCCAAAATACAATTTTTCAAGCTTGAATCCATCAAGATTTGTCATGAATAATTTCGCGTTTAAGGCTGTAACATAGTCAGGAATCGTTAATTCCTTGGTATTATCATCACCTTTGAGATAGGCGACTAACAAATTGACATCATTATCTTGACCGCCGAAATATTTGCTAGTTTCAATAGTGACGAATCCATCATCGTGGAAGACAAGCGTGCTATCTGCTTCGCTAGCAATAATGTTAGGTTTGGATGCAAAATATCCTTTGAGGGCATCCTCACTATAAGAAGATTTGTTGATAACTTCAACAAGATTGCTGTGTCCTTCAAATGGATAGCTACCCATAGTCTCTACACCACTACCAATGGTAACTTGTAGTAATTTAGAACCATCTGATACACGGAAGGCATTATAGCCAATCTTTTTCACGCTATCAGGGATAACAAACTTAGTTACGTTAACTAAGGAACTAGTGAGAGCATCTTGACCAATTTCTTCAACACCAGTTAAGTCGATAGATTTGAGGTTAGTGTCTGCCAAAACGTATTCAGGAAGCACTTTAACATTGTGAAGTTCAACTTTCTCTAAATTATGTTGATGAGCGAAAGCAGATTTACCAAGGGTAATCTCTTGTCCTTCAGTGTTTGGTAAGACGATTCCGACTAAGTAGGAATATTCGTTCTCGCCGAAGTAACTATTCGCGGCGAAGGCATAGTCTTTGATTTGTTCAAGGAGTGATCCTTCTTCGAAAGTAATTTTTTCGACTGTGCTATATTCGAATGCTCCTTTGCCAATGACTTTGACAGATTTTGGAATGGATACTTCACTGACATTGGAATGCATCAATAAGTAATCTGGAATCTCTTCCACTTTGTCGCCAAATGTGACGTTAGTGACATTGGCGAACATCGCGCTGCTGCTACCACTACTATCCTTCGCGTTAACCGCTTTCCAAATCAGGGTTTTCGTTGGGTTATATCTTGAAGAATTCGCATTTGAGACAAAGCTGTAATAAGAATATGATTCAAGCCCTTCACCAACAGTAAGAGATTCTAATGAGATTAAGAAGTTACAGAAACCAGATGGTAATACTTTGAGTTTGTCATTAAGGACTAATTCCTTAATATTATTCTTATCGTTATCATCTAATTGGAAAATAGCTGGTTGATCAGCATCAATTTCCGTGATTGGATCAGGAAGTTTGACTTTTTCAGCATTGCCGCTATAGGAGAGTAAAACAACATGTTCGACTTCTTCCGCATCAGTATAGGTATAATAGAGGAATCCATCATTGGTATATGTCATGATAGAATCCGTTGCGTCAGCGACAACACTCTTGGCATAGTGAGCCACATTACCACAAGCATTTCCACCAGCGGTGATTTCAATCGAGGATTTGTTGATTACTTCAATGACATTGTCCAACCAATCAAAGGCATTATTCGCAATATTTCCCGCTACTAATCCTGTGCCTAAAGTGATTTGTCTTATATCACTTGAAGACATAAATGCCGCATTGCCAATTGTCGTTAAGGAGTTAGGTAAAACAAGATTTGAAACTTTTCTTAAACCGCTAAATGCATTATCGCTAATCTCAGTAACACCTTCTTGGAAAGTGAGTTTTAACACTTTTCTAGTATTATTAAATGCATAAGAAGGAATAACTCTCACATTTTCACCAATCACTAATTCCTTGACATTACCTTCGATTCCGTTGAGGAAGGAGCTACCAGTTGCTTGTTCTGCATCATAGACAATCTTATCAATATTAGCATTTGAGAATGGAGTATTTTTGATTGTGGCCACATTTTTGGAAATCGTGATGCATTCATTTTTATTACCATAGAATGCTTGGGCTTCAATTGTGGTAACTGATTCTGGAGTCGCGTATGGCTCAGTTGCACCTTTAAGGTGATAAAACAAAGTGGTCATATCTTGAGAATAGATCGCATCGCCAGCTTCATTAGTCGCGTAACGAGTGACCGCTTCACCAAATGATACTTTGTTAATCAAGGAACCATTAAATAAGGAATATGGAGTGGTACCTAAATCGACATCATTGTTGAAGACTACTTCTTTGACTCCAGGATAATCATCATAGCTTGCAAAGAGGTTTCTGCCTAATTCTGTCACTGTACTTGGAATGATAACTTTTTCTAATCCACAGTCGACGAAGGCATAATCACCAATCTTTTCAAGTCCTTCAGGGAGATTGAGTTCTTTTAAGTTCACACATTTTTCAAAGGCAGAGCCACCAATTTCTTTGACGGTGCTTGGAAGAATGATCTTCTTCACTGTTTCGTTTCTACCAAAGGCACCAGAACCGATAACAGTAACTCCTTCAGGAACTACTACTTCTTCCGCTTCACCACGATAGATGTAATAAACAGTATCGCCATCAGTGACCGTTAATCCACCATCATCATATTTCTTGACAGTAGATTCACCGAACATTGTGACTCTCTTTGCGTAATAGGCAACATAACCATTATCAGTTTGACCTGGAACGATTTTAGTTGCTGATCTATTGATAACTTCGATTAATCCCGTACATCCACTAAATGAGTTGGTGCCAAATGATGTGTTGCGATAGACAGTAAAAGTATTCAAAGACTTACAGTCATAGAAATCATAGCTACCAATTTCGACAGGGGTATAGCCTGGAAGTGATTTTAAACTGACACATTCATAGAATGTATAACCGCTTAAATCAGGGGCTAAATTAGTCACTTCTTCTAATTTTTGACAGTTATAGAAAGCACCTGTACCAATAACGAACAAGTTATTGGTGAGTTCCGCTCTCTTCAAATTCATACAGTTTCTAAAGGCATATTCACCTAAGATTGCTGTACGGGAAGTGAATTTCACTTCTTCAATATCAGTGCCTTCAAAAGCACTTGGTAAGACTTCATAAACGCTGGCTGGAACGGTAATCTTCTTTTCTTCACCAACATAGTTTAATAAGTAATCCTTACCAGATTCATAACGATACATGACAAAGCCATTTTCGATATGTAATTTTGTTTGAGGAATTGGCTCTGGATCCTCTTCCTCACTCTTAGGAGCGTTATAGATGACATACGCATTGGAGAAAGTCGATTTATTAATCGTCACTTCAGTGGAGTGGTTAATAACTTCAAACGCTTTGCGTAATACAGCATTATACGCTAATGTTTTGAGTTCTTTGTTGATCTCAAAACGAACAACGCGATTAACGCTCTTAAATGGGTATGGATTAGCGAGGTGGGTTACTCCATCAGGGAACACAACATTTAATCCATCACCGATATATTCAACTAAGTAGACATGTGTTTCATTATTTTCCACAACATCAAGAAGGTAATATAAACCATCTTCTGTTGTTCTAAGTGTTGAATTAGCGATATCGTCAACAACTTCTAAAGCGTAGTTACTGATATATGAACTTGCATAATTTCTACCCGCAACAATATTAAGTGTAGAGTGGTTAACAATACTATTGACGTTGGCTTCATAGAAGGCACGTTCACCGATTTCTAAAACACCAGTACCAAGTTCAACTTGCACAAGTCTACTACATCCATTGAATGCAGAAGCACCAATTTTGGTAACACTATTAGGAATCTTGATGGTTAATAATGCAGTTTTGGAGAAAGCCTCGTTATTAATCTCTTCTATTCCTTCAGGAATCACGACTTTTGTTAATTTGGCAAAATTGAAGAATGCCGCACTCTTAATAGCAGTAACTTTTTTGCCTTCGTGCATGGAGGGTAAGACTAATTCTTCAACATCTTCATCATCAAAACCAGCAATTATATACTCGTCTTTGTCTTCGATGTATTCGAATTTCAAACCTTTAATCGTTTGTTTTTCTTTGGATTCAATCGCACGATCTTCGTGATATTCACAGACGTTACAAGAACGTCTTTCTAATCCATCAGTATAATCACCCGCTGGAGTAACAACTTGCCATTCACCAATTTCGTGTTCGGCTTTATCATTCACTAATTCGGTATGTTGACAAGTAGCAGCGTGCCAGTGATATGTTTCATCATATGTCCATGTATTAGAAAATGTATGTGTATGGACGGAAGATGAGGAAGAGCTAGATTGACTTTGTGATGGAGAAGGTGAGCTAGATTGACTTTGTGATGGAGAAGGTGCGCTAGAGGATTTTTGGTCAGGAGAACTATGATCACAACCAGCTAATGCTGTAACACCCAATGTTAAGGTAGCTAATAAAACAAATAATTTATTCTTTTTCATACTATTATCTCCTTATTTATTAAACATTGGATAGCCATCGCCATCGTATCTCCAACTATTATTCTTCTGACCAGTTTGATCATAAGTGTGCATCGTCGCACTCTTAAGAGGTGAATCACTGCGTAAAGAAATGGAATTCACAACTAATAAATTGAGAACATTAGTGTTTGTGAAAGCATTATTTGGAATGCTGGTAACCGCGCCTTCAAAGCAGATGAACTTCAAGTTCGCACAGCCACTGAATAAGCCTTCAGGGATTGTTCCCTTAATCTGATTTCCAACCACAACACGATATAAAGTACTGCAGTAATAGAAGACATATTTACCAAGAGTTTCAACATTATTAGGAATGAATAAATCATAGATATTGACTAAGTCAGTGAATAAATAATCTGGAAGTGATTTGACTTCACTACCGATTTTCACTTCTAATCCTAATGAAGAACCGGAATCAGTGAATGGTCCATAATCCCTAAGTGCACCAACAGTTGGACGATGAGTCGTCACACTTGTGCAAGCTTCGGCATTATAATTAAGAATTAATAATTCGGTTAAACCCGCAAAAGCATATTTGCCGATACTAGTAACATTCTTGCCGATTGTAAGTTTTTCAACTTTCATATTAAGACAGCCATATGTTCCAATGGATATCACTTCATCGGAGATAACGAGATCTTTGATTGTCGTATTGCCGCTGAAAGCACTGGCACCGATAACAGTAACACCTTGTAGAGTGGTGAACGATTCAGCTTTACCACGATATTTGATAAGTGTTGTATTTTTGATGATACAATCATCAGTAAATGTATAATTTGGGTATTCAGAAGCTTTGACAACAAATGTTGAATCATCAAAAGCTCCAGAATATCTGGCAGTATCGCTGACAACGAATTGTTCGATACCACATTTCATTGAGCCTTCTTCGAATAAAGTAACATTTTCACCACCAGTGATTTCAGTTAGTGGGGCGCCACTAAAGGCATTTTCACCCACTGTGGTAACACTTGCAGGAATGGCGAATGATTCCGCTGCATTATTCTTTGGATAGCAGATGATTGTGGTCTTATCTTTGTTATATAAAACACCATTATCATCGCTGGAGAATTCAGTGTTATTCTCATCGACGACGAATTTCTGAATAGCGGAACCAAAACTGCTATATTCTGTTGGAACAGTAAGCAAATCCGCTCCAATGTGGAGTTCTTTGCAGTGAGTTCTATACAAGGCATCACCACCAAAGCTGACATCAGAATAATAATAAATGCTTGTTGCTGTTCTAGTATTAGCAACTTCATTCGTGGTAGTTAGGAAAATATTATCGTAATAATAATCACCTTCTACTTCAGTGATTTTTGAATCAGATTCATTTTTGATGACTTGTTTAGCGTATTGGGCGATATGACCATATTTCCAGTCACCCGCGATAATATTATACTTAGTTCCTGGGTAGATGATTTCCACGAGTTTGCCACATCCACCAAAAGTATATGGGTTATTACCAGAAGTAATATTAAGTGCAACGCCCATGAGATATAAATCAGCAGGAGCTTTGAACTGGACTAAGTTATAGCAATCATAGAAAGCGAAATCTTGGACCAAAGATGCTGATACTTTATTCAAAGTATTGCAACCATAGAAACCATATAAAGCGACAATTGAGCCCGTAAATGAAGTGACATTTGTGCTATAAGCAAAGCAGCCATTACCCATGCTATATCCAGATGGTAATTGAACATTTTTCTCTTCGCCTAAGTAGTCAACAGCGAGCACTTTATCTTCTGGTTCTGAACTACTGGTTGACTTGTAAGAATAAGTATAGGTGATGAATCCCTTATCATCTTTTGCAAATACACCACCATCTTTTTCATCATCGACAATGTTAGCAACATATTGTCCCAAAGTATGGGAATTGTTGCCCGTTGTCATCACGTAATCAGTTAGAGTGATACCAGAATGGTTAACAATTTCCGTTAAACGAAAATCGCGTTGGAAAGTATTTGTAGGAAGCGTTCCAACTTGTCCGATTGTCACTTTGTGTAAATGGTAACAGAACGCGAAAGCTTGCGAACCGATATCCAAATTATCACTGATGACAAGAGTTTGTAATGATTGACAACCATATAAAGCTTTTTCTTTAACGCCTACAACAGGCAAATCGTTATATTGATTAGGAATAACCAAATTAACAGGATTGTCTTTGTGTGACTTAACAACATAACTTGTCCCTGATTCATCAAGCTCAAAAACTAGGTGTGCAGACGCATCATCTAAGTTTCTGTTACCTTTGACATCATTCATCGTTGCTTGATCACAGCCTGCAAGGCCAAACAAAAGCAAAGTCGCCAAACATGAAAGTTTCTTCATGATATTTGACATATATGAACCTCCTTATGGAGTTAATGTAACAAAGTTTGTGCTATAAAAGCGTTAATAAATTAGAAAAATATAAAGATTTTTGAATTCTAATGACCATTCATATTCAGGGATTAAAGGTTCATCTACATGTTCCTTTTTCCCATCAAGAACATCGTAATAATCACAAATTATATTAGATAAATCTTATATTATTTCTCCTCTTTTGAAGGAAAGACATGAACAATTGATCTGTTTGAAATACTGTCTGAGTTTCATAATCGCATTACGATAAAGCAATTTTGCCTTCTCAACACCCTTGTCTGACCATATGTATTATGTGAAACTTAAAGGAGGCTACATCACTAATTTTGCTGCTTCTCCTGCTATTGATGAACCAAACGCAATGCTTGATATGAAAACTGATTTTGGCTGCTATACATATAAAGAGATGAGACATCTCATGAATTCTTCAAAATATTATTAAGTTAAAAGAAATTACTACACGAAATCCCATTTTTAAATGTGCTTGAAATCATCATTAAGTACCTACTTTTAATGATAGACATAAAGAAAACGGACACTTAATGGCCATTTCCTCTATTTTCTATAATTTCCCAACTGTCAAAGTTGAGATTATACATTATGCACGATTTTATGCATAAATCTATATTTCAATGATCATATTAAAAGCGGGACAAACCCGCTTATATTATTGATTATCTTCAGAGAATCTTTTAACTTTCTTATCGACGATTTCTTTCGCTTCTTTTTGATGATCATCGGTGAGGAATTTTCTCACTCCCACCACTTTTGGATTTTCGATATCAAAATCATCCACTAAAACGTAACCGATGGTGTTTAGTTTACGATATAAGCCATTTTTCACAGTGACTTTGCTACCTGCTTCAAGAGTTTTAATCTTACTAGCTTCTACTACGTAATAGATACGCTTATTATCTCTATCCACTTTTTCAACATAGTCACCATTAACTTGATAAACATCTTTATATAGACCTTCTCTAATCTCTTTAACTAGTTTATCTTCCTTAAGTGTGACAACATCTCTATCTTCAACATAATAATAACGTTGAGAACCATCTTTGTTCTTCACTAAATTACCATCTTTATCATGCATCTCTTCGATATATGCCTCATAGACAGTATAGGAACTAGAGAGTTTATATTCTCCATATTCCTTATAATAAGATTCATTGTGAGCGAGTTCTTTTCCAAACATAATTTTTACCTTCCTTTTATTTCTTTGTTCTCGTTTCTTTCATATAATGCTTTGACCGCTTTATCGAGTTCATTAGGATTAATCTTTGGGATATCACGAGACTCGATAGTTTTAATTAATTTGGTGAGTTGTTTTCTATTTAATAAGAATAATTGACTGGACTTGCTGTCGATTTTTGTCTGGCAATCATCGTTAACGATGATAAGACCAATCATCATCTCTGTCGGTAAGCCAGTCGCAGAAGATAACTGTCTTAATACCTTGCTTAAATAGATAAATGGGTTATCAACATAATTCTTATCACCATTTCTTGATAATAATATCAATGATGCGTTTGTGTCACTACCCATCAAATTACCTTCATTATATCTATCGATACAGACATAGATATATTTCTCCGCGAAGACGATGTGATCGATTCTCACCTTATGGACATCGTCGATAGAGAAGACATAATTATTTATTAAATAATAATCATTATTTAAGACGATGCGATAGACGCGGTTATAGACATATTTATTAAAATTCACTCTTTGATAGATATGGCTAATTGGAAAACGGATTAATAAAAATAGCCCGATGATAACGATGACCGGGACGACGATGATAAAAGCGATTTGAGGAACAGTTAAATAAATCATATTAGTCGTAAATCGTTTCTCCGTTTTTCGCCGCGAGAATAAATCTCAACAATTCTTCTTTTGTAGTCTTTCTCGAAATGAGGGGGAGATTATCGATATCAAACCAGTTGACATCGTCAGTCTCATATTCATGTTCACCGAGTTCACTGATCGCTTTTGCTTCAAATATCGCGACGTATTCTGGAACATTTTTATTGCTCTTAAATGGGGTGCGAGAAGTCAATCCCACTAGTCGGACGATTTCAATATCCACTCCTGCTTCTTGCTTTGATTCATTTTTCGCAGTTTCACTTGGAGTGTCATATAAGTCCGCCCAACCTCCTGGAAGAGAATAAGCTTGTAGTTCTTTTTCTCTAACCATCAATACTTTGCTGCGGTCATCATTAAAAATGATGGTTCTTACAGAAATGGATGGAGTTGGATAAATATCTCTTTGGAAATAATTTGGTCTATCTAATTTCAATTCCATAAAATGCTCTAATAAATCAGCAGAAATATCATTGATTTGCTGATAATTTGTTAAAGCATAAGGGTCTTTAGAAAAAACCAAGCCAATCTTCGCGATTGACTGAATTTTTACAATATAATCGTAAATTTCTTTATAATCCATGAATTATTCTTTGGCTTTGGAAAGCTCCATATGCGTTTCAAAAACGCGGAGGAATGTTGAAGGTTCGCAGCTCACGAGTTGTCCGTTGACTGCTAAAGAGATACGACCAGTTTCTTCAGAGACAACCACTGTCACCGCATCAGAGATTTCACTGATACCAATCGCAGCTCTATGACGGGAACCATATTTACCAGCGAAGGCTTGGGTCGTAGGAGTGAAGAAGACGCTTGCTGCGACAATTTCTTGTCCGTGAATGATGACCGCGCCATCATGTAAACGGGTACCAGGGTAGAAGATTGTTTCTAATAATTCCGCTCTAGCAGGAGCGTTCACTGGAACACCATTTTTCATGACATCTTGTAAAGATGTATTTCTTTCAAAAGTCATGATTGCACCAGTTCTCGTCTTAGAGAGATTAATCGTCGCTTTTTCAATTTCTTTATACATCGAATCTTTGTCGAATAATTTTTCAACTTTATAGGATGTGGTTTTAATGCCGCTCTTTTTAAATGGGTTAGCGAGGAATCTTCTTAAATCTCCGAGATTTGTAAACATCGTGACCGAAACGCTAGTTACAAATAACGCCGCAGAGATAATCATCGCTGGATAAGAGACGAAGATAAAACTCACCAAGAATAATACGAAGTTGATACCAAGCATCACAAAAGCGACTTTTCGTTTAATAACCTTCGCATATAAAAAGCATAAACTAGCAAATATTAAAACGATGATGACGAAAGAAAGTATTAAACTTCCAATTGGCATCACTCCTTCATCCCATATAAATTTCATATATATTAACCTTCCAAAAAACTCTATTTTGTTGAAATAATCATAAAGCAATAAAAGTTATAATTCAACTTTTAATAGAGTTTTACCTTGATTTTTATATTTAATATAGTGATTTTCTATTTACGAAATAGACAAACTAGTCGATTTTTACAATGACTGGTTTACCCTTAGGAGTCTTCTTTAGTAAACTGCCTTTGAACTTCGCAAAATACTTATTTGAAGCCACTTCTCCTTTTTGAGTAACTTCTAAATATAGCTCATTAGTTTGTGGATCATATTTCTTCGAAATATAACCATAACGATGAAGCATCATAATATAACGCGAAACCTTCTTGCTATTAAAGGAAATCAACGTCCCATAAGTCGGGCAATCTTTAAAAGGAATGATGTCATCAGAAACATCCCCAATCAGGATGCGATACACTCCTTCACTAAGCGGATAATAAGAAAGTTTATTCAAATAAGAAATCGTTAACAAAATCTTGTGATGCGATGTCGATAAAGTTAATTCTTTTTGCATAGGTCAATTATAGCATTTTTCTTTTTGTGTTATTATATAAATATGCCAACCGCTCATATACAAGCTGCTAAAGAAGATGTTGCCCCAGTGGTGTTATTTTTTGGTGACCCAATTAGAAGTAGAAACGCTGCTACTAGATATCTTCACGATGTTAAAGAAATCAATACTGTAAGATGTGCATACGGATATACTGGTTATACTGATAATAACAAAAGAATCACTATTATGACGCACGGCATGGGCCAACCATCCCTTGGTATTTATGCTTATGAACTCATCAAATTTTATGATGTTAAAGTCATCGTCAGAGCAGGAACTTGTGGAGGATATCAACCGGAATTAAATCTTTTAGATTTAGTCATCGCTAGTGAAGTGATCACTGATTCCAATTGGCCCAAACTCCACGGACTAGATAATGATGTCATTTTAAAAGCGGATGAAGATATTGTTAATATCGCTAAAGAGGCCGCTGATGAATTAGGCGTTAATCATCATGAAGGAAAAATCCTCACTTCCGATGTCTTTTATGACCAAGATCCAAACGAATGGAAGAAATATCAAAAACAAGGTGTCCTTTCTGTAGAGATGGAAACTTTTGCATTATATCAACTCGCTCAAGAACATCATATCAAAGCGATATCCATCGTTTCCGTTTCCGATAGTTTTGTTCACCATCAAGAGATGACACATGAACAGAGAAGCCAACTCACTAAAATGGTGCAAGTCGGAATAAAAATATTAGAAAAATATGCATAGGAAAAGAGAACCAAATTGGTTCTCATTTTTTTTATTTTGCTTCGTTGATCAAATTGCTCACTAGCACATATGTCGATTCATATGAATGCATCGCCACTATTTGCTTGATATTTGATAGCATTGTCACAATACCGTTAATCGGGCTTACTTTATTACTTCCAGTAAGATGCTCGTTAAAATAATGGTCAAGTAATTTGAAAACATTATTCATTGCATCGTTGAGTTTGACAAAGTCGAGTTCAATACCCGCGGCGACCACTGATTTTTTAACTTCTTCGTAGAAAGCTTGACTATCTTCGCTTAAAACAAGAAGGAATAATGTGTCTATTTTTCCAAATAAATCAAACGCGAGAGCAACAACTTTATCAAAAGTAAAACCGTTTAAAATCTCAACAGCAGTTGGAAGAACATGACTAAAGAAATCATCGTAACGTTCACGGTCAGATAAATCGGTATAATTATTTGTCATATCGATGCTCATCGCCGATTGTAATAATAATTTAAAATATTCGCCTAACATCTTTGGAGCAGTCTTATCTTCAGACTTCTCAAAAGTGCTAACATCAATTAAATATGGTTGGAAAGGATCAACTGTGAAATCAGGATCTAAACTAATGAGTAATTCATAAATATTTTCATCAAAAATCTCAGTTCTTTCTCCAAAAAGAGTAAATCCATAGTCCGCAGGTGGAATTAAAGGAATCATATCGTTGCTGTTAGAATAGTTATGGATAAATGGATAATCAGTTTTGCCGTTAACATCCGCGCCTGTCGGAGCTTCAAAAGTATAGGCATAGATATCATCAACGTCAACTTTATTTAAAAATCCTTTTTCGATATTTTCATAAATTAAGCGAGAGAGGAATCCAGTTATCGCTGCTGAACGAGAATAACCATTAAGCCATAGCTTAATCGTTTTACCAGCAGGGATATATTCTGTCAAATAATCAAGTAAATCGTTATAGATGATTTGACTCATCTCAGTGAAGTTTTTATGATCCCCACTACGACCAAGGATGAAATTAGCGAGCATTTCATTATGATAATCAAATCCTCTTGTCGCGATAGCAACTACAACATCATCACCTATTTCTTTACTCGCAAATGTGTAGGCGATTTGGTCATACTTGTTGGTATCATAGGCGTGAGAAGAAACAACATTTTCAAAGCTGATTTCATCTAAAAATAATTTGACATTCTCTTTAGAAGCATTGAATCCTGCTAAGCCAAGAGATAATAATGCGAAATTATCGTTTCTTGTTTTATTATCCCCATAGAAATAAGCATCATCATAGGTGAAGGAATATCTCACCTTTTTATCTTTTGGAAGCCCCCAACCACTATGAATGCCGTTTTCTAAAGAAAATTCAAATGTTTCACCTTCAAATTCTTCATAAACCGCAGTATAAGTCGCTTCTTCATCGATCACTGCTAATTCAGGTGACCAACCTTTAAAGACATATCTTTTATCTTCACTAGTCTTATTAGGTGCACTATATGGGTAATGAGGTAATTTGCCATATTCATTTTCATTAACGGTTAATAAAGAACCATTTTCATCGAGCCAAGAGATATTAACACTTTCACCAACTTTATTAAATTTTGCTTTATATGTTTCATCTTTTCTAGCGAGATTGACCCTTTTATCCCAACCAGAGAATGTATATGTATAATGCTGTTCAGTTGGGTGAGTTGGGTCACTACCTTTATAAGCAGGAAGAGCGCCTTCTTTAACATTATCGGCTTGTAACAATGTGCCGTCGTAATTGAGCCATTTAATCGTATATGTTTTTTCTCCACTGCTAGATGGTTCACTTGTAGATGTACTACCGCTGGAACTACTAGGATTACTACTAGAAGAAGTAGTTTCACAACTAGCTAAAACTAATCCTAAAAACACTGGGAATAATAAATAAGGACGTTTCATGTTTTGCCTCCTATTTAATAAGGTTATTATATATGAAAATGTATAATAATAATCCTATTTTTTGTTATATAATGTATCTAATCGGGACGTAGCGCAGCTTGGTAGCGCACTACCTTGGGGTGGTAGGGGTCGCCAGTTCAAATCTGGTCGTTCCGACCAATTAAAAAAAATATCTCCATAAGGAGATTATTTTTATATCAGGCCGTAATATTCTAAGGCTTTCGCTAATCCATCTTCATGGATTGGGTCAGTAACATAAGTCGCATTTTTCTTTACTTCTTCTTTACCGTTACCCATCGCGACACCAATACCGACTTCATTAAACATCTCGATGTCAGGGATATCATCCCCAATTCCCATCGCCTCTTCTTTTTTATAGCCGTAATGGTTAAGAATTGCTTTGATACCTGTGCTTTTAATATATGGAGTTTCAGTGACATCAACTCCACTATCATAGAAACGGAAGAAATGAAGCGGTAAATCAGCAAACTGTTTTTCTTCTCCTTCTTTACAGAAAAGGAGAACACTCGTCACTTCTCTACCATCATACGGATGGACTTCTGGATGATATTCATACCAAAACTGATAATAGGCTTTTGCTAAATCATTCTCTGGGAGAGTGAGATAAGAATAATCTGGTCCGATGATTTGTAGTTCATAACCGAGTTTGCTCGCTCTAGAAATAAAAGTTTCCGCTAAATCTTTTTCAATAAATTGACGGTAGATATATTGGTTATCCGCATATGCAATCCCGCCACCAGAACAGATATAACCATCGTGAGGAATCTTATTTAACGCATCTAGATGGAAGAAAGACATATAGTGTCTCGCCGAACAAATGATGATTTTAATCCCGTTTTGCTGAGCTTTTTTAAGTGCTTCTAATCCCGATTCTGGATATGATAAAGAATTATGGTCAAATAATGTCCAATCGATATCTACAAATATGATTTTAATGTCTTTGTTTTTCATAATTAGAAGGAATATAAATTCTCGTGAGTAAATTTCTTAAATGTCTCTTCTTTTAACGGAGAATATAATCCAGAATAATCGAAGAATTTTTGAATGTCATGGCATTCTTCTGGATAGCCCACTAATTTCAAATAATTAGCTTTCGCAAGGTTATAGTCTTCTTTGGCCTGGATATATGTTCCAACAGCCGCCACTCCACTAGTGGCATAAGAAATATAATATCCCGATGAGCTCACTACCGGAGCGGCCCAATAAGCACTATAAGCATAGTTTTTATATTTATCGGTGATATTTTCTTTAATTTCTTTTAAAAGCGTTTCGTTATCTTTAGATAAATTATTAGATAAATAGGATTCCACTTCTGCAACCATCATCGGAGCGATCACTCCTCTAAGCATGTCATAAACTTCGCCGTCTTGGATAAATTTATACACATCGACATCAGGATCATTTTTATAATAAGTCGTGAGATAAGTGTTAAATAACATCTCGTTAGCCTGAGAATGCGTTTCCTCAATATCAAATGGGAAAGTCGAATTATATTCATTAGTGTAAGCGGCAAAATAATGACCGAATTCATGAACGATTGTCGTCGTATTTTGATAGTCTTTTGAAAAATAGATCAATGGTTCACTGCCGCTAGAAGAAACAAAGGCTGTTCCAAGTGAATTAGATAAATTAGAGAAAATATATAAACCGCTCTTCTTAAGATGATTATAAGCATTTGACATACTTCCACCCATGCTATAAACATAGGCATCAACCGCGTCTCCTTGATAAGCATATATATCCGCGATATTAGAAGAAATATATCTTTGATATAAGCCTTTTTTCGATGGGTTATTTAAAATGGATTTGTCAACATTCTTATCATAATATTCCACCATTGGAATGACATATGTATCGACATAGTCGATATAGCTATCGATAAAATCGATTTTATAATCGCGGTTATAATACATCTTGTAGACGTAATCATAATAATTTGGATAGGAAAAATAAGAAGCGTATTCATTACCTTTTTCCATTAATAAACGGTAATTATCTAAAGATTCGGATAGATATGCTTGGTATTTCTCATCCCCTTCTTTAATTTCTCCTGAACGATATCCTTGGATGAAAGCGCTATATTTCATTTCTTGACTATCTTCTATATCAGTGATTTGTTTATCTAATGCTTTTGTTTTTTCGTCATATTTAAAGCCGGTGATATATTCATCAATTTCTTCTTTATTCATTCCAGTGAAGAAGGAATTATAAATCTCATCAGAAGAGTCTCTAACATGAAGAAGGAAAGGGTAATACCAAGTGTAGAAGGAAAGGAAATAGTCATATAATTCATCGTATTTTTCTTTATATGAAGAAGACCCTTCCGCGTAATATCTCGCTCTTGCGATAGTCACTTTATCTCTTAAGGTTGCAAAATAGTTATTCACTCTATTCATCTCACCGGTAAAGGTATAGACATTGCTCTTATTAATCGCGGCTTCATCTGCCTTTTTCATCGCACTTTCGAAAGAAGAATAAGAAAAGGACAAACTATAATTAGCAACTCTATCGCTAATCGCATAGATGCCGTTACCATCATTCCTGACATTTTTCCAATCTAAAGAGCTGCTTCCAAATGAATAGATACAAGAAGTTAGAACAAGACTTAATGAAGAGAGTAATAATATTTTTTTATTCACCTTTATGCTCCTTTACTATTAATCGATGTCGTAAGAAATATCTTTGAATGAGATGATTTTCTTTATATCTGATTCTCTGAATCGCGTGGTTGCCAGAAACCATCGCAAGAGGAAGTCCTCCTGGACACTGCACATATTGTCCCGCAAGATAGAGTTTTCTAACAAATGGGACTTTACCAGAGATCATTAACGCTGGTGATTTAGAAGTATATAAGAAGCCCATATATGAACCCCTACTCGCATTGACATAACGATTGAATGTCACGGGAGTGGCGACATCTAAAAGGGTGATTTTCCCAGATAAAGAAGGGAATTTCTTTTCAATATTAACAATCACCATTTTCGCGATTGTTTCCTTCACTAAATTATAAAATTCCTTGTTTTTGTAGAGATTTTTCCAATAATCGTAATGTTTGCTATATTGGTCAATCATCACTTGGACGACTGTTTTATTACCTTTTACATAAAGGGGGTCATAACCTAATGAACGCATATTGATGTGGTCAACTTTATATCCACCAATCGAGAAATTCTCAATGGAGAAATTATATGGTGAACCGACATCAACCATATCCTCTACTGCGAAATGAAGTAAGATGCAGCTTGGGGCAGGATGTTTCTTTGGTTTATTATATCTTCTCGCGAGTCGATAGACTGGATATTTTCCTTTTAATAATTTCATTAGCGCATAGTTCGCGTCGCAACACGTGACGACATAATCTCCGTTAATCACTTCACCACTATCTAAAGTAACACCAGTCGCGCGACGATGTTTTAAATTGATAGATTTAACAGGGGAGTTAAGTAGATAATGTCCACCTAATTCTTCATATCGCTTAACGATGTTGCCAGTAAATTTATTAGATCCACCATAGATGTTACCACCATTGCCACTAGCGACATTCGCGTAAGAGAAGATCATCGAATATAGATTTCCTTTTCCCGGTTGAATATGGGTAATCGCATATCTAAGAGCAGGATGCTTAAATTTCTTCGCATATTTATCGCAGGATGCAAATAATCCATATTCATACGAAGGGAAATGTTTTAATAATTTAAAAATGAATTTAAATAGGGTGCGGAAAGAAAGATATACTTGAGGAGATTCGGTTGGAAGCTCGACGTCGATATAAGCTTTTACCGTCTTAAAAAACTTTTTAATTCTTTTGCTATCTTCTGGAGATATCTTTATCCAAGCTTCTTCCGCTTTATTTAAATCGCTATAAAAAGGAACAGCGGTGCCTTCATAATCGACAACACCCCACCCTGGTAATTGATATATTTCATCATCATTAAAAGCCCCAATCGATTTCCACATATCGTATAATTGGGTTCCTTTTTTCGTCCCGGTAATCCAGTGAATGCAGCCATCGACTTCAAAACCTTTTCTCTTCCAACTCACGCACAATCCACCCAAGTTTGGGTTCTTTTCAATGATGAGGGGTTCAAAGCCTTGTCGAATGGCGCTGATGCCCGCGCTTAAACCAGATATCCCACCGCCAACGATGATGATTTTCTTTCTTTTATTCATATGAATAACATATACCAAAAGTATATCAAATACAACTATACTAACTTATTGTATAAGTTTATTATTTTTCCATTTTTAAGTGTTTGCCTTTAATGGCTTTCCACTTCTTATAGATGCGTGGGTAATACTCTCTCCAAATATTTTTAACGTGTTCTTTGCTATAAAAATCAGAGATGACTTTGCTACCTTTAGAATAATGTTCGTAATATTTCTTATCGCTTGCAAGTTTCTTCACCTGTTCATCAAATTCATCAACATTAGAGCCAACCGCGTAGCAATCTTGGTCTTTAAATAAGATTTCTTCATATAAATCTAAATCCCTTAATAAGACCGGTTTAAAGGAATTGACCGCTTCTAATATCGACATTGGGAAAAGTTCGCTTAAAGAAGGCATAAACAACAAATCTGAAAGGTTAAAAATGCCGTTCATTTCTCCGCGTGGAATAATCCCGATGAATTTCACATTTGCTGGAGGATTATCCATAATCGCTTTAAGTTCTTTATAGCCATCAGTCATCTTTCCAAAAGAGAAACCACCAGCCCAGACGAACATCTTATCAGGATTCCTTTTCGCGACTTCAACATAATCTAAAACCCCTTTACGAGTTTGCACTTGTCCACATCCCATGACCACAAATGCATCATGTGGAATACCGTATTTATCTCTTAAAGCATTTCGTTCTTCTTCGCTGATTTTATAAAATTTCTCGTGATCGACGAAATTAGGGATATATGTAATATTTTCTTTTTTAATCCCAAGTTCCACAAGAGGAGGAATAAAAGCAGGGTTAACCACCACTATTTCATCAGCCTTACGGTATGTGCCAATAACATATCTTTTAAAGACTTTGAAGATGAGCCATGGCATTTTTAAAGAGCCATCTAATGTTGAAGGAATGAAATGAACATAGGCGACATTGACATGTTTCTTTGTAAATCTCATCCTATATTTAGGATTAACCGTATGCATATGGTAAATATGGAAATCGGATTTTTTGCTATTTTCTGCAACCTCAAATTCTTCGCATTCTTTCACTAATGCGACTTGTTCCATATATGCTGAGCCAACGCCTTGTCCATCGACTGTCGTCGCCGCAGACAACATATTAATACGATATTTTTCCATATAAAAACCCTCTATGTAAATTGCTTATAAATTAATTATAAGTGAATAACAAATAAAAAGCATCACTAGGATGCTTATAAATCAATCCAAAATCTTTGAATAACTTCATCGCCATCACTAATTTCGTTTTCTAATATTCCACCGTTATTAATGATTGTTCTTGAAGAAGCAATATTAGTTTTATCGCAGGTCATTAACACTTTATTTATACCGAGTTTACGACACTCTTTTAAGGCCAAAGAGACGATGAGATTACCGTACCCTTTCCCTCTTTCGCTTGGTCTAATCCCGTCTCCAATATGTCCACCTGTCGCTAATAAACCTTCGTTTAAATAATGACGGATATTAACCGCTCCCACAAAGATATCTCTATCTTCGTCATATGCGAACAATACTGTATCTGGGACTTTACCTTCTTTTGGCTGTTTTAAATCCAAATTTGCTAAATAATAATCAAAATCGTGATAATCATTCTTAAATATCGCCCATGGAGTGTGTTCATCTGGTTTAAGAGCCTTCCATTCATCCATCATCTCAAAAAGATGTCTACGATATTCTTTTGTTAATCTTATTAATTTAATCGCCATAAGAGTATATTATCACAAAAAGAAAAACCCATGAATAATTTCACGGGTTAATAATCTAATAGTTATTAACTATTTAGTGGCAATGCCGTCCCCTTCATAACGGGTGACTTCTTTACCATAGCAGAATCCAGCGATCGTACCTGGGCCACAAGTGATACCAACGATTGGTCCCATAACACCAACATAGACTTTCTTGATGCCGAGTTCGTTTTGGAATCTTTCTTTAAGAGCTTCTGCTCTTTCTGGAGCATCAGCGTGTAAGACAACCGCGTAATCTTTTTCTTCTGGATGCATTGTTTCTTTAATGCCGTTAACGATCATATCCATAGAAGCTTTAGTACCTCTCGCTTTCGCGATGACTAAGTTGTTACCGAATTTATCAGAGATAAAGACTGGTTTGACACCGATGATGTTACCGAAGAAAGCACTCGCGCCAGAAACACGACCAGCCGCTTTTAAATAAGTTAAAGTGTCAGTTGTGCAGAAGTAATTGTATTTGGATTTATGAGCTTCAACCCATTCCATCACTTCATCTAAGGATTTGCCAGAATCTTGAAGTCTCTTTGCATCGCAAGCGAGCATACCTTCAAGAGCGGATGCGACAGTGGTTTCCACCGCTTCCATTCTTCTATCTGGGAATTCTTCAAGTAAGATTTCTTTAGCTAAGTTATAAGAGTTGATTGAACCAGTTAATTTAACTGTGCAGCCGAGATAAAGGATATCAATACCTTTTTCTAAATATGGACGGGCTAAGTTACAAACTGTTTCAACAGAGATTTGAGTAGTCTTTAATTTAATGCCTTCTCTCATCCAGTTGTAGAATTCTGTTGGGGTGTAATCGACCCAGTCAATATCGGCTTTCATTTCTTTGCCGTCTTTCACTACTCCCATTGGGAAGTATTCAATACCTAATTCTTTTCTAATGTCTGTTGGTAAGTCACAACATGAATCTGTAAAAATTTGGAATTTTGCCATTATTTTTTCCTCCGTTGATATTTATATACAACTTCTACCCTACTTTCAAATAAAATCGTTAAATATGTTACACTTGTAAAGTTATGTAAAAACAAAAAGTAAACCAAAGTTTAAGGGGGCATGGATATCCCTCCAAAGTTAAGGGGGGCCTAGAAATCGAGTCCCAAAGTTAAAGGGGGCAGTCCAAACGG
>SVBB01000015.1 GCA_015059105.1 Erysipelotrichaceae bacterium | reverse complement strand
ACATCGCAGGAAGCTATTTCGATTCTCACGTGCATAGCACCCGGTTTTTATCTTCACTGCGTTTCGATAATAAAAATAAAAAATTAAATATATATCTAAAAGATATATATTTTTTTATTGTTTTGTGAGGTCGTGTCAAAATTTTGTGATTTGGGACTGTATTTTATGGTGAGGGTTATTTTATGAAATTTTTTGATGATAGTAGTTGATAGTAAAAATTTATTTAAAAAATGATTATGAAAGGTAGGTGGTATTGTGAAGCCTCATTGATATAAGATAGACTAAAGTCTATCTTTTTTTATGTCTTTTTTAGGGTGGCTGGCGAGTGGGTCGGTGGAATGAAAGTGTTTGGTTGGGAGCTTTGAAAGTAGTCTGGTGGGGGGAATAAAAAAGATCTATGTGTGAGAGATAGATCTAATTAGTTTTGAGAGTGAGTTTTTGAATAGAGATTATTGTCTAATTTTGAATGAGTGAGTTTAGATAATTACACTAACTCTTCAAATTGGACTATTTCTTTGTCAGCAAACAAACTGTTTCAACATGTGCAGTCATTGGGAACATGTCTACAGGTTGAACATAACCAACTTGATATAGTTTAGATAAATATTTTAAGTCTCTCGCGAGTGTTTCGGGATCACATGAAACATAGATGATTTGTTTTGGTTTCTTGTTTAATAGTGTTGATAAGAATTTTTCATCACTACCCTTACGAGGCGGATCCATAATAACGACGTCCAATTCACCCTCCATGTTGTTAATGAAATGGCCAGCATCATCGCAGTAGAATTCAATATTATTAATGTTATTTCTTTTCGCGTTTTCAATCGCGTTTCTTGAAGCGTCTTTATTAATCTCAACAGATATAACCTTGCCGGCATTTCTTGCAGCGATCAACCCAATCGTTCCGACACCAGAATACGCATCTAAAATAATGAGGTTTTGCTCAGTTTTTATTAAATTTAACGCAGTTTTGTAGAGTTTTTCAACTTGTACAGGATTGACTTGGAAGAAACTAGAAGCAGATATTTCAAAGGATAATCCAAGGATATCATCTTTGATAAATCCTGGTCCAAAAAGCACCTTCTCTTTTGGTCCTAAAATGACGTTCGTATGTCTTCTATTTTCGTTCTCAACAATCGTCGTAATTTCTGGATGTAACTTAATTAATTCGTTGACGAAATTTCTCTGTCCTGGGAAATTTAATTCGGAGACGACGAGAACCACCATTACTTCTGGATAATGATAGCTAGTTCTAATTAATACATATCTTAAAACACCCTTACCGTTATCTTCGTTATAGATTGGTAGCTTCATCTGCTTAACTAACTCTTTGATATCCCATAAGATAGAAGCTGCACGTTTATCTTCAATCGCACATTCTTTAACAGGAATGATTTCATGGCTATTCTCTTTAAAGAAACCATACACCACGTTACCTCTTTTATCTTTGCCATAAGGCATTTGAATCTTATTACGGTAATAATATGGTTCATCCATACCGATGCAAGGGAGAACATCTGTTTTAATTCCACCTATGCGAGAAAGAGCTTCTTTCACTCTTTTGGTTTTAAACGCTAGTTGAGTTTGATAACTAATCTGTTGATACTGACATCCCCCACAGGAAGTGCAAACCTTACATTTTGGTTGGATTCTATCTTTTGATAAGGAATATAACTTCTTAACTTTGCCAAAATACACTCCCGCGCGTTGATATAAGATTTCTATATCCGCTTCTTCTCCAGGGAATAAGCCATCAACAAAACAAACGTATTTGCCAAGTTTGACAACGCCTTTACCTTCCGAAGATATATCTGAACATTTCGCTTTAATAATTTCTCTCATATCAAAAATATTGTATCAGTTATCAACTGGAGTTCGCCACGGGTTAATCAAACTATATCCGTATTTGTTTCTTTTAATAAACATACACGCTAATGAAATAATCATTGTTAATACATCAGAGAAAAATAGAGATAGCCATATGCCATCTATTTGCCATAATAACGGAAGGGTGAACACAAAGATGATCTGGAAAACAAGTGTTCTACAGAATGATATCATCGCACTTATTAAACCATTGTTAAGTGAAGTAAAGAAGGCAGAACCGAAGATTGCAAACCCTGCAAAGAAATAGCATGGTGATATCACCTTCATCGCATGCGTAGTTAAATCTAATAAATCTGGATAATTGTTAACAAATATCATCGCAAGCGGTTTAGCAAGTAGGAACGATAATACGCTCATCACTATTCCAGTGCATGCGACCAAAAACAAACTCTTTGATAACACATTAGACAATTCTTCTTTATTCTTGCTACCAAAGTTATAGGCGATAAGTGGAGCAACGCCGACCGTATAACCAAGGAATAAAGAGAAGAAGATGAAAGAAACATAGGCGATAACTCCATATGCAGAAACACCATCTTCGCCTATATATTTAAGAAGTTGAATATTAAATACGATATTAACGATGCTACCACTCACATTAGTGACGAATTCACTACTACCGTTTGTCATACTCTTAAGGATATCTTTAGGATGCCAGAATGGTCTGCCTAATCTAATTAAATTATTCTTATTAAATCTAAAATATAAATATGGTCCAACTGCAGAGATAAACATTCCTGCTAATGATGCGCTTGCCGCACCTACCACACCGAGTTTAAACACCCCAATTAATAAATAATCTAAAAGCATATTGGTAAGCCCACTAACCAAGGTAAATAAGAACCCTGTGAAACTCTTTTCATTAACAGAGAAGAAGGGATGGAAATATCCTTGCATGATATATAAAGAAACACCGCCAATCATAATGCGACCATACATCGTTGCCGCGTCGATCATTCTTTCAGTTGTATGTACTGAGTTTAATTGGGCAAATCCTTCCGCGATTGGTCTCACCAAAAAGAAAAAGATAATACTGAACATAATGCCGACTACAAAGGTTGTGTAGGTGATAAGTGAGAACGTTTTATTAGCCTTATCAACATCGCCTTCACCAAGACGTTTACCAACTAAAGCCGCTCCACCTGAACCAAACATAAAACCAAGGCACGCCACAATCATCACAACTGGGAAGATGAGGTTGACACCTGCAAATTCATTACTGCCTGCAAAATTGGAAATAAAGAAACCATCTACTTGCCAATAAATCGATGTAAAAAGCATCATCAAAATTGGAGATATAGTAAATCGTAATAGTTTTCTAAAAGTGAAATGGTCTGATAAACGAATCTTTTCCTTCATACAAGAAGATACTTTATCAAAATATAACTATATTTTCATCATTTTAAAAACACATTCAGCGGAAACCAATATAAAAAAACGCGATTTTGTCGCGTTTTTCCTTGTAAAACTTCAATATTTTAATTATTTCCGTTCATTAATCCAGCGATGAATGGAACTTCAATTTTTGGATCAAGTCTTGGGAATAATGGTTCAGCAGCGTTGACCTTAACACCACCGACACAGCCAAAGTTGTTGATGTTTTTATAATCTCTTAATTCACTTGGAACATTGAGTTGGTCTAAAGCTTTATCAGAAGCTTCCACCAACACTGGTTTATAAAGTGTTGCAGCGATGAAGATCGAATTAGCAAGGTGGTTCATCACACTGGCAAGATTCTCTTTTTTAGATTCATCTTTTGCTAAAACCCATGGGGTGGTTTCGTCGATATATTTGTTCGCTCTATTGACGATTTCGTTAACATTAGTAATTGCTTCAGTAACTCTTAAATCATCAAAAGCGTTTTCATATCCAGAGATGCATGTTTTGATGAACGATTCTAACTCACCATCTTGTTCGTTGATCCTGCCTTTATATTCTGGGATGACACCATCAAAGTATTTATTCATCATACCAATAGTTCTGTTTAACAAGTTGCCAAAGGAATTTGCTAAGTCGGCATTGATTCTCTCCACGAATTGTTCGGGAGTGAAAGAACCATCAGAGCCGAACACTACTTCACGAGTGAGGTAATATCTAACCGCATCAACACCGTATCTTTCCACGAGTGGATAAGGGTCTACAACGTTACCTTTTGATTTTGACATCTTACTATCTCTCATCATCAATAAACCGTGAACAAATTCTCTATCTGGTTTCCTTAAATTAAGAGCTTCTAAGAACATTGGCCAATAAATCGCGTGGAAGCGCGTGATATCCGCGCCTAAGATATGGACGATTTCACATTCAGGGTCTTGCCAGAACTTGTTGAATAATTCTGGATGATCGCTATCATAGCCTAACGCGGTGATATAGTTAGTTAACGCATCTAGCCAAACATAGACAACATGTTTTGGGTTTTCTCTAATTGGGACACCCCAAGTAAAAGAAGTTCTAGAAACACATAAATCTTCTAGTCCCGGTTTGATGAACGTATTAATCATTTCATTTTTACGTGATTCTGGGACTAAGAATTTTGGATTCTCGTCATAGAATTTGAGGAGTTGGTTTAAGTATTTGTTAGTTTTAAAGAAATATGCTTCTTCTGACGCTCTTTGAACTGGCCTACCACAATCAGGGCAGATGTGGTCTGGGCCAACTTGCGTATCTGTCCAGAAAGATTCACATGGGGTACAGTACCAACCTTTGTATTCCCCGAGATAAATATCTTCTTGTTTGAGCATTTTTGAAAAGACATCTTGGACTACTTTTGTATGTCTTTCTTGCGTTGTTCTAATAAAGTCATCATTAGAAATCTTTAATAAATCCCATAATTTATGGAATCCTTTTACGATATCATCGACGAATTGTTGTGGTGTCTTGCCAGCTTTAGCAGCATTTTCTTCAATCTTTTGTCCGTGTTCATCCGCGCCAGTGAGGAAATAACACTCATACCCTCTTAGGCGTTTGTTTCTCGCGAGAACATCAGTTAAAACAGTGCAGTAAGCATGACCGATGTGTAGCTTTGCACTTGGGTAATAAATCGGGGTGGTAAAATAAAATCTTTTCTTTTCCATGGCAAATGAGCCTCCTTAATAGCTGATATTATTGTAACAAAATAAAAATAGAGGTCAATATAACCTCTATCTTTATATCTTTCTGAACGACTATTTCTTCTTTTCGACTAAGGCGTAAACGATATCTAACGCGCCAGAAACAGCGATTAAGATACCGACGATAATCCAGAAGACTTTTCTGAAGTCCCCAAATGCTAAGTAGCAAGCCGCTAAAGCGATAAGTCCACCACCGATAACGATGAATCCAACTCCAAGGGCTGGGTTACGTTTGACGAGGATGTAAATACCGAATACGACAAGAGCACTGCCAACGCCAAATAAAGAGAATACTAAAATCCAGATGAGAACTTCAAATGAGATGTAATTTGTAAATACACCAACACCGATTGCGATTAATGCGCCACCAAGGGCTAATGGAGGTAATGGTAAGACTTTCTTAGAGTATAAAGTATAGCAACCGAGAAGGAGTAAAATACTACCACTGATAATCGCTAAAATTGCTAAGTATGTGTTCATCACATCGCCAATTCCTAAAACAGCGATTAAAATACCAACGACAACCGCAACAATACCAGAAATTACTTTAGTAACATCAATATTTTTCATTTTGTAACATTTCCTTTCCGATAGAGATTATACCCCATTTAGAGAAAGTGGCAATAAAAAACCTTCCATTTGGAAGGTCTTGGTTTCTTATTTGTTTTCTTGTTTTTTATCAAGTCCGTACTTACGATTGAATCTGTCGATTCTACCATCAGCTTGCACATAACGTTGTTTGCCAGTGTAGAATGGGTGGCAGTTTGAACAAGTATCAACTTTAATTTCTTTTAATGTTGAACCAGTTTCGAATGTTGCACCACAGCTAATGCATGTGACTTTTGTACGGTGGTATTCTGGGTGAATTCCTTTTTTCATGACTATTTCTCCTTCCGCCTTGATTTTGGTAATCAAAGTAAGTTGCCTAATGATAATAACAATATATTTATATTTTTACAAACAAATATTTAAATTAAGGTTAATTTTTATTGATTCCACAAGTAGTTGAATTGATAGAAAGATAATTGTTTCTATGTGTGAAAGTTGAAAATGTCGTTAATAATAGATATTATTTTTTCAAAAGTGAAAGGAGAGTTACTATGATTAGTAAAAAAGTAGCAATCGAAGTTTTAAATGCCGGTTTATCTACAGGTGCTGATTACGCAGAGATATTTTTTGAAGATTCTCATGCGAACACATTGGGCATTGAAAACGGCAAAGTAGGTATCTCCACATCTAGTTCTATGTGTGGAGTGGGCTTAAGATTATTAAAAGATAATCGTTCTATATATGGATACACCAACAATTTAACAAAAGCGGGACTTATCAAACACGCTTTATCTCTTGCAAAATCTTTTAATGGGGAAAGAGTTTTAACAGTTACAAATTTTAAGGATGTAAAATGCAAAAACCGCAACCCAATCACTGATAGTTATGATAACCATTCTCGCGAAGAGAAAATTGCTTATCTAAAAGAAGGCTTAGATGAGATTAGCAAATTGAATGACCCACGCATCGTGAGAACTCAAGCGATGTTTAGTAGCAACCATCGTTTTGTCCAAGTCTATAACTCCAAAGGTAAAACATTCAAAAGAGCGACAGAATTTGGACGCATCTATTTCATTGTTGTTTGCGCGGATGAAAACGGCATTGAAACAGCGTTTGAAGGCCCAGGAACTCAAGTTGGATATAACTTCTTTACTGACAAACTAAATGTCAGAGAAGTCGCAAAAACCACTGCAGAAAAGGCATTATTAATGCTAACAGCGAAAGAATGTCCAAGTGGAAAAATGCCTGTTGTTATCGGTAATGGATGGGGTGGTGTCCTCTTCCATGAAGCATGTGGTCACCCACTTGAAGCCTCTGCTGTTTCAAAAGGATTGTCACCATTTGCTGGCAAGATTGGTCAAAAGATTGCTTCTGATGTTGTTTCAGCAGTTGATGACTCCACTATTCCAGGCGCGTGGGGATCAATCGATATCGACGACGAAGGTAATCCTGGAGAAAAAAGATTGCTAATTAAAAATGGCATCTTAAACGATTATATGATTGACGATTTCAATGGTCGCAGAATCAATCGTGAAGGTAATGGAGCCTGCCGTAGACAAAATTATAGATACTGTCCAACTAGCAGAATGAGCAACACATATATCTGTAACGGAAAATCCACTAAAGAAGAAATCATCGCTGCGACTAAACTCGGTTTATATGCGGTTAGTTTCAAAGGTGGTTCCGTCGATCCGTCTACTTCTGAATTTAACTTTGGCTGTTCAGAAGCATATATCATTAGGGACGGCAAGATTTGTGAACCTGTTAAAGGAGCAACTCTCGTTGGAAAAGGTCATGAAATCTTGGAAAAGATCGATATGGTCGCGAATGATTTAGAATTAGGCCAAGGCATGTGTGGTGCCGCATCTGGTTCTATTCGCACAAACGTTGGCCAACCAACACTTCGTATCAGCGAAATCACCGTTGGTGGTAGAGGAGGGGAACTTAAATGAGTAAATATGATATCTTCTTCAAGCTTGCAAAAGAAGCAGGCATAGAAGAATGCGAATTAACAATCAGCGAATCTTATAGTTTTGGTTTTTCTTTGTTTCATAGTGAAATTGATCAATATGAAGTAAATAACGGTTATTCCATCTCTGCTAGAGGATTAATCAATGGTAAAGCGGGATCAGCCTCTTGCGATGTGTTTAATAGAGAAAAGGCCAAGTTCCTCGTGGATGAAATCGTAAAGAATGCGAAAGTCATTGAAAATGACGACCCAGTATTCATCTTCCCTGGTTCTCCAAAATATAAGAAAGTTAACACTGTGAACAAACAATTAAAAGACATTCCAGAAGATAGAAAAGTCCAAGACGCTTTAAAACTTGAAAAACTAATCAAGGAACTAGATAACAGAGTGATAGAAGTGAGTACGATTGCCTATGAAGAATCTAACTCTACCTTTACCATCCTCAATTCCAATGGATTAAAACTCTCTCAAAAGAACAATAGCTTCTTCATGTACGCGGGAGTAGTTGCCAAAAACGGCGAAGAAGTTAAAAGTAACGGGTCCTTTGTTTTTGATAACGACTACAGCAAATTAAACATTGAAGAACTCGCGAAAGAAGCAGTTGATAATACGGTTTCTCAACTCGGTGGAGAAGCATGTAAATCCGCGGATTACCCAGTTGTTTTTGATAGAGATGCTTTTGCCTCTTTAATCAACGCTTATATCTCTTCTGCCGATGCTGAAGAAGTACAAAAGAAAACATCTTTATTCATCGGTAAATTGGGACAAAAGATTGCTTCTAAAAAAGTTACTATTGAAGACCTCCCACTTGCGAAAACTTTATTCGCGAGAAGCTTTGATAATGAAGGGGTTGCAACATATAACAAACCAATTATCAAAAACGGTGTTTTACAAACATATTTATACAACTTAACAACTGCCGCGAAAGATGGAGTAGAATCAACAGGAAATGGTTTTGGCTCTGCTGCAAAAAGCGGGGTTTCGCCAGTGTTTTTACGTATGAAACCAGGCAAAATCACTTTAGAAGAAATGTTTAACAAAGTTGGTAACGGTGTCTATATCACTGAGATAAATGGACTCCACGCTGGGCTAGATCCACAAACTGGAAATTTCTCTCTTCAATCAAGTGGTTTCCTCATCAAGGACGGGAAAAAAGATCACCCGCTAGACGTTATTACTGTCTCGGGCAATCTTATGAAATTATTTGAGAACATTATTGAATTATCTAATGATAGCAAAGTCTTCTCTTCTGCTGTCGAATGTCCAAGTGTTCTTGTGAAGAAATTATCTATCGGAGGAAAGTAATTATTTCTTCTCCTCGAGGATGTATCCTTCGAGTTCCCACTTAGGGTGTTTCTCAATAACTTTATTAAGGGCTTCATTATAGAGTTTCAGTTCAAATTTCTGACGATTCTTAGAAGTCCTTTTATATGCTTTTAAAACGTTGTTAACCGCGCGCATAGTCTCGCTTTCAGAATCATCGAGAAGACCACTCATGAGGATATATGCGCGAATAGAGACCATAGAGATATCTTCACTTAATTCTCTTCTTTCGCTCATTGGAACTTCTTTATCATAGAATTCTTTCGCGACATCGATTGGATTATTCATTAAATGAATATAAATCTTTTGAGCTTTCGCGCGAATATATGTACGTTCAGAGATATCTTCGCTTTTTAAAATATCATCCAACATTGGTTCTGCTTCTAAAAATTTACCTTGGTCTAAAAGGAGATAGACTTTATTGAGGTTTAAATCTGCGGTGAAGTTAGTGATTTCTGTAAATGTTTTTATTTCGACATCGGTTTCGCCGTTTTCAATCGCTCTCTCGACGCGTAGCAATTCATTAAAAGCTTCTTTGTTCTTTGGGTTAGAGATAAGTCTTAAACGATAACCGTCGTTAATACTATCTAATTTAAGAGGGATGATGTTATAAAGAAGAATCATTACTCCCACGACTAAGATAACGAGAAGGAAATACGCGACGTTCTTTTCAAATGTAGAACGTTCTGCCCCATTAAGGGTTATAAAAGCGATGACGATACCCACTGCTTCGATTGCAAACAACAACGAACCAAATATCAAATATGGGTTTGGATTATTTTTCTTACCTTCAACAGGTGCGATTTTTGTTTCACCAGTTAAACCATCATAGTTTTTAAATCTGAATTTCTTACCACTTCCATCGAATAAAAACATGAAGCCAAGGACGTTGACGGATAAAATTTTATATCCTCCAACCTTTGCGCCTAAAACATGGCCTAATTCAAACAAAATCGAATTGAAGATGACCCCACTAGCGATTGCCCCTAAGATGTAGAGCAAATAAATACCAGTATCTAATCCCGCATGACTCGCGTGTTCTCTAAGGACGAGAAGTCCAAACACAATCGCGAACGCAAAGATGATGAGATAGACTAGAAAGCCAACGATATCTTCTCTTTTCATATATTAATTATCTCCTTTTAAATTCTTTTGAATTAATACTTGTACCGATCTAGCGACTTCCCCCTCAGAAAGGAAATCGAATGATGATAGTAGTCCTTTTAACGTTTTATTCTTCATGGATTCTAAATAAGTCATAATCAAGGAGCAAAACGCGGAAGAATAATATCTAACTATATTCTTCTTATGATTTTTATCCAGTTTTTTAGAAAGTTCAACTGATTCGATAAATCTTGTGAAACATTGATAGCAGTTATTGAAGACGAATTCACCAAATAAATCTTTCGCCGCGCTTTTAATAGTCGCGTCAATAAAGGCGGTGTTTTGGTCATAGTAACGGTAGATTGCTTCAAGCATTTCGTGCTCATTTTTAACTTTATCAATGCCTTCGATTCGCTCGTCTAAAAATAATAGAGTTAACAAATCATAAATGTCGTGGAAATGATAATAGAATGACTGGCGGTTAATGTGGCATTTATCCGTTAATTTGACAACACTTATTTCATCTAGTGGATATTTGGCCATCATCGACTTTAAAGCAAGGGCTAATTTACGTTCAGTTTTCATAATTAGTTGTCCTCCTTATTGTAGTTATCTATAAGATAATTAACTATAAAATATATCGAAACAAACATTACTACTATCGAGCCAATCGATAAGATATTTTGACCGTTAAATAGATTGAAACATAAACCTAGTATTCCTTGATTAAGATAAACTGATACCCACCATAAAATAGCAACCCCTGCCACTAATAAACCGACCATAATAGCAAACGGTAAAACACGTTTTTTATCTAAAGGCAGTGATGAGGATAGTAAAACAAAAGGTATTAACAAGACAAAGATAACTCCACACATTGAATAACATGTCTGCATGCTGTTGATACCTGTATAGATGAGCTGATTGAGCTGTAAGAAATACATCGCAAATATTATGGAGATAGAGAATAAAGATAAGATTGAAATAACGATTGCCTTATACTGTGCTTTTCCAATTGGCCCACCATCATCTTTAATAAATAACAATGCGACTGATAATAAGATGATAACTACAATACCTATACCAACCGAACGATAATCAAAGCTATAACCCATTACAGACATAATTGCAGAGGCGACAATAAATAATGTTGAAAACACTAAACGATAAAACATCATTAAGCCAACGCGTCTAAGTTTGTTGTTATAAATAGAAGATTCTTTAATTAAATCGATTAAAGATAGTTCTTTTGAATTAACAACAATATCTGCGTTAGACTCTTCTTTAAGTGAAATCGAACAATTCGAATTAGCGATAGAATTTTCATTAGATAGAGTGGTCACAACCCCACCATCTCTTTGAAGAATTGAAACAACTTTTTCTTTTCCTTTTAAACTTAATCCGCCGATAACGCAGTAATCGTTTATAGAGGAATTATCTATCGTAGAATTGTTGCGATTATTAATATATTTTTCTGCATTTTTTATTCCAATGTTTTTTGCAATTTCGCTCATTCCAAAAGGACTGGATGAAGTTAGTAGTTTAATCTCAACGTCTTTGTCTTGAAGAAACAAAATTGCATCTTTAATTTCGTGATTAATTTCGTTTTTCGCAACAATTATGCCAAAAATATCGGCAAATTCCGCATATTTATTATTTTGTTTATCAAAAATAAATTTACCAACTAATAAGATTTCATAGCCTTTTAGTAAATATGGTTCAGCCTTTGTTTTAATAAATTCTTCAGAACGATATTTAAAACTATTGATATGTCCTAAGGCAAATTTGTCCTCTTTGTAAATCGCGTAATAACTGCCGTTGTCAACCTCTGTTTTTTGATTGTTGAATAGCGGTATATAACTGAGATGTTGTATCGCAGATATCACTGGATTATCGTCACGCACTGTGGAAGCAATCGAACCGATGATGTCGATAATCTCGTTTTCGTTTTCTTTACCCAGTGGAACTATTTCTTTAATCGAAGAGGTTGTAGAAGAAAGAATCTCTTTTTCATCGATGCATAAATAATTACTTCTCGATAAGTCATACATCGAAGATATTCTTTTAATGATGGTCTTCTTATTGTTTAGCTTTCTAGCACAAAGCAAAGAGGTGAGAACAAAGATTAATAATCCATCAATTGGTAATATAACTAGTAAGCAACGTAACAAAGGGAAGATCAATTCGCTATTAATGTCGCTTTTATTATTAATAAAATAAGAAGTCAGGAGTAAAGCAAAGACGATCAAAAAGAATATAACTGTTATCAAAGTAATTAAAAGAAGCAGTTTATAAATAAAAGGGAAGGGTTTTTTGACACTGTCTAGTTTTTTCACATTTATATAATAACGAATAAGAAAAAAACTTGCATTAACAAGTTTTTAACTTTCTCTTATTTTTGAAATATTCGCTTATTATTTTGGAGCATTCTTCTTCCATTATTCCACCTACAACATTGGGGTGGTGGTTGATGTTTTTTGCTTCTAATACATTAATCGAAGAAATAACCGCTCCACCTTTTAAATCTTTTGCCCCGTAATAGACGTTTTTGAAGCGGGATTGAATAATTGCTCCCATGCACATGATACACGGCTCTAAAGTGATATAAATATCACAATCAGGCATTCTCCAAGACTTTAGTTTCTTGTTGGCTTTATTAATCGCCATCATTTCAGCATGTGCATATGTCATATTGAGGGTATCGCGTTTATTATGACCGCGAGATATGACTTTATCACCACAAACGATAACCGCTCCTACAGGAACTTCATCTTCTTGGGCTGCTTTCTCTGCTTCTTTTAAAGCAAGGGACATGTAATATAACGGATCTTTCTTTTTCATAAAATAAAACCGTCACACATGGATTCAATGTTTAAGGCTGCTACATTCCTGTCCTGACCTGGTTCGCACGAATACATCGTAACGGCTTAATTATTATATCACTATTATTTGATAGGTTTAATGACTTTTAGTCCACCCATGAATGGTTGAAGAACTTCAGGGATTAAAACACTACCATCTTCTTGTTGATATTGTTCAAGTAACGCTGGGAAAATACGGCTTGTAGCAAGACCAGAAGCATTTAATGTGTGGCAGTATTTAGTTTTACCAGTTTCTTTATCGCGATATCTAATCATACCACGTCTTGCTTGATAGTCTCTTGCGTTACTAGCAGAGCTAACTTCTTTATAAATACCAATTGAAGGGATATAAACTTCGATATCGTAAGTTCTCGCCATTGAATGGGAGATATCGCCAGCGGCTAATTTAGAAACGCGGAAGTGTAAACCTAATTTCTTCACTAAGTTTTCCGCTTTTCCAACCATTTCTTCAAATGCAGCATCACTGCCTTCTTGAGTTGTATATTGCACTAATTCGACTTTATTGAATTGGTAGCCTCTAATCATACCTCTTTCTTCAGTACGATAGCTGCCCGCTTCTCTTCTATAACATGGAGTATAAGCAAAATATTTCTTTGGAAGTTCATCTTCGTTTAAGATTTCGTCTCTATGGTAGTTGACTAAAGCAGTTTCAGCAGTTGGAAGGAGGAATCTTTGTGGTTCTAAGCCTTCAAGCCAGAAGACATCTTCTCTGAATTTAGGGAATTGTCCAGCGACATATCCAGATTTCTCGTTTAATAAGTGAGGTGGTAGGATAAACGTATATCCATCTTTTAAATGTTCAGAAATGAAGAAGTTTATTAATGCCCATTCAAGCTGTGCGCCTAAGTTTGTATAAATCCAAGCGCCGCGACCAGCGATCTTTGCACCACGGTCATAATCAACTAAGCCAAGAGATTCAGCGAGTTCAACGTGATCCTTCGCTTTGAAAGAGAATTCTGGTTTTTTACCAAAGGATCTAATCTCTTTATTATTCTCTTTTCCGCCGCCGAGTAAGTCGTCATCAGGAATATTTGGTAAAGCTTCCAAAAATTCTTTAATCTTACCTTCAATTTCTGCCAACTTTTCTTCGTTTTGTTTGTTGTTTGCGGCAATTTCTTTAACTTTTGCAAAGATTTTTGTGACATCTTCACCGGCCTTTTTCGCTTGTGGGACAGAGGCTGATAACTTATTCATTTCAGCTTTATTATTTTCCACTAATTTAAGCAGGTCTTTTCTTTCAGAGTCCCACTTTAATAATTCAGTGAAATCTGTATCCCATAATTTCTTATGTAAGGCTTCTTTTACATATTCTGGGTTTTCTCTAATTAAATTAATATCAATCATGATAATCTCCTTTCATGTTGCTAATTAAATCCATATAAATATCTTTTAGTTCGTTTCCAAATTTAGTTAAAGTCATTTGGGAAACGACTTCATATGCTTTAACAGTTGTAGGTTTAATTCTGTTCTCTAAACAATCCTTCACCAACGAAGATAGCGTTTCAGAGAATTCACCAACTTGCGCGGTCACGCCTTCATCAATAATCCCTTTAAAGACTGCTGACTTACGGGCGATGATTTGACATTTGGCCGCCATCGCTTCATAAATGCTCATTACACCGGCATTACGATATCCAGGGACCATAAACACTGATGCGTTTAACATCGCGCTTCTATAGACATCATCTGGAACATCGCTGATGAAGTGAACATTTTTAGGCGTAGTATTGACGAATTTCTTAAATCTAAAGTTAAGTGCGGTCGATTTTTTGATTTGACCGAAATAATAGAAGAGATGATTTGGACATTTCTTTGCTGCATTTAAGAATGAATTGATACCGGTCATATTTGGATCATATTCACCAATCGCGAAGACCAATTTTTTATTCTTATCTTCTCTAAAATAACGGAAGAAGATTTCTTTTTCATCCTCTCTAGAGAAATCAAATCTCGACATGTTAACACCAGGTTTTACTACTTTTATGGGGGTAGTAACGCCAGAGTTTTTTAAGAAATCAACATTCGCTTCACTTGGAACGAGCACTAAATCGACTTTATTGAGGAATTTAAGGGCTTTTGGTTTTAAAGTTGATGTTTTACCTTTGTTATTGATTGTTTCATCAATATAAGAGGCTTCTGGGTCATCTTCGGTATATAAAGCAGAAACGACAACAGGACAGTGGTATTCTTTGGCTTCATCGACGAGTTTTTCATCGTTTGGAGAAATCAAATGAATGATATTATACGTGTCTAAAACATTCGAGGTATGCTCGACGTCAACCATTTCGAGGGCGCCTTTAATAGACTTACGTAGTCTTGCACCTTCGAAAATGTTGTTTGCTTTTTTTGGTTGAAAATAAACCAGGGCTTTCATAAATAAATACTATTCGTTTTCTTCGTTTGGTTGTTCGGCTTGTTCAACTTGCTCGCCTTCTTCGCCTTCTTCAATCACATCTTCGTGTGGAACGATAGCGATAGCAGCGACTTTTTGTCTACCTTCAAGGTTGATAATCTTCACACCTTGAGCATTTCTACCGATAACTCTAATTTGTTCAAGTGGTACTCTAATGACGATACCATGTGTAGTAATAACCATTAAATCTTGGTCTAATTCAACCGCTCTAATAGCGACGAGTTTACCAACTTTATCAGTGGATTTAATAGTGGCAACACCTTTAGCACCACGTTTTGTTTTACGATATGTTTCGGCATCGGATAATTTACCATATCCCTTATCAGTGATCGCCAAGATAAAGTGACCTTCAGTTTGGGTGGTAACACCAATGGCTTTATCGCCTTCTTCAAGTTCAATACCTTTCACACCACTGGTATCTCTACCCATTGGTCTAGCTTCATCAGATTCAAAGCTACAAACTTTGCCGTTAGAAGCTGCGATACCAACGATTTCGTTACCATGGATGCGTTTGACATCAAGTAAGACATCACCCTCTTTTAAGTTGATTGCAATCTTACCATTTTGTCTAATGTTTTCATATTGAGATAAGCTTGTTTTCTTGATTAAACCATCTGCAGTGAAGAACATTAAATATTGATCTTCTGGGTAGTCATCGCAAGCGATAATCGCTCTTAAGTTTTCACCTTTTTCAATATTGATTAAATTGACCACCGGGATACCTTTCGCAGATTTTGAGAACTCTGGAATTTGATATCCTCTAATGCGGTAAACCTTACCAAAATCAGTAAATAAGAGGAGATCTGTATGGGTTTTTGTGTAAACAATGCTGTCGACGACGTCGTTTTCATTCGTAGACATACCTCTTACTCCACGACCACCTCTATGTTGAGCTTTGAATGTATCGGAGGATAATCTCTTCACATAACCACTTCTTGAAACAGTGATGACGATTTCTTCTTCTGGAATTAAATCTTCATCATCGATTGTCGCGGCCATATCGGAAATAACAGTCCTTCTTTCATCGCCGAATTTCTCTCTGATTTCTTCGAGTTCTTTGACAACCACTTCAGTGATATTTTCTTGGGAAGAAAGAATTCTGTGGTATTCCGCGATATTGAGTTCGAGTTGATGTTTTTCAGCTTCTAACTTATCTGTTTCAATACCAGTCAATCTTCTTAAAGTCATAGCTAAGATAGCTTGAACTTGCAATTCAGTGAATCCATATTTTTCCATTAAGCGGTTAGTCGCTTCTTCTGGAGTGGCGCTGTCTTTGATGATATCGACGATTTCATCGATATTATCGTGACATTTGATTAAACCGATGACGATATGAATTCTCGCTTCATCTTTTTCTAATAAGAATTGTGTTCTTCTGGCGATGACTTCTCTTTGGAAATCAAGGTATGTTTGAAGCATCTTATTTAAAGGTGCAACAACAGGAGCGCCATTAATTAAACAGAGCATGATGATACCGAAGCTTACTTGTAAGCTTGTCATCTTATAAAGTTGATTGAGAATAACTTCAGGAATGACATCTCTTCTCACTTCGATGACAACACGGACACCTTCTTTGTTTGTTTCATCACGGATATCAGTGATACCATCGATGATTTTATCTCTCACCAAATTAGCGATATTTTCAATCATTGTCGCTTTGTTTACTTGGTAAGGAATTTCATCGACGACGATTTGTTTCGCGCCTCTATCGCCTCTTTCTTCAATGTGGCATTTACTTCTAATAACGATAGAACCTGTACCAGTTTCGTAAGCTTCTCTGATACCGCTTCTACCTAAAATAGTGCCACCAGTTGGGAAGTCTGGGCCTTTCACCACTTGCATCAATTCTTCAGTAGTGATACCTGGGTTATGCGCGATAGCAATAACACCATTAATAACTTCTGTTAAGTTGTGTGGTGGAATATTTGTGGCCATACCAACAGCGATACCATTAGATCCATTAACGAGTAAGTTAGGGAATCTACATGGTAAAACTACTGGCTCTTGGTCAACACCATCGTAGTTGTCGACGAAATCAACTGTATTGCAGTTAATATCTCTGACTAACTCGAGGGCTAATTTAGCTAATCTTGCTTCAGTATAACGGTAAGCGGCAGCCTCATCTCCATCCATACTACCGAAGTTACCGTGACCTTCAACAAGGGTATAACGCATCGCGAATGGTTGCGCTAAACGAACTAATGTTCCATAAATAGCTTGGTCGCCGTGTGGGTGATATTTACCCATGACGTCACCAACAATACGCGCACATTTCTTAAATGGTTTATCAGGTGTATTACCAGATTCATTCATAGAATAAATAATTCTACGGTGAACTGGTTTCATACCATCACGTGCATCAGGAATCGCTCTTGCGACGATAACTGACATTGCGTAATCTAAGAAGCTTTCTTTAACTAATTGAACGATGTGGACATCTTCAAGTCCGGAGGCGATACCTGCTTGAAGATCTTGTTCGGCTTGTTCATCAACTTGTTCTTCTTCATTAGAAGCTTCAGTTGGTTCTAATTTCTCTTCATCATCTAAAAACATAGTTTTCACCTCCTATTAAATATCTAAGTTCTTAACGAACTGCGCATTATCACGAATGAAATCTTTACGTGGGTCGACATTATCACCCATTAAATCAGTGAAGATTTGTTCCGCGGCAATCGCGTCATCTAAAGTAACTTTTAACATCTTTCTCACTTTTGGATCCATAGTAGTTTCCCAAAGTTGTTCTGGGTTCATTTCACCAAGACCTTTATATCTTTGGAACGGATATCCAGGTTTGAGATTTAATTTAGATTTAATTTCTTCTAATTGGTTATCGTTATATGCATAGTAGTTTTTACCATGATATTCAACCTTATATAGAGGGGGTTGAGCGATATAAATATAGCCTTGTTCAATAAGTGGTCTCATGAATCTATAGAAGAATGTTAATAACAAGATACGAATATGGCTACCATCGACATCAGCATCAGTCATAATGACGATTTTGTGATATCTAATCTTACTGACATCGAATTCAGGATCGATACCACCACCGACAGCAGTGATCATATTACCAATTTCCGCATTAGCGAAAATACGTTTTGCTTGTGCTTTTTCAACGTTAAGAATTTTACCACGAAGTGGTAAGATAGCTTGAGTATTTCTATCTCTACCTTCTTTAGCAGAACCGCCAGCGGAATTACCCTCAACGATGTATAACTCACACTTGGTTGGGTCTTTAGAAGAACAGTCTGCGAGCTTACCTGGAAGAGTGTTAAGTTCGAGAGAGCCTTTTCTAACAGATTCACGAGCCTTTCTCGCTGCTAAACGTGCATTAGCCGCCATAATAATCTTATCGATCATAATTCTGGCTAATTTTGGGTTCTCTAATAAGAATCTATTGAGTTGGTCTCCGACGATAGAAGAGAGGATTTTTCTTACTTCAGAGTTACCTAATTTAGTCTTTGTTTGACCTTCGAATTGTGGATTTGGGTGTTTAACAGAAATAATCGCTGTCAAACCTTCTTTAATATCATCATATGTGAGGTTATCTTCGTTTTCTTTTAACAATTTATTATCTCTAGCATATGCATTGATGACACGACCCATCGCGAGTTGGAAACCAGATTCATGCATACCACCTTCATGAGTGTGGACGTTATTACAGAATGAATAAACCGCGGCAGAATAGCCATCGTTATATTGAATAGCGACTTCTGCATAAACTCTTGCAAGCTTACCATTACCAATATCAGTATCTTCACTGCCTTCACAGTAGATGACTTCTGGGAATAATGCTGTTTTATTGTGGTTGATATATTGAACGTATTCGATAATACCACCTTTATAGCAGAATTCATCTTTAATTGGTTGTTCACCTCTTTCATCAGCGACGATGATTTTGATACCTCTATTTAAATAGGCAACTTGTCTTAATCTATCTCTGATGATTGAGTAATCATAAACAACAGTATCTAAGAAGATAGTTGGATCAGGTTTAAATGTGACAATAGTACCTGTATCAGAACAAGTACCAATCTTCTTTAAACGGTCAATAGCGTGTCCACCGTTTTCAAATCTCATATAGTAAATGCCACCATCTTTATGGACTTCAACATCTAACCATTCAGATAAAGCGTTAACAACGGATGCACCAACACCGTGTAATCCACCGGAAACTTTATATCCGCCACCTTCACCAAACTTACCACCTGCGTGTAAGATTGTGTAAACTGTTTCAACGCCGGATAATCCACTTTTCGCGACGATATCAACAGGGATACCACGTCCATTATCTGTGACTGTGATTGTGTCACCTTTGTTAATAGTGACATGAACTTCCGTACAGTAACCCGCTAACGCTTCATCAATCGCGTTATCAACGATTTCCCATACGAGGTGATGTAATCCTGCGGCACTTGTTGTACCAATATACATACCAGGTCTTTTTCTAACTGCTTCAAGTCCCTCTAAAACTTGAATGTTAGTGGCAGTATAAGCGGCATCAGCTTTTTCTAATTCTTCTTCCTTTTTATGAAATTCAGTAATTTCAATTTCAGGTTCCGGTTGAGGTGAAGGTTGTTGAGCTGCTTCTACTACTTCTTTTTTCTCATCTTCCATTATGAAGACCTCCTTATTTAATCTGATAACTGTTAATGTTATCGTTTATTAGTTTGGTTGTTGTAATAAATACTTGGTCAAACTTTTGAATGAATTCTAAGAGTCTTTTTTGATGTGGAGTATCAAGCTCACTCATCACATCATCCAAGACCACTATTGGTTTTTTGTCCTCATCTTCAATTAAGAAGTATGGGGTGAGTTTTAAGGCTAATGCCACCAAACGATTTTCTCCTTGGCTACCAAACGTGCCAATTTCGCGCCCATTTAGGTTGATATAGAAGTCTTCGCGATGGATTCCAATAGTTGTCGCCTTATTTCGTAAATCGCTTTCTAACGCCCGTTTATAAGCGTTTTTTGCATCTTGGTAGAAATTTTGGTTTGGAGTGATATAAGGCTTGTAGATAACATCGATTTTTATATCTTCATGTGCGAGTGCGCGCGTAATTTTATTAAGGATATCATTAATATCCTTCATGTACACTACTCGGTAATTTACGATGGTTTCAGACGTCCGAATTAATAGCTCAGTATTCGCTTCTAAAAGCGTCACATTCACATTATCGCTTTTCAGAATATCATTTCGTTTCTTTAGAAGTTTCTCATAACGAGAGATATATTCTAAATATACAGGTGATTTTTTAGATAGTGAGATATCTATAAAGTTTCGTCTTACCTTTGGTAACCCTCTAAACATCATCACATCTTTTGGTTCAAATACAATCACATTAACTGCATTCGATAACTCACTTATTTTATTGATCGGTTTTCCGTTGATGAATACTTTTCGACCATTCTTCGTGATTAATATTTTTATTTGTTTAACAATATCACCTTGATTAACTGTCGCGTTTATCTCTGCTAATTCAGTTTCTTTTTTGATTAAATCTTCGTCATCTGTTCCTCTAAACGATCTCGCTAACGATAAATAATGAATCGCTTCAACTACATTTGTTTTTCCAACCCCATTATCACCAACTAAGACATTCACACCTTTTTTAAAGGTGAATTGTTGATTGTGATAAGAACGGAAGTTAATAATATGCAATTTTGAAATGTTCATCTTTTATTGATTAGGAATGTCGAACCTTCCACTCTTACCTTCATTCCTGGATATAATTTTCTACCCCTGCGGTTTTCGAGTTCATCATTTATATATACTTCATTTTCTTGAAGATACCATTTTGCTTGTCCGCCTGTGGAGATAATATTAGCCAGTTTTAAAAATTCATTGAGAGTGATAAATTCTTTACTATCGTTTATTAATATTTCTTCCTCCATTTTTACCTCGTAAAGTTATTATAAAGCATATAAATAAAAAAGGGAATATAAATTCCCTTAAATTTTATAGTCAATAAATAGGCTATTTTATCAATAATAAGTACGGACAGGAGTTACGATTTGGATAACAGAGTCATCTTGAGGGTTTTTGATAACAAATGGCTTCATTTCGCCGATAAATTCAAGAACTACTTCTTCACAATTCATCGCTTTGATCGCTGTTAACACATAATCAGAGTTAAATGAGATTTTAATTGGTTGACCTGTATACTTATAATTTTCAAGAGTTTCAGCAGCATAACCGATTTGAGAACTCTTTGCTGTGATTTCAACTTTTTCTTCATCAGCATATAAATCAACAACATTTTCTCTTTCCACAGAAAGAATGTTAATTCTTTCAATAGTTTTAATTAAGTCTTGTGATTTCACTTCTAATGAATGATAGATAGTGTGTGGAATAATGTTTTTAGTATTTGGGTATTCACCAGCGACAAGTCTAGTCGCGATAACATTACCATTATAGGAGAATAGCGCTTTTTTATCTGAGATGGAAATCTTCACATTTTCACTTTCTGCAACCAATCTTGCAATTTCTTCCATCATCTTAGCAGGAATATTGGTCACAAAATTGATTTCTTGTGGGATTTGGAGCTCTTTTCTTGCCATTCTAGCAGAATCAGTCGCAGTTGCTACTAAAACGCCGTTAGACGCCTCTAAATTGAGAGCAGTTAAGATTAATCTTTGTTCTTTAAGAGAAGCAGCAAAAGCAGTTTGACTGACTAAAGAAGTGAACTCTTGTCTAGTTAGCGATAATTCGGTTCCATCTGGTTCTAAATCTAAATCAGGATATTCATCCGCTCTTACACATTGGAGATTATATTCAGAACGGTTGTTGCTAATAACTGCATTAGTGGAGTCGATAACTTCAAACATTACCTCTTCACTTTCGATCTTTCTAATAATATTAGTGATTAAATCAGCAGTAACTAATACACAACCTTCTTTATAATTTCTAATAATTTCTTTTTCACCTCTACTATATGGAGTAAAAGATCTAATTGTGAAATTGTAATTAGAACCTGTAATGAATAATCCTCTTTCATTTAATTCAATTTTTAAATTAACTAAACTAGCAACAGGAGATGCTTTACCACCTACTGCTCTATTAGCTGTTGATAAACCTTTTAAAAATTCTTCTCTCAAAATTGTAAATCTCATATTTTTCTCCTTTTAGGTTTTATTTATATATTTATTTAATAATAGTAGTTTCTGTTGATATGTGGATAACTCCTATTAATCTCAAACTTTGTTTAATTCTACCATATTATTTTTAGAATATCTTTTATTTTATAAAAATTATTTATTAATACGTTTTTGAATGTCGTCGATTGCTTGTTTTAATTGTTCATTATTTGTTAACTCTTTATCCACATGGCCAACCGCGTTAATCACAGTGGTATGATCTCTTCCTCCAAACATTTCTCCGATTTTTTCAAGTGAGATATCTAAATCCTTTCTAATTACATACATCGCAATATGTCTAGCAAGGGCGACTTGACCAGTTCTTGACTTACCAACAAGGAGGTCTGGAGTGAGACTATAATAGTCTGCAACAATATTGATAATCTTTTGCTCATTCATTTGAGTTGCAATATTTTTACCACCCACCAATGTTTGAACAGCTTCAGCAGCAACATCCATTGTAATACGTTCGGAATCTTTGAAATTTAAGACGTGGAATATTAACCTATTTAATGCTCCTTCAAGCTCTCTAACATTCTTTGAGAATTTATCAGCAAAGAAATATAAAACTGAATTATCAAATTTAGTGATATCCATACCATTGGATTCAATCTTATTCTCTAAAATAGAAACACAAGAATCTCTATCAGGTTCCTTAATACTCATCACTAAACCCTGGTTAAATCTAGTAACCAATCTCTCTTCGATATTCTTTAATTCATTAGGATGTTTATCGGATGTGATGATGATTTGTTTACCTTCGCTAATCATGCGTTGATAGATATTGAAAAACATCTCTTCAGTTTTAACCTTATCTGCTAAAAATTGTACATCATCAAATAAGAGTACATCGAACCCGCAAATATAATCTTTTAATGATTCTGATTCTTTGTCTCCGCGAACAAATTTAATATATTCTTCAACAAAGTCATTCGCAGAAATACATAATATTTTCGCGTTAGGGTTTTCTTCATGTTGGATATAGTTTGCAATCGCGTGAAGCAAATGGGTTTTACCTAAACCAGAATTTGAATGGATGAATAATGGGTTGAACATCGTCCCTGGATTTTTCGCGACAATCATCCCTGCTTGAGCAACTTCTCTATTAAAATCACCAACGATATAGTTATCGAAAGTGAGTTTTCTATTAATTTTGCTATATGAGAAGTAGGTAGGTTCTTTTGGTTTATTTTCAACAACTTGTTTATTAAGTGGTTTAGTCATGAAAATAAGATCGTATTCATTATCACTTAATTCGTTAATTGTATCTTTAATAACGGAATAATATTTGGTTTGCATGAGCTCAACACCCAACGCAGTATCACAAATAACTGTTATTAAATCCTTTTCTATATTATCTATATATGATTTTTTAAAGAAAATATCGAAGACTTTTGGTTCGCTGATACGCTTCTCAAGTTTACTTAATGTTTTGTCCCATAATTGGGTTATTTCTGCTAATGTTTTTGCCATAAATATTATCTACCTGTGCATAAAATTATTGATAAATTAACAATATAAGTCAATAGAGAAAATGTGGAAAATTCTTTTATCCACAATTTATTTATACTACAAAGAAAATATGTAGGATATAGTTAATATTTTATATTAACAATGGTTTAATTATAATATGATTTTTGTTCTCCACATTTTATCCACAAATTTTCATTTTTCAACAAAATCCACACTTAAAAAACGGTGGAATTGTGGAAAACTCTTATATCCTTAAATAATATGTAGAAGCCATAAAATTGTGAATAACTATAAAACCACTGTCGGAATTGTTCACATTTCTATAAGTTCGATAAATATTATATTTATGGCTGAGGGCGACATTTGTTTGACATTTATGTATAAATGCTAGTATTATTTTTAATGCACTAATTACAGGAGGTGTAATTGATGAAAAAGACTTATCAACCAAGCAAAATTAAACATGCACATAGAGCTGGCTTCAGAGCTCGTATTAAAAGTGCAAATGGTAGACGTGTTCTTTCTAGAAGAAGAGCAAAAGGTCGTAAAAGACTCGCGGCTTAATTGATGAAGAAAGAATATCGCATCAAATCAAATGAAGATTTCTCGACTTTGGTTAAAGCGGGAAAAAGAATTAAAAAACCTGAATTCCATCTCTACTATTTACCAACTAATTATCAATTCAATAGATTTGGAGTATCAGTGTCCACAAAACTAGGTAATGCCGTTACTCGTAATAGGATCAAAAGACAATTGAGAGCGATTATGGATGATTTTAATAAATCATCAACCAAACAGCATGATATAATCGTCGTCGCAAAACAAGGATTTCTCAATAATACATTCCAACAAAATAAAGAAGCATTACTTAAATCACTTAAAGAAATAGAACAATGAAAAGAAAAACGAAATTAGGGTTAGGATTAACCACACTCTGTGCTGGTTTATTGTTGTTATCCGGTTGTACCGCATCTTTTTGCTCGCCTAAAGATAGATCTAATATGCTTTATGCATATGATGATGGTATAACTAGATATTATAGTGCAGATGATAAACCAGAAGGCGCAGTACAACACGCATTTTTTACTAATGTTTATTACACAGTCAGTTTAGAAAATAACGCGAACCAAGGTTTAAAAACCATTATTGATACTTGTAATAAAAATAATATTGAAGTTCCACATCAAGATTACTGGGCAACAATGGATAGTTTACTTTTAGACGATGTTAAAGCATATGCAAGTTTAAAAGAAGATTCATCCGCAGCAGTAGTCAATGACGCTTTAGCGAGATACGGATATTTCAAATATTATTCTGATAAGCAAGAACAACCAGTCGTCTGGGACACTTGGGATCTTTATAACAAAAAGACATTCACAATCTTAGATGACATCAACAAATGTCCAACTAACGACTTCATCACTCAATACAAAAAAGGAATGGACGCATATATTGCTAACTTCCGTTCATGTATCGCGACTGATGATGGTCAATATGGTAGCTATGGCTATGATAGAGATAGCAAACACACTGTTGCAATTGAAGCCAAGACATATAGCTATGCATGGAGCAAAGGTTTCTTTGAAGGTTTATTGGTTTGGCCAATTGGTGCTTTCGTCGATATCCTATGCAACGCATTTGTTGGCATGGGTACTGGATTAAACGGCACGGTTGGATGGGCACAAGTGTTCGCGATTTTAATCATCACTGTGATCGTCAGAGGATTTATGTTCCTCGTTTCATTCAAGTCCACACTTAGCAACGCTAAGATGACTGAATTACAACCACAAATCGCAAAGATTCAAAACAAATATCCAAATGCAAACACTAATCAAGCTGAAAGAGCAAGAATGTCACAAGAAATGTCCGCTTTATATAAGAAAAATGGCATCAATCCATTATCAAGCTTATTGATTATGGTTGTGCAATTCCCAATCTTCATCTGTGTTTGGGGTGCTCTTACTGGTTCTGCATGGTTATCCACCGGCAGCTTCTTAAATTTAAACTTATCTGATTCTATCAGCTCTGTTTTATTCAATGCATCCAACTGGGGTAATGGCTCTGCAGTAACTGCTTTGATCTTATTCATTTTGATGGGTGCTGCTCAAGTCGTTGCGATGTTATTACCACAATGGATTCAAAAGAGAAAACAAAAGAATGTTGCTAAATTAGGCAAAAATCCAAACGCCACTAGCCAAAATAGAACTATGAAGATATTCACATATGTAATGATGGGTATGATTATCATCATGGGCTTCTCACTTGCTTCCGCGATGGGTATTTACTGGTTCTTCGGCGCGTTATTCTCAATCGCCCAAACATTAATCACACAAGCCATCATTTCTAAAAGAAAAACTAAATAAGGAGATCGTTTATATATGAAAGAATTTCAAGGTAAAACGGTTGAAGAAGCATTAGAAGAAGCTTCTAAGGAATTAGGAATTCCAACTAGCCAAATCCTTTATTCTGATACTGGAAAAACCAAAGGTTTATTTTCCAAAAAAGTCATTATTGAAGTATATGAATTTTCCGATGTCGTAAGATATGCGGAAGACTATGTCTTAAATGTTATCGATTCTCTCGGAATTGAAAGCACAGTGAAGACTAAATTAGATGATGATATTATTCATATCGTTATCGATTCAACTCACAATCCAATCTTAATTGGTAAAAATGGTAAAACCTTACAAGCTTTAAATGAATTAACTCGTTTAGCAGTTAATGGTAAATTCCGTAAGAGATTTAGAATCCTTCTCGATATCAATGGTTATAAAGACCACAAATACTGGGTTTTAGAAAAACAAGCGAAAAAATACGCTCGTGATGTTCAAAAAACTAAAGTTAACTACGTCTTTGATCCAATGCCATCTGATGAAAGAAGAGCTATTCATAATGCCTGTGCCAATATGCCTCATATCAAAACTGAGAGCATCGGTGAAGGTAATAAGAGACAAGTTCAAATCATTTACGTTGATTAAGATAAAATGCGCCTAAACAGGCGCTTTTAAATATTATGGAAGAAACAATTATTGCTTTAGCAACACCACCTCTTAAAAGCGCTCTCGCGCTCATTCGTCTTTCTGGTAAAGACTGTTTTGAGATTGTTTCAAAAGTATTTTCTAAAGACCTTAGGAATTTAACTAAAAGAGAGGTGTTTGTCGGTCAAATAAAAGCCGGCGATAAGATTATAGATGATGTTGTTTTAAACGCCTATAAAGGCCCAAGAAGCTTCACTGGTGAGGATAGTGTAGAAATCATTTGTCATGGTTCTATGCTCATCGCGAATCAAATTATTAAAGAGATATTATCTAAAGGCGTTAGATTAGCAACTAATGGAGAATTCTCTCAACGCGCATTTTTAAATAATAAAATCGATTTAGTTCAAGCAGAAGCAATCAATGATGTTATCAATGCGATTAACGATGAAGCAAAGCAAATATCAATGCTATCGCTTAAAGGTGATACCAGTAATGTTGTTGTAGCGATTAGAAATAAGATTGCAGATATCCTCTCTTTAATTGAAGTGAATATCGATTTTCCTGAATATGAAGATATTGAAACTGCAAGTAAAGAAATGATTATTAACTATGTTAATGAAATAGTTGATAAAGTAGGCAACTTATTAAATGAGGGTGAGAAAGCTCAAATCATTAGAGATGGATTAAAAGTCGCGATTGTTGGTAAACCAAACGTTGGTAAATCGTCTTTATTAAATGCCTTATTACAAGAAGATAAAGCGATTGTTACTTCTATTCCCGGAACGACAAGAGATGTTGTCGAAGGACAAGTTAATTTAGGTGGTATTCCACTTAATTTATATGACACTGCTGGTATTAGAGAAACCGATGACTTAATTGAAAACATCGGCATTGATAAAAGCATCAAAGCTATCGAAGGTGCAGATTTAGTAATCGCGGTGATCGATGCATCTAGAAAGTTAGACGATGAAGATAAACAAATATTAGATAAGATTAACGGCCGTAAACATATCATCGTCTACAACAAAGCTGATTTAATCAAAAATAAAGACAATCATATTTATATCTCCGCGGTTAATAACGACCTCGACGATTTAAAGAAAGAAATATATCGTTTGTTTGATATCAATGAGACAACATTTAAAACACCAGCGTTAAATAATTCAAGACAACTCGGTTTATTACGTAAAGCGATTGAAGAGCTTAAAAGAGCGAAAGAAGATGCAGAGAACAACTTATCAACTGATTTAATCGCGGTATCTCTTCATCAAGCATATAACTGTTTATCAGAGATTTTAGGGGAAGATTCTACAAAGGACTTTACCACTGAAATTTTCTCAAGATTCTGCGTTGGTAAATAATATGATTTTTGATACTCACTGTCATCTTAATCACGAGGACTTATACCCAGAGATAGATCGAATTATCGCGGACGCTGAAAAGGCACGCGTTAAAAAGTTTTTAGTTGTTGGTTACGATAAAAAAACCTCGCTTTTAGCGGTGAAAATCGCGCAAAAGTACGATAATTGTTATGCGGCAATTGGTTTTCATCCAACCGAAATATTTGATTTAAGTGAAGATGATTACGATGAAGTGATGTCGCATTTAAAAGATCCAAAAGTCGTCGCGATTGGAGAAATTGGACTTGATTATCATTGGATAAAAGATCCAATTCAAAGAGAGATACAAAAAGAATATTTTATTCGACAAATTGAACTCGCAAATCACGTTGGTTTACCGATTTCAATCCATAACCGTGATTCCATTGAAGATTGCTTAGAAATATTAAAACAATACCCTCCTAAGTTTGGAGGAATTATGCATTGCTATTCCGGCTCTGTGGAATCGATGTGGGAATTTATCAAGCTTGGATTAACTATATCTTTAGGGGGACCGGTGACATTTACTAACGCGAAAACCCCAAAACAAGTCGCATATGATGTTCCTTTAGATAAGTTGGTCGTGGAAACGGATTCTCCATATCTCACCCCACACCCATTTAGAGGGAATAGGAATGAGCCAAAGAACATCTCATATGTCGTTCAAGAAATCGCGAGAATTAAAGAATTATCTCCAAAACATATTGAAGACGTCACATATCAAAACGCATTAAAACTATTACACATAGATGAATAAACCATATATCGATCATTTGTTAATTGTGGAAGGAGCGTCTGATAAGAGCAAGATCCTTTCTTTATTTGATGCGAATGTTTTTATCACTAACGGATATGATATTGATAAAGGTTTAATCCAACTTTTATCCAAATATCGTAAACTACTCGTATTAACCGATGATGATGACGCGGGAAAGCAAATTAGAGAACGAATTAATAACGTTGTTAAATGCGATAATGTCGAAGTAAATATTAAAGATTGTAACAACCATCACAAACATGGGGTCGCAGAATGTGATAAAGATATTTTGTTTAATTTATTAAAACCATATGTTACTGAAAAGAAAGATAGAAAAGTTATCACAAATATAGATTTATATAATCTTGGGATAAATTCAAAGAGACAAAGAGATAATATCTGTGATAAATTATCTATAAATAGATATAGTCAAAAACAATTATTAGAAATATTAAATATAGTGGATATAGATTTAAAAACGATTAAAGAATATGCAGATTGATAGAAACACATGCTTAGAAATATTAAATGAATATGGCATTATCCCTTCTAAAGATAAAGGCCAGAATTATTTAGTTAACCCTGATACTTCTAAAAGAATCGCGGATAGTTTATCTATTGATAAAGACGACAAAGTATTAGAGATTGGTCCAGGAATTGGTTCTTTATCTCATTTTTTATATGAAAAAACTAAAAACCTATCTTTGATAGATATTGATGAAATTAGTTGTAATGTCTTAAATAACATCTACCCCGATATTAAAGTTATCAACGAGGATGCTTTAAAAGCAGATTTATCTCAATATGACCGCATCATCAGCAATGTTCCTTATAGCATTACTTCTGATTTAATCGAACACATATTATTAAACGCAACTAAAGTTAAACAGTGCGTGTTCATGGTCCAAGAAGATGCATATAGACGTATTATTTCTTTAAAAGGGAAAGATTATGGACCATTATCCGTCCTACTTTCTTTAAAAGGGAAAGCAAAAACTTTATTTAAAGTTAGCCCTAATGATTTCTATCCACATCCAAAGTGTGTATCTATTGTTTTTAAGATTGATTTATTTGGTGAACAGGTTATTGATGAAAAGGGATATAAGATTGTTAAAACACTATTTACAAATAGAAGAAAAACCCTTCTTAACAATACGTTGTTATTAATGAATAGAGATAAAGCGATATCCTTATTAGAAGAATTAAAACTTCCTTTGACGGTTAGACCAGAGGAAATAAGTCCTGAAACTTATATAAAATTAGTTTCACTTTGTGGTAAATAGAGGCAATAATAGATATATGAAGAATTATTCCATTAAGAGCTTTGCAAAGATTAATATTGGTTTAAATGTGGTTGAAGCTAGAGAGGATGGTTATCACGACCTTGATATGGTGATGGTTCCAATCCAACTACACGACAATCTTTTATTTAAAGAAATCAAAAATAAACCAGACAATTATGTGACTATGGACGACTATTCATTGATGGTTTTTAAACATAACTTAGCAACGTTTGCGATTGACTCTTTAGCAGCAAAATATAAATTCCAAAACAAATTCAGAATCATGATTCATAAAGTCATTCCAATCAAGGCTGGCTTAGGCGGCGGTAGCAGCAACGCGGCCGCGACATTAAATGCCGTTAATACCATGCTTAAATTAGGTGCGACGGATGAAGAATTAATCGAGATTGCAAAAAATATCGGTGCAGATGTCCCATTTTTTATCAAAAACAAGCCAATGCGTTGTCGTGGGGTTGGGGAGATCATGGAACCAGTAAATATCAAAAATAATTATTACTGTTTAATCGTCAAACCAAAGGAAGGATGCTCTACAAAAGAGGTGTTTGAATTGTCCGATTCTCACCTAAGAAAACACGTCAATGTTGATAATGTTGTTAAAGCGTTAGAAGAGGGCGACGATGAACTCCTCGCTAGCGAATTAGATAACTCTTTGGAAGATGCTGCTACTCAACTCGTTCCAGAGATTGCTATTATCAAAAAAGAATTAAAAGATTTGGGTTTAAAAATAGTGAGCATGTCAGGTTCTGGCAGCACAGTGTTCGCCCTATCTACTAATAAAAAAGAATTAAAGAAAGCGGCTTCAATTATGGAGCAACATTATTTCACAGAATTAACAAAGGTGCTTAAGTAATATGCCAGTCATTGTAGATTCATTTAACAAAAACATTTATATCGGAGACAAGATGGTCGGATATATTGGACGCAATGTCTTATATATCAATGGTCATAAATTCGCGGATATTTCTGATGATGGAATTATTTCATATGGCGAATATGAAGTTGGATATGTCGACGACGACAATTCCATTATTATTAGAGATGAAGAAGCAGGATATATCGATGGGGACGGTAATTTCCGTTTCTATAATATAAAACTATAAGGAGATAATTTATGTACGCAGTAGGTGTTGATATCGGCGGAATGTCGATGAAATGTGGACTTGTTAATGAAAAAGGTGAAGTTGTCGATCGTGTAATCGTTAAAACCACATTAGGTGATCCATATGAAAAGACCATCGGAGAACTATGTGATGGAATCAAAGAACTTTTAAAGAAGAATTATTTAACTCCAAACGATATAAATGGTGTTGGTATCGGTGTCCCAGGCGCAGTTAATATCAAAAAAGGCACCGTAGACAGTTCTGCGAACTTAAAATGGTATAATGTTCCACTCGTGGAACTTGTGACCCAAGGGGTGGGTAGACAAGCCCGTATCACCAACGATGCAAATGCAGCGGTATTGGGTGAAGCAAGATTTGGTTTTAAATGGAAATATCCAAATGTTGTCATGCTCACATTAGGCACAGGTGTTGGAGGCGGATTAATCGTCGATGGCAGATTATATGAAGGTAACGAAGGTAAAGGCGCGGAATTAGGCCATATTACCCTTGTATTAGACGGTAGACAATGTGGGTGTGGTAGAAGAGGGTGTGCAGAACAATATGCTTCTGCAACAGCCTTAATGAGACTCACTAGAGAAGCGATGGAAGACCACAAAGAATCGCTTATGTGGCAACTATGTGATAATGATATCAATAATGTTAATGGAGCGATTCCATTCGCTGCTGAAAAGCAAGGCGATCCTGCTGCCAAACAAGTCGTTGATGAATATATCAAATATTTAGGTGAAACAATCCTTAACTTCAACAATATCTTTAGACCAAATGCCTTCATCTTAAGTGGTGGGGTTGCTAAACAAGGTGAAAATCTCGTCAATAAATTAAAAGATTATTGTGCAAAACAAAATTGGGGTTATGAAAATACTCCTGAACCAGAATTATTAATCGCTCAATTAGGCTATGATTCTGGTATCATTGGAGCGGCATCTTTATATCTATAATTATTCCAATACAACATATAGCATCAGGCATTTTGCTTGGTGCTTTTTTGTTTTACAATTGTAGGTATGAAAAAGATAAACATTTTGATGTTATGCATGCAAGCTACTGCTTTAGGGTCTTTATTTGGTTGTAGCAATAATAATGTGCTAGATGAATGGTATGGCGAATATACTCTGTTATCAACAGAAGAAAGATGTACACTCGCCTTAAACAATGATAAGACATATATCATAAAATATTTAGATAACGCCTATTCGGGCTCATACTCTTATTATCAAGCCGAAGGAGATGCTGGGTTCAGACCTAGAGCATGCTATATACCAGGTGATTATTACCCAACAGATGGCTCTGGACGTGCATACGGCATTACTCTTTTAGGTGGTGATAGTTTTACAAATTTACCAGATTCGTTTAAGAAATTCTTTAAGAATAATGGGGAGAGCAACCAACACCTATTTGTTCATACTTTCTATAATACTGACTTGTTCGTTAAATATGGGGCGACGGGAAAAAGTGTTACTGCCGATAGCAGCAAAACATATAAAGAGATTGTTTATTATCCCGACAAAATATCAGTGTGTTCGGTCTCCGGTGAACCGCTTTATAACGAGGAAAACGACCCGGACTTACACTTTATAAATGTATCGTAGAAAAATTAAAACCCACGTTCTTGATTGAAGTGGGTTTTGTTTACTTCATCTTTTTATATAGGAATGCACTATGGAAGGTCATATCCATCATTTCGATATAGAAATGCAGTATCTTCTTATAATCTTTTGTTGATGTTGGAAGGGTGATATATTCCGCTTCTTTGTTTACTTCCTCTTCAACTACTTTAAATAGTTTTCTACCTATGTTCTGACTGCGATATTCTTTTAAAACGTAGAGCTCGTCTATTTCAAAACATCTGCTACCTTCTTTAATCACATTAATCTTTTTGTCTGCGTCATAGAAGTGACCAAAAATATAGCCAACAATCTTACTACCGTCAAATGCCGCATAACAGGGCTCTTTTAAATCGCTTATTTCGTTTGGGATTAGTCCGTTTGTGATATCTTCTTTACACCATATCTTGGATAATTCAATTAATTGGTCACTATATTCATTTACATTAATTCTTTTTGTTTCAATCATGCTTTTATATTAGAGCAAAAGAAAACCGTTCACAAGGAACGGCTTTCGTATTACATAAGATAAATTATCTTGGATTCTTTAAATTGGCTTGAGCAGCGGCTAAACGTGCAACTGGAACACGGAATGGTGAGCAGGAGACGTAGTCTAAACCAGCCTTGTGGTAGAATTCGATGGATTTTGGATCGCCACCAGTTTCACCACAGACACCAACGTGTAAGTCTGGTCTAGTAGCTCTACCGAGTTTAACAGCGTTAGCGACTAATTTTCCGACACCGTTTTGATCAAGAGTCTTGAATGGATCTTCTTCAAAGATCTTGTTTTCGTAATAAGCTGGTAAGAATTTGCCAGCATCATCACGGGAGAAACCAAATGTCATTTGCGTTAAGTCGTTAGTACCGAAGGAGAAGAATTCAGCTTCTTCAGCGATTTCGTCTGCTAATAAGGCGGCACGTGGGATTTCAATCATAGTACCAACATGGTATTTCATATTGACACCTGCTTCTTTGATTAATTGATCAGCAGTTTCGCAGATGATCTTCTTAACGAATCTTAATTCTTTGACTTCGAGCACGAGTGGTACCATGATTTCTGGTTCGATGGCTTTGCCAGTTCTCTTAAAGACCGCTAAGGCAGCCTTGATAATGGCTCTAGTTTGCATTCTGCAGATTTCTGGATAAGTGACCGCTAAACGGCAACCACGGTGACCCATCATTGGGTTGGCTTCGTGTAATTCGTCGATTCTGTCTTTGACTTCTTCAACACTCTTACCGATAGCTTTTGCTAATTCTTCGATTAAGCCTTCTTCTTGTGGTAAGAATTCGTGTAGAGGTGGATCTAATAAACGGACGTTAACATTGAATTCACCCATTGTCTCATATAACGCTTCGAAGTCTTTTTGTTGCATTGGTTCGAGTTCTGCTAAAGCAGCTTCACGATCTTCAACTTTGTCAGCAAGAATCATTTTTCTCATTGAGAAAATTCTGTCTTTATCGAAGAACATGTGTTCGGTACGGCAGAGACCAATACCTTGCGCACCAAAGATCTTGGCTTGTTTAGCATCTCTTGGAGTGTCAGCGTTAGTTCTAACTTTTAACACTCTATTTTCATCGACCCATTTCATTAAACGGCCGAAGTAACCACTAGTTAAATCTGGTTCAACAGTTTTGATTTCACCAGCATAGACATTGCCAGTAGAACCATCGATTGAGAAGACATCTTGATCAGTGTATGTCTTACCGTTGATAGTAACAGTTTTGGCTTCTTCATCGATGACAGCAGCAGAGCAACCACAGACACAGCATTTACCCATACCACGGGCAACGACAGCAGCGTGGCTAGTCATACCACCTCTCATTGTTAAGACCGCTTCCGCAGCGACCATACCAACGATATCTTCTGGAGAAGTTTCCGCTCTTACCAAGACAACTTTTTCACCAGCATTGTGTCTGGCTTCAGCTTCTTCAGCGGAGAAGGCTAATTTACCAGTACCAGCGCCTGGACCAGCGGCTAAGCCAGTGGCGATTGGAGTGGCTTTCTTGAGTTCATCTCTATCAAAGCCTGGTAATAATAATTTATCGAATGTTAAGGCATCGATTCTTAAGACTGCTTCTTTTTCAGTGATTAAGCCTTCATCGACTAAGTCACAAGCGATCTTTAAGGAAGCAGCTGGAGTTCGCTTACCGTTTCTAGTTTGTAAGAAGTAGAGGACACCGTCTTCAACAGTGAATTCCATATCTTGCATATCGCGGTAGTGGGCTTCCATTTTCTTGATAGTGGAGACGAATTGTTCGTAGACTTCTGGCATTCTCTTCTTTAATTCTTCGATGTGAAGTGGAGTACGAATACCGGCAACGACGTCTTCACCTTGTGCATTTGGTAAATATTCAGCGGAGATAACTTTTTCACCAGTACCTGGGTCTCTTGAGAAGGCAACACCTGTACCAGATGTTTCACCTTTGTTACCGAAGGCCATAGATTGGACGTTAACCGCAGTGCCCCAAGAATATGGGATGTTGTTCATCATACGATAAACGTTAGCACGTGGGTTGTCCCAGCTTCTGAAGACGGCTGTAACCGCTTCAATTAATTGAACTTTTGGATCGGATGGGAATTCTTCACCAAATGTCTTTTTGTAGTAGTCTTTGTATTTGGCGACTAAGCCTTTTAATTCTTCCGCAGTGACTTCAGTGTCTAATTTGTAGCCTTTCTCTTTCTTGAGATCATCTAACATCTTATCCATTTCAGTACGTGGATGTCCTTTAGCAATGTTTGTGTACATTAAGATGAAACGACGATAGCTATCATAAGCAAATCTTTCGTTGTTTGTTTCTTTTGCTAAAGCAGCAACTGTTTGTTCATTTAAACCTAAGTTTAAGATTGTGTCCATCATACCTGGCATAGAGACACGTGCGCCAGAACGGACAGAGACTAATAATGGCTTAGTTGTGCCACCAAAAGTTTTTCCTGTTTGTTTTTCAACACCTTTAATAGCCTCGTAAATTTCGTTGACGAGGAAGTCAGGTAATTTCTTACCTTGGTCGTAATAAAGTGTACATGCTTCGGTTGAAATCGTAAAACCTTCTGGAATACGAACACCGATGTGGGTCATTTCAGCTAGACCAGCGCCTTTACCACCAAGAATTTCTTTACCTAAACCGTAGGCTTCTTGGAAGGGGTAAACATATTTCTTTTCGCTCATAAAGTTCCTCCTATAAGCACTCACGGGCAATATTATATCATGTATATGCGTATAAACATAACTGAAAATAAAAAAACACGTTTAAACCATTGTTTAAAAGTAAAATAATTAAAAATAAAAAGCACATAAATGTGCTTTCATAAAATACTATTTTGAAGATTATTCCATTTGAGCAAATAATGCTTCAGCGTCCTCTTTTCTTGCTAAGCCTTCACTGAAGGCAGTTGCGCTACCTGTGGCGACACCTTTTTTAAATGCTCTAATGATATCTTGGCTTTCTAAATATTCATCGATGAACCCTGCGACAAGACCATCACCGGCACCGACGGAATGGACAACCTTCCCTTGTGGAGCTTTCACAAATAGTGGTTCAATATTTTTACCGATGAGAAGCGCACCATCTTTTCCTAACGAGACGATAACATTAGTGGCCCCTCTTTTAATCATCTCTTTTGCCCCGTTGACTAGTTCTTCTTCACTGTCTGCTTTGATGTTCAACGCCTTTTCTAATTCTTCTTTGTTTGGTTTGATGAGAAACGGGTGATATTTCAAACAGTTGAGCAATATTTCCCCTTCGGCATCGACGATGATTTTGCAGTCGTTGTCAGACACTCTTGCGAGAATGAGTTCATAGATGTTTTTAGGAAGGGTGGAAGGAATTGTTCCAGAAATGATCAATGTATCTTCTCTACCTAGTCTTTCTAACATTCTAATTAATTGCTCAATCGCGCGGTCATCGATGTTTGGCCCTTGTCCGTTGATTGCGGTTTCTTCCCCGTTATTTTTAATTTTGACGTTAATACGTGTTGTGCCTTCAACCTCAATAAAGCGCGATGAGATATGGTGAGTTTCTAATTCTTTAATGATGTAATCACCAGTAAAACCAGCGACAAAACCAGTCGCGACGCTGCCACGACCAAGGTTAGATAGTACGCGTGAAACATTTACACCTTTTCCGCCCGGAAAATAATGCTCACGAACAGTTCTATTGATATCACCAATATTTAAATTGTTTAATTCCACAACGTAATCAATTGCTGGAGAAAATGTTACTGTATATATCATATAAAAACGTATTATCTAATCGTACCCGGATTGTGATTAGATAACATTTCCTTTCCCGGGTATAATCTAACTATGCTGTGTA
>SVBB01000014.1 GCA_015059105.1 Erysipelotrichaceae bacterium | reverse complement strand
TCCCCATTTTTCTTTATTGGTTAATTAGGTTTACAGGTGGGCCTCCCCATAAAACCCCATTTTACTTTATAGGCCCATAAAAAAGACCCTTCTCATCAAGTTTGAGTCGGGTCAATTCATTATTTATTAAATTTCAGTTTCTCTCTTTTTAATAAATAAGTAGTAAAACCGCTCCCAACGATTAAAAAGTCGATTGGAAAGGTAAACAAGTTGATGATTTGCCAATTGCCAGATTCATTAATAGTGTATTGGTTTTTGAAGCGTTCATGTACTTGGCTATCATTTGTTGATGGGGCAAAATAAAGAGTGCTATTTTCGGTGACATTGCTACTTAATCTTAGTAAGAAATTGTTTTCATAATGAATAATGCAATTAAGCGTTTGATATTCAACAGAAAAGCCGTTAGATAATTCTTTAGTTATATTAGGGAGATATTCTCCGCTAGGGCCGAAATATAAATCTAATGTAATATCACCAGTTGGGATATTTTGATACATAGTGACTTCTTTTGTACTAATTGTATATGAGCAATTATATGGTTTCATCATAATGGTTAGCGTGTCATTACTTTTATTGATGTTAAATGTATAAATATATTCTTTTATTTCATCGCTATTATATTTTTTAGCAAATACCCATGGTCCAGCATTAGCAAAAAATAATCCAACTATTAATACAATTAATCCAGGTAAACCGAAATAGAGGAGATATTTTTTCTTTTTCTTTGCGTTATTGTTGATGATATTTTTCTCTTCATCATTAAGCGAATAATCCGGATTATTTAATAATGCTTTACTCATTAAAGAATAGAAAAGTGGCGATAAGAGATAGAAAGTATATAAAGATATAAAGCGCGTATATAAGAGTAATGATTTACGTATATATGGGTTATAACCATCAATAGTTAATAAATAATTACTTCTTAATACAATTAAAATAATTAATCCTGCAATATAAGCGATTAACGCAATAGTTAAAACAATTATTGCCCATAAAGCTGGTAAGAAAAACATAGATAAAACTGCTAATATAGTAGATATAATCAAAAACAAAGATGTTAGAAGAAGATTATTTTTAAACCTCAAATAGTTTCTTTTTGCTAGTTGAGAATAAACCTTCTTTTCTTTTTTAGAAATATCTTCCTCATCGATTCTTTTTTCTCCAATGATTAGTTCTTCAACTGAGACATCAAATATTTCTGCAAGAACGGGAAGTATTGATAAATCTGGAGACGATCTATCACTTTCCCAACTAGATATTGTTTTATTTGAGACGTGAAGAATACTTCCCAATTGTTCTTGTGTCATCCCCTTTGATTTTCTAAGTGTCATGATGAATTTGCCGATAGATTTCTTTTCCATAGCGTTGCTCCTTACGCATACACTATACAAATTATAGACTGATTGTTCACCCTACCAAATGTTCAATTTGTCTATATTTTGTAGAATTATTGAAAAATACCATATAAATATGACGTTAAAATAAATGTTTTTCTAAAGAAACAGTTTTTTTCTTTAATAATTTACAATAAGTAAAAAATTATAAATAAAATATTGCAACTTTATTCATAATTTCATATTATAGATAAGCGACTTAGTTGCGATTGCCGACTTAGCTCAATTGGTAGAGCAACTGAATCGTAATCAGTAGGTTGCGGGTTCAATTCCTGTAGTCGGCACCAATCCCATGGATATTTAGCTCAGCTGGGAGAGCATCTGTTTGACGTACAGAAGGTCGGGGGTTCGATCCCCTCAGTATCCACCAATTAGAATATTGACTGTTGAAATATCAACAGTTTTTATTTTCGTTATAATAAATAAGTATATAATATAAACATTGTATGAAAGTGCTTATATGCTACTTTACTGGGACAGGCAATACGCGTTTATGCGCGGAGTTTTTAACTAACCATTTTAACGAGTTAGAACACGATGTCACTCTTTATGAAGTAGAAGTGGGAAATGATAACATTCCTAATCCAAACGATTATGATTTAATCGGCTTTGGTTATCCAATCCACGCTTTTAACACTCCAGAGATTTTTGCAGGATTTATTAAGAAACTGCCCAAAGCTATTAATAAGAAGTACTTTATATTCAAAGTCAGTGGTGAACCTTTCCCACCGAATAATTCTTCAAGCCATCACATCTATAGAAAATTAAAAAGAAAAGGCTATAAACTCATCATGGAAAAGCATTATTTGATGCCTTATAACATTATCTTTAAATATAAAGATGAATTACAAAAGCAGATGTATTTATATTTAGATCCTCTTACAAAAGTAATGGTGATGAGACTAACTAGTGGAGAAGAAGATAAAATTAGATATAATCCAATTCATACAGCGTGGTCATTCTTACTAAGAATTGAATGGATTGCTCCTAAGATCAACAGTTTATTCTTACACAACAAAAAGAAATTATGTACGAACTGTATGATGTGCGTGAATAACTGTCCTACTAAATCACTACATGTCACTAAGAAGGGAAAGATTAAAACAACTTCTAAATGCGCCTTATGCATGAGATGTTCTCTTAATTGCCCTGTTAAAGCCATTCATATGGGAATATTCCAACCTTGGATAGTGACAGGTGGATTCCATTATAAACAGTTAGCAAAAGATGAATCTAATAATGGAACATATATCAATTATAGGACCAAAGGATATTTCAAATTATTTAGAAAATATTATCTTAAGCAAAATGAATTATTAAGAAAGTATAATATCGATATTCCTGTTAAATATAACGAAGATAATAAGTTAGAAAATTTAAAGAAATAATATCATCAATAATTAGTCTTTTTCATCCAGCTGATGGTATCGATAAGAGACTCTTTTATACTAAGTGGTTTATACCCTGTTAAAGAGGTCACTTTGTCGTGACTATAATTGGAATTTTGCGATAAGCAATCCATTGAAAAACCTGTAAATAGTGGCTTTTTATGTGTAATTCTCGCATATAATTCGATAAACGGGGAGATGAGTTTGATGAGAAAGTGGGGGATAGTAAATGTCACTTTCTTTGCTCCTGATATCTCGCTTGCTAATCCCATCAAATCCTTGACGGATATATATTCACCTGAGAGGATATAACTTTCCTTATTTTGTCCTTTTTCGATTAGCTCCACAATTCCTTTAGCAACATCTCTCACATCGACGATATCGTAGCCACCTTTTGTAATCGCCGGTAATTTGTTATTAATCGCTTTTTTAATGGCGATGTTTATAGGCGCGCCGAAAGGATCATCTGGGCCCATAATCGCGCTTGGGTTAACTACGACTACTTCAAAATCCTTGTTAGCCTTATCTAACACATAATTACTCGCATTAGCTTTGCTTTTGGAATATACTCCATCGACTTTAGTTTCATCGTATCGACTTTGTTCATATATTGTTTCATTGCCTAAGTGTTTATCTAATGCATCAACAGATGAAACATAAATCATTTTATTAATACCACATTCTATCGCTGCATCAGTGACTATCTTAGTTCCTTCAACATTGATGGTGGTGGTCAGAGGATCACCTTTTTTATATACAGATATTCTTCCTGCCGCATGGATTAAGACTTTGTATTCTTTTCCAGGAGCGGATAAGAATCTTTTAACATCTTCTTTATTTAGTATATTGCCTTCGATTAGAAGTGGTTCTTTTCCATACATCGAAAAATCCTTATTCTTATCATTGGGTAAAACAAAGCCTACGATATCAGCATCTGGTTCACGAGAAAGGATCTCTTTGACGATATTTCGTCCAAGGAAACCACTTATCCCTGTGATGTAATAAGTCTTCATGATGATTTCATTGTATAATAATTCAAAAGTATTGCTATAATTTTATGCACGCCGATAGGAACGAAGATATTTATAAACCTTTTTGTTCATTTGTATAATAATGTAGTAGTATGGGAAAAAGAACAGGTATTATTCTTATCTTGTTAGGCTTGATGTCCATCTGCGGTGGAGTATTTTTCATCACCTTATTATATAAGAATCCCGATTACAGTGATTTATTTAGGACTCTCGGCTTATATTGTTATGCAATATTTGGAATTATCGCGATTGGATTAGGCATCTATTTTATTGTTTCGAAAAGAAAATTCGATTTGAACTATCATAACCATTCAAAATTACTGATTGTTCTAAGCATCATACAGGTTTTGCTATTTTTCTCTACATCAATAGTGGCGTTTGTTTATTACCGAGGCCATCATGATTTTGTTGGCTTCATTAATCATAATTTCTATGATAGTGGACTTGGCGTCGCTATTATGGGTTCTGTTATTATTGAGGCATTATCATTACCGGTTTATATGCTTATTTTTGGAAAAGAAAAGAAGATTTTTATATCAATAATCGGATTGATAATTATGGACATTGGAATGGCGACCATTTTCAATTTTATTTATTCACCGATAATAATGTTTTTCGGCCAAAAAATAAGTACTCCGTTTATACTTCTTTATTTTTGTTTTATTACTTTCCCTATTTATAAATTTTTGCAAACTTATCTATTTATCAAAAAAGACTAAAAAGCCAGTTATTCCCGTTATAAAATAAGTTTTCATCACATTTAAAATATAATATTGCTATAATAATTGCACACGCACCGATAGTTTAGTGGTAGAACTTCAGCTTCCCAAGCTGATCGTGCGGGTCCGATTCCCGTTCGGTGCTCCAAATAGCTGAAACTCCCCCCAAAAATTGGACTAATCCAGTACAATAAAATGGAGGGATTCTTATTATTTGGTAATTAATTATGGATAAAAAACAGCTCGTCATAAAAATAATTGCCCTTCTTGCTAACTTATTTATCTTTGTTAGTGCGACATTTATCTGTATTAACGCGCCAATCAACGGTTATCGCTTTGGAGATATCGTTGTTCCTGGTGGTGACCCGTCTTATTTTAGATATTTTACGAATTTAAGCAATTTATATATGGGAATTGTTTCTTTTGCCATATCTATTTATTTAATTAAGAATTTTAAAAAAGATTTTTATTTACCAAAGTGGCTTAGAATAGTGGAACTCTCTGGGGTTACAAGTTTAATGTTAACATTCTTTACAGTCTTACTCTTCTTGGCTCCAACTCATGCGATGAATGGTAATAATTATTTTGATATGTATCTTAATGATATGTTCTTCTTCCATTTCCTTAACCCGTTAGTGGCCATTTTCATCTTCTTAGTGTTAGTGAAAGGCGACAAACTCAATTATAAAGAAGCTTTATTTGGAATGATCCCAATGGTGCTATATGCGATTTTCTATACAATATTTGTGCTCACTGGTGGTGATGATTTCTATGGCTTTACTTTTGGAGGGAAATTCTATTTATTACCAATTGTCATCCCCGTTATGCTACTAGTGACATATCTCATCAGCTTCCTATCTTCACTTTTATACAATGTTATATTTAAAAACAAACAAGAGCAGAATTAAGCAAAAACTAGTTATCCCCTTTGTTGGGGATTTTTAATATAATTGTTTTGTATGAAAAAAGTATTAGTTATCAAAATTATTGGAGTAATTATTAATCTCTTCCTTTTTATTAGCAGCATGGTTGTATTATTCAGAATCTTCTTTGCTCCCGAAGGGGATTTAAGATATTTCCAGCAGTTCACTAATCTCAGTAATATTTATATGGGAATTATTTCCTTTGTAATCCTAATATTCACTTTAATTAATATTAAAAAAGACTACGTCATACCAAAGTGGTTAAGAATATTGGAATTATCGGGAGTGACGGGAGTGATGCTCACTTTCTTTACAGTGATTCTCTTTTTAGTTCCGACTCAAGTCAGAAGCTGGACTGATTTTTATAATATGTATAGGAACGATATGTTCTTCTTCCATTTTCTCAATCCTTTGTTAGCGTTTTTCACTTTCTTATTCTTTGTTAAAGGCGATAAGTTGAACTTTAAAGAAGACTTCTTAGGAATGGTTCCAATGGTTATTTATTCCATCTTCTATACAATATTTGTGCTCACTCACGTATGGAGAGATTTCTATGGTTTTACCTTCGGTGGGAATTACTGGGCGATGCTGCTTTCTTTATTAGTGATGTACATCGCGACATATTTAGTTAGTTTTTTTACGTCAATTATTTATAATAAAATTGCATATAAAAAGGAGAAGTAGTATGGATTGGTCACAGAGAAAAAGAACGGTTTTGATGATAGTTTTTGGGATTTTATGTCTTGCATTACTCGCGACGAGTATTGTGATGTTTGTCTTATTCCCTGATAAAGTCATCATTGGCTTACTCGTCTTACTTGGTTCTTCCATCTTCTTATTCCTCTCCTTATTTAATATGCCGATTAAAGAAAAGAGACCGAGATATCGCAATTAATGGCACAAGAAATCGATTATCAAATCACCGATTTAGTAGAGTTCGATGGTTATGGGAGTTTGCACCTCCTCAATTTATTGACCAAAGATTTTTTAGATATGGGTTATGAATTAACCGATGTCGTCGAAGTATCATTTCTAGATAAAAAGATATTGATGCCGGTTGTAAAAGATTTCAATTACATCGATTTAGGATGTGATGGTCTGACGTTATCTAATATGGATGCAAACTATATTAAGCTCATCTCATTTGGAGATTTATTCGTTCAAAAATATGCTTTAGCAGAACCCGATGATGCCGGTAAATATCCTTGGAAACTCAAAGAAGGATTATCTTTCCCAATCAATATCCATATCAAGATGTTTGAAAAACAAGGCTATAAAAAGGAATATGAAATATTATCTTTAGATAGAACGAATGAACGTCACGATTATGATGATTTTGACGATTATCAATTCGCAAATTTTAGAGAAGTGGTTTCTTCAGTTTTAAAACCTCATATTTTATATCGTGGTTCTTCTCCAATTGATCCGCAGTTAAAAAGGCATAATATCGTCGATAAAGCGATGAGAGAAGCAGGGATAAAAACGATTATCAATGTCGTTAATCACGGTGATAGGGCAAAACAGTTTAATGGGTACGAAAACACATATTATTCCAAACAGGATATCTTGTTTTCTCCCGCACCTATATATTTCTTTGGTGATCGATTTAAAAAAGTGGTGGTCAATATGGTGAGATATATGATTAGCCACGAAGGCCCATATTTCATTCACTGTTGGGAAGGAAAAGATAGAACTGGCTATTTAGTCGCGATTCTCCTCTCTCTTATCGGTGCGACCCGCGAAGAAATAGTGAGAGATTATATCGAGTCATACGTCAATTTCTTTAAGATATCTAAGGGAAGCGAAGTTTATTTCCGCATCGCCTTACGAATCTATCATATGATTCAAAAAGGATTTGGTATTGAAGATTTTTATAATGTAGATTTATCTAAAGAAGCGTATGATTATTTATTGAGGATTGGATTAACTAAAGAAGAAATCTATCAATTAATCATAATTCTCCATAGATAATATTCGCCCCTATAATTCAACTGGATAGAATGTCAGACTTCGAATCTGAAAGTTGTGGGTTCGAGTCCTACTGGGGGCGCCAAAGCTTATTACAGTATCGTAAATCGGTACTGTTTTTTAGTTTTTTAATTATTTAAATAATGATTATATTTGATTGATAATGTATAATGAATTCGTGAGTAAAAAAGCTGAAAAAATAATCAAAGATGTTAATGCAACTATGTCGTTAGAAGGTATGCCATTAAGTGATTTTGACATTGAATTAATATCTAAAGTTGTTGATGGAGAAATTACTAGGGAAGAGGCTTTTAGACTGCTCAATGCCAGTTTAGGAATTAATGGATAAATATAAATATTCTTATTTAGACGAAAAGGGCATCTACTGTTATCAAGACAGTGATGTTTTAATAAATAAACTAAATATACAAGACGAGGAAACCTTTTATAAGGTCGAACGTCTTTATAGTGGCTTGAGACAATCCGAATTATTGAATAAACCAATAGATGGCAACCTAGATTTTGAGCACTTGAAAGCGATTCATTTTTATTTGTTCCAAGATTTATTCTTTTGGGCAGGCAAAGTAAGGACTGTTGCGATTGCAAAGGGTAATTTGTTTTGCCTTCCACAATACATCGAATCCTACGCTAAAGACATTTTTACTAATTTAAAAAGGGATAATTATTTTCAAGGTATTCCAAAAGAAGATTTTATTAGCTGTGTCACTAATCTTTTAGCGGATATAAATGCTCTTCATCCTTTTAGAGAAGGCAATGGTAGAACCCAAAGAGAATTTATTAGATATATTGGTCTTAAAAGCGGATATGGTTTTGACTGGTCTAAAATCAGTGCTGAAGAGAATATTGTTGCTAGTTATGAAAGCGTTAATGGGAATAGCGATAAATTAAGAGCCATCATTTCTAAAATCATTTATTCTCTATAACTTAATCAATCCCAATATACGTTGAAAAAGTATCGTTTGTGGTGAATACAACCCGACTTTTAGGTGGTATTTATCATTTTTGCATGTTTTTAATGCCCGTTTTTTTAAGGTTCAATAAAAATGCCATTTCTATTAGTGTTCCATAAATCGCAATAGTGTACCAAAAAAAGAACTACACATTTCTCAATCCAAGAGCGATTAGCAAGACTAATAGGGGGGAAGAAATGCCAAAGGTATAAATAATAAGACATAGAAAAAGAATCCATCGTTATTTAAGTTCAATGAGATTCTGCAAAGGTTTTTATGAGAATCGTTTTATTCGTTTGAAGCTTATGTGGAGATAGAGAAACGATTGGTCTAGAAATATGGAATAGCGTAAAATAGCCTTTTTAGAATTATCCTATAAATTATCCTATAAAAAGTTATTTAAAGTGATAAGAATATATCGATATGATATAATCATCTCGGGAAAATGAGTTGGGATGGTATTATGAGCAATCTTGATACTGTTAAGAGCGAAACGAGAGAAAAGTTAAAACTTCTAATTGATGAATATTTCTATAAAAAGAACAATAATCAGATAGATTCATCAGAAGCGGGAATAAGAACTTGGCTAGACAAGTTTCTTTCAATTTTTGGCTGGGATGTTACAAACACAAATGAAATCGTTCAAGAACTTACGCTTTCCGGAGAAGAACTTGCTAGATTAAATTCCATTGGTTCTTCTCACAAAAGACCTGATTATTCATTAATGTTGGGGACCACAATAAAAAGTTTTTTAGATGCTAAATCTTTAGATATTAATGTTTTCACCGATAAAAGTGCCGCCTATCAAATTCGATGTTATGGCTGGTCGGCAAGGGTTCCTTGCTCTTTCGTTTCAAATTTTGAACAACTGTCAATTTTTGATACAAGATATTTGCCAGAAGAAAATGTTGACGCAAATGTCGGTGCGGTTCAAATTTCAATTAATGAATATTTAAATCAGTTTGATACTTTATTTGAGCATCTTTGGATTTCCAATATTCAAAAGAATATATTAGAAAAATTATACTCATTTAAGAGTAACGAAGGCAAAAATACACTCGATACAGAGTTTACAAAAATGTTATCTCAATTTAGATTGGCTGTTGCATCGAATTTGTATGATAACAATATTATTAATAGTGATACAGAGTTGAACTATTTTACACAGGTTATTCTTGATAGAATAATATTTGTTAGAGTATGTGAATCTCGGGGTTTTGAGCAAAATGATAAATTAAAATCTTTCATCTCATCGCCACAAGGTTTTTGGGAGTCATTTAAACACTCTTGTTATATGGAGTTCTATGAACATTATGAAGGAGAAATGTTTGAGAGAAATGCAAGATTCCAAACTTTGATTTTAGATAATTCGGTTTTTGAAGATTTTATAAAAAAATTATATTACCCTTATCCATACAAATTTGATGTTATACCAGTCAAAGTTTTAGCAAGCATTTACGAAGAGTTTTTAAGCAAAAAGCTTGCTATTAACGGCACAACAATTATCGAAGAAACGAAGGAAGAATATGTTCGCACTAATGGGGCCATACCTACTCCTGAACATATTGTAAAAGCTGTTTGTGAACAGACTATCGACTTTGATTCTTTTTCAACTATCGAAGATATTTTTGCAACATCGTTTTTAGATCCTTGTTGTGGATCTGGTGTTTTTCTCGTGTATTGTTTTGAGAGAATCTCGCAAAGAATATTAGAAATTATTAGAACAAGCGAAGAACAAAGGCGAATCCATTCTTCTTTATTCTTTAGAGTGCGTGGGGAATATTATTTGAACATTAATGCCAAAAGAAAAATAGCTATTTGCTGTTTGCATGGTGTTGATTGTGATGAATCAGCATGCGAAGTAGCAAAAATGTCATTGGCTTTAAAAATTATTGATAATGAAAATAAGGCTGTTCTTGAAAAAATAGGTGCGTTTGGCAAGAAACTCTTAAGAGATATTGCTTCTAATATCAAATTAGGCAATTCTCTAGTCGACGAAACAATCATTCTTTCTCCACAAGAAATAATCGATATTAAACCTTTTGATTATTTGAAAGCTTTCGAACCGGTGTTTAGAAATCGTGGTGGATTTGATTATATTATCGGCAACCCACCATACGTTGAAACAAAGCATTATAAGGCAGCCTCTCCAACTATGCATTTGTATTTATCGACAAAATATAGAGCATTTGAAGGCAAAGCTGATTTGGCTGTGCTGTTCTTAGAAAAGTGTTTATCGCTTTTAAACAATAGCGGAAAACTTGGTTTCATTATTCAAAGACGATGGTTTAAAACAGATTATGGCAAATCAATTAGATATTTAATTAATACAGGCAAAAATATCCATAAATTAATCGATTATAAAGCGACAAATATATTCAAGGGTAGAATTACTTATGTTTCCTTGATGGTGCTAACGAAACAGCCAAATGATTTAGTTAAATATTCTTTTTGTTCAAATGATGCTGATGAGATTAAAACAAACTATGAGAACGATGTTTTTTTGCTTCATTCTTTTGAAGAACTTGATCAATGCTGCGGTGATGAGACATGGTCGTTTGAGTCCTATGATATTGAAAAGTTGAAAAGAGAATTAACTATTCGTATCGGAACCATAGGCGATTATCCAAATCTCTTTATTAAAGATGGGATACAGGCTCTGTGGAAGAAAATGTATCACTTAAAGAATTTTAGATATGATGGCAATTTTGTTGTTGGAGAAAACGGATTTGGTGAAGAAGTTGTTGTTGAAAAAGATGCGACTAAAGAAATTATTTATAACAAACAGTTTTATCCATTCAAAAATGTTTTAGCTAACGCCGTTTCTATATTTCCTTATGAAGATGCATCAACCACAATAGTTGATTTTAATGAGATTCGGTTAAGGTGGCCAAGACTATATTCTTATTTGAGTGCCAACGAGCTAAGGATTAAAGAAAATGTTGAGTGTAGGAACGGAGCTTTATGGCCATCATTTACTAGAGAACACAATCACGATCTTTATTATTGCAACAAAATTATCATCCCGATGACAGCTAAAGACACCATTTCAACAGTCACTTTTGGCAGAGGTTTATACATGGATAATTCGAACGTCTGGTTTATATATGTTGATGGTGCAAGCAATGATGTAATTAAAGCGATAGCGTGTGTAGTTAATTCTACTATCTTTTCTGTACTTGCTAAATCGGGGGCTAATCCTCAATCTGGTGGATACTACAAGTTTAACAAACAGTTTATTTCTCCCGTTCCTTTTCCTACTAATGCAATTCAAACTAATGAAAACCAATGTGTTAATAGACTTTCCGATTTATACTCAGAGATTATTGATCTACAGAATTTGTATTTGAATTCTCAACAATTTCAAAGACCATTCGTTTCTACTCAATTGGAGAACAAATGGGAGGAACTAGATTGTATTTGCAATGATATATATGGTCTTTCTGATGAACAAATTGAAAAAGTTAACGCTATCGGAAGGACTGTTAGTAGAGTCTCTTTGTTGGAGGAAGATGTTAATGGATGAATCTAAAATCGTTTCCTCTTTAATGAACAAAGGATTGAACTTAAATCAAATTGAGCAAGTTTTGGTTTTATATTTTATAAAAATTAACAATATACCAATTGAATCAAAGCATCTGTTTGAAAATGATTATCAAAGTATGAACCAAGATGTTTTGGAAAACTGTTTTGCAACATTAAAACAGCTGAGTGGTTTTTGCCTTGATGACTTGGTTATGTTTTTTGAATTATTAGTTCCACCTGACACAAAAAAAGAAACAGGAGCAGTTTACACTCCGTCTATTATTAAAAAATATATTTTAAATGAGTGCTCCTTAACCAAAAGCAGTAAGATTATCGATCCATCTTGTGGATGTGGTTCTTTTTTAGTTACTGCTGCAGAGATAATACATTTAAAATACAAAAAAGCATTTGTAGACATTTTTAAAGAAAACTTATTTGGAATTGATATAGATAGAGATGCTTTAAGAAAAGCTAAGGTCTTGCTTACATTATTGGCAAATAAATATGGGGATAACAGTAATTTTAAATTTAACCTATATTGTCATAATTCATTAGATAACATATACATTGATAAATTATCAAAGGAAAATGATGGATTTGATTTTGTTGTTGGAAATCCACCATATGTTCGCTCCAAAAACATGGACGAAAACACTAAGAAAATGATTATTAATTGGCCTAACACGGCAAATGGGAACACCGACTTATATTTTCCGTTTTTTGAAATTGCATTTTCCTTGGTGAAAAGAGGTGGAAAAATAGGGTATATCTCGCCAAATAGTTTTTTACAAGGTGTTAATGCAAGGTATTTAAGAGATTACTTGGTAAAACAAAGAATGCACATTAGTATTGTTGATTTTAGAGACCAACAAATGTTCAAAAAAGTAACTAGCTATACGTGTATAACAATCATCGATACCCGTAGACAGGATGATTTTTTAGATTATTGTCGGAGCTTTGATAGTTTGGATCCTAAAAACATCAATTTCACATCTTATAAATTAAGCAACTTTCCTAATGGAAAAGTTTGGAGAATCATTAACTCTGAATATGATGAAATTATTTTTAAATTAGAAAACTCTGATAATCCATTATCTAATTGGACCATTAGAAATGGTTTGGCAACGCTTAAAAATAATTTATTCTTCTTTGTTCCTGAAGCAGAAAATGAAAAGTATTTTTTTAGAACCTATCGCGACAAACAATACAAAATAGAAAAAAGCATTTGTATTCCTATGGTTAAACCAAATGTGATAAAAACCGAGGATGAATTGAAAAACAATAGAGAAGTTGCAATATTTCCTTACGAAAGAAAAAATGGCAAACCTCAGATAATCGAAGAGAATGTTTTATCTCAATTATTTCCAGAAACTTATAAACTATTGTTAGATGCCAAACCAGAATTATTGAAAAGAGATAAGGGACATGGTGTTTATCCTACATGGTACGCATACGGTAGAACGCAAGGAATGAATAATTTCGGCAAAAAGCTGCTTATTCCTTATATTAGCGGTGGACCAGTTGCCGTTTTGTCTTTAAACCCAGATTTACTTTTTTATTGTGGGTATGCACTTATAAGCGATGATTTGGAAGATCTTTGTTTGCTTAGGGTGTTTCTAAAATCTGATGCTTTTTGGTTTTTTATTTACCATACCAGCAAACCTTATTCAAAAGGATATATGGCATTAGCAAAAAATTATATTGTTAGATTCAGCATTCCAGAACTCTCACAATCGGAGAAAGAATTCTTGTTGCATGAAAAAAACAAAGAGAAATTAAACGAGTGGATATGGAATAGATATGGTATTTTTAACATTCCAAAATAGTTTTTTGTGTCTATCTAATAATAATGTATGTGTTCAAAGAGCACGGTGATCGTTTAATTTGACCGATGAATGTTCAAACTGACCGATTGGTATCAAATCACTAATTCATAGCCACCTGGATATCTAGTCAGAAACGGACGAAATTTCTGACTTTTTATTTAAATATAAAGAGACGTTTGAATATCAATCTATTATAAATTATTCTTTAGAGGAAGGATTGAAGGAGAGGAATTATATAACCCAAACATTGTTTTGGCCCCAAAACCTCACCATTAGAATTTATTATTTCACGACACTGTGTAATAATAGTGGACACAGGGAACTGGGGTCCATCGAAGTGCGGGAATTTACTCCCGTTTTTCTTTTTTCCATGCATATAAAGTATCCCTATTTTACTTATTGTAAACATGAAATTTTACTTTGAACCTCGAAAAGTATAATCTTGATAATGATATTTCTAATAAAAAAGTATTTAAAACCTAAATCTATTTAACTATAATCATTAAGGAAAGCTGGAGAAATATTATGAAAAAATTATCATCAGAAAACAAGAAAGTGATGTTGTTCACTGGTATTGGCGTGGTTTTAATGCTTATCGCGGTTATTTTTACTGGCGTTATCGGAATTAGCAAACACGTGCAATATTTTAATGCCTCAATTAAAGATTATGGTGCAATTTGGGCCCCAACTCGCACGATGGGTAATACCAAGTTCTTATTAATGGCATTCATCTATTTTGATTTAGCGGTTTTATTAGTAAATGTAGTTTATGTTTTATTAAAGAAAAAACCAATTAGATTATTACCATCACTTTGCTTAGCATTAGCGGTGGCATTCCTTCCATTTTTAGCCTTATTAATCAAATCCAACTTACAACATAAGTCCGGTGATTCATTAGGCTTGGTTTTCTTAGCAATCTTTGCAGTTATTAACATATTAGCAATCATCTTATTTTTAATCGCTATTTATAAGGGATTTGCTCAATCAGTTGTTAACGAACAAGCTAAAGAAGATAGAGTACCATTTAGACCAGCAGTCGCAGGTATCAGTGAAGAGAAAGCACGTCGCATTATCGAAGACTATATCGCTGGTCACGTTGAAGAATACCATTCTAACGAAGAAGTGAAAGAAGATAAGGTTCAAGAACCTGTTAAAGAAGAACCAGTCAAAGTCGTTGAACCTGTTAAGGAAGAACCAAAGATTGAAGAACCGGTTGAAGAAGAATTAGACGACGATGATGATGACGAAGAAGAAATCGAAGAAGTGGAAATTGTTGATGAAGAGGGAAAAGTGCTCAAAATCAAAAGAAAGAAAAGAGTGCATTTTGAAACTCGTTTAAGAAATTCTGAATACGATATCAGACACAAATACTATGATTTACGTGATTACCTCAAATGGTATGGTTTAAATAATAGAATCTCTATTCCAGGTGATACATTCTCTTTGAAGAGAAAGAAATATGCCTTCATCACCATTCAAGGTAAGCACATTAAATTCTATGCTTCTATTGATCCGGCCAAATTTGAAGATAGTCCAATTCCTGTGGAAGTAGCGACAGCGAAGAAATATATCGATACTCCATGCATGCTTAGAATCAAAAGCGACTTATCATACCGCAGAGCGAAATTAATCGTCGACGAGATGATGAAAGAAGCAGGATTTGCTAAACCTGAAGGACCAGAGCCAAAAGAAACTCAACATCCTGAAAATAAATAATTTGTTTAAAACAAAATAACATTGGAAGCTCTTTTCTGGGCTTCCTTTTTTATAGCAAAAGTTTTGTTTTTTATTCGACGTCGAGGAGTATTAACGATTCTTGTCTTGGAGCGACAGAGATTGCTTTATTGTCATCGATATAAACATCGATTTCTTCTCTAAAACCATATTCATTAGTGTAGATGCCTGGTTCGATAGAAAAACCGACGTGATTTAAGATATGTCTCGTATCATGAGTTTCATAATTATCGATGTTAACACCCTTGCCGTGTGGAGTGTCATCGATTGATATAGAATGACCAACTCTATGAATTAAATATTGATCTTGATGATATTTTCTTAAAACGCTTCTAACCGCTTCATCAACTTCAAATCCAGATACTGGGCGAAGTGGGAGATTTTTATTTAAAAATTTTAGGCCGTAATCAACTGATTCTTTGAGGATAGCAAATAATTCAACGTATTTTTGCGGTGGTTTTTTACCTGCATACCCCATCCATGTGATATCTGCATAGACTCCATATTCAACATCTTGTTTTGCCCATAAATCGATTAAGATGAGGTCGCCTTTTTTGATTTCAGCGCTGCTATTTTCTTTTGGTTCATAATGGGGATTACCAGCGTTGCCGTTAACTGCCACAATCGGGTTAGAATCATAGACTAATCCGTTATCTCTAAAGTGCTTTGTAATAACTTTAACGACATCATATTCATATACTTTGATATTATTTTTTAAGCAGTGTTCGATATATTTAAAACCCAAATCTTTTGCTTCCGCGGTGATGGCCATCGCTTCATACTGTGACTGGAGAGCTTTTCCTTCATAAGTAGAAGTGTAGCTGATTAATAAATCGCTGGAACTAGTGACTTCGACTCCTAAATCTTTCACCATTTTAATCGTTCCATAATCGCAATATGAAGAACGCGGTAAAGAGCCTTGTTCACTCATCTCCATAATGACGTGTTTATATTTAGTGAAGTATTCTTTTGTTAATGATATTAATTCGTTCCAAGTTTGATAATTGATGAGGTCGAAATCTTTCCTAATATCGTTAACATCGAGATAAGCGTTATCAATCTTATGAGCGATGATAAACGGTTTATCTATTTTAGGGATAACCATAAATACTTTTCTCGTGAGCATCTTTTTACCAACGAAAGAGATAAGCGCGTCGTTAGAGCATTCATAATCATAGATGATCCATGCATCGATGTTGTTTGTTTGTAGATATTTTCTTGCGATTTCTAATTTATTCATAACACTACCTGCCTTAAATATTATCTATCTATTTTTATTATTGGTCAAAAAGCATCATCAAATAATGTGAATATAATGTGAAAAAAACTTATTATATAGATAAACTATATGGTAAAGTAAAAAATGAGGACAAAAAACATGAAAAAATTAAAATATTTAGCGCTTCTCATCGTTCCGATGCTCGTCGGTGGATGTTCAGTGGTGGTCGATCCATCTAGTTCATCTTCAAGCTCATCTTCAAGCTCATCTTCCGAAAGCAGCAGTTCATCCGATCCAAAGATCATCCCTGGAATGGTGGAGAAAACAGTAGAAATGGAAATGATTTCCCATTTTAACAAACCTTTTGGTGAAACGACTTATAAAGATAGTTGCTTATATAGTGATTATTGGTTCATTAATGATTCATTTGATTTGAATTATAATTTAGCGGTGGCTTCCGCGATGACCGGCGCGGTCTCTTATTCTTATAAGCTTGATAATAAAGGGGCGAGAATCGCTTCCTTCTTAGAAGATGCTGGTTATAGCAATATCGTTAAAAACTATTATTATGCGAACGGTGAAACACTTGAAGATTCAATCGGTGGTATCATCGGTAGCAAAAAGATTAAGAATTATGAAGGAAAAGAATATACATTACTCGCTGTTTTCCCAAGAAACGCTGGTTATGAAGAAGAATGGATGGGCAATTTCAACATCGGTGAAAACGGTTTCCACAAAGGATTTCTAGAAGCACGTGACGAACTCCTTCGTTTAATGAAGAGTTATATCACTTCTAAAAATATCAGCGGCGATGTCAAGGTCTGGGCAGCTGGATATAGCCGTGGTGCGGCCGCCATCAACTTATTAGGCGGATTCCTCGCGGAAGATAGTGGTTATTTCGGTAACAACGTCAAATTATCTAACCATGATTTGTTCGTCTATACTATCGGTACTCCACGAAATGTCCCTGTTGGTATTAACAAAGTCGCAGCGTTAAGCGTCTCTGGTCCACGTGGAGAAGGATATCACGATACAGATGTTGCTGCATACACTTATAGCGGCAAAGACGTTATGCTCAACCCAGTTGAAGATAATTATAACTGCATTCATAATTTTGTCGCGAATGGTGATTATATCACCAAATTACCTCCGTCCTCATATTCATTCACCCGTTATGGTGTCACTAAGAATATCAATTATGGTGGTGATGCATTCGTTAAAAGATTGGAAAAAATATCACCAGAAACCGCTGCAAAATTTGCAGATGGCACGACATATGTCAGTGAACTTGCAACTAAAACTGTCGATATCAATAAGATTGCTATCGTTGATGGAACAAGCAAGATTTCAGCAGATGAAATGCTTGAAAGCCGCGTTTCCTCTCTCATCTCTTTAGCGAAGACACGTGAAATATTAAGCAAAGATGGATACGCTGAACTATTAGGCGCTCTCGTCTCGACATATGGCATCGATGGTAGTGCATTCCTCGACAAGCTTTTAGCAGATAAAAAAGGGTTGATCAAAGCCGGTATTCTCGCTTATCTCACATATATGACTCAGAAAGTGGATTTGCCAGATAATGAAGCATTGGGTCAATTCGCGATGGATATCGTCGATTTTATCGGCAAAAAGATTGATGATCGCGATGCTTATACAGATCAAGATTTCTTAAAAGATTTATTCGATTTCTTAATCAATGATTATCAAACTAGCAAAGAAGCGGAACAACGCGTCATCGCTTTAAGCAAATTAATTCCTGCACCTTATGGTGATTTATATAAGAGTGTCTTAGATTACGCGAAGAAACAAGAAATCAAAGCGACTTATGTCGATGATTTACTCCTCATCCTCGCTGGTTATATCACTGAAAACAAAGAAGATGAAACTGTTAAAGAATTGATTGATAAAGCTGCTGGTCTAATTCCTGCAGATAAGATAAGCATGCTTTCTATGGCAGGAATTATTACTGGAAAAGACTATAGTGCAATCACTGACCCAAAAACACTAGCCTTAACAGTGATCCTTGATATTATTGAATGCTGTGTCAACGGTTCTCCAGCTGGTGATGCTGCCACAGTTAGATATTTCATATACTCTTTTATATTACCAATGGCAGTAGGCACAAGCGTTCAATTCCCTAAATTATTAGATTTAATTCAAAATGGCGCGACTAACTATGAAGAAAAAGTTGTTAAAGACCCTCACTCCTTAGCAGATATCGCTAGTGAAATCCTTGCTATTGCAATGCCAAAAGATGAACAAGAAAAACAATATAGCATCAAAGATCTCGCTTTAGCGACTCTCTCCGATTTATTAGAATTAGGAAGATCAGAAAAGATTGGCAAATATATCGATATCTTAAAAGATAATGTTAAAGATTTGGTCTTCATGGCTGCTGACTTCTTATTAGTGCCAGGATTAACATATGATATTGGTAGCGATATCTCTAATGCATTGACATTTATCGAAGTGGTACAATTCGTCGCGCCTGCCCACTATCACGAGATGTATATCTCTTATTTGCAAACTAAATTACCTGCTTAAGATTAGCTAATTTGACATAAACGCGTTGCTTTCCGACATAATCGGTATAGGAAGTGACGCGTTTTTGTTTTTATTATAAAATTATTATTGTTATAATAATCAAGTAGGTAATAATTATGGAATATAAGATTAACAAAACGAATTATTGTGATTTTTCTATTTTTGAAGATAACAAATTAGAAGCTAGAAGCTATTTTATTCCTTATATTAATAGGAAAGAAGCTTCAAAAGTTTCTTTAAATGAAAAAAGATATCGCTCCTCAAAAGTGATCTGTCTTAACGGCAAATGGGATTTTAAATTCTACCCCATTCCAAAAGATGTACCGGATATATTAAACACTGACAAAACAGTCTTTGATAAAATCGAAGTTCCATCTTGTTGGCAGTTTAATGGTTATGATAAACCCTTTTATGTCAATACCCGTTACCAATTCCCATTTAAACCTCCATATATTCCAGAAGAAAAAGAAGTGGGAAGAGTCTATTCCTGGGTTGGCTTTGACCAACATTTATCATTAAGGAATAAAAAACCAAAAGACCAATATAATTACGTCGGTATTTATCGTCATTATTTTAATGTTGATGACTGTAAGAAAAACCATATCATTTCTTTTTTAGGGGTTGCTTCTTGTTTAGATTTATATATCAACGGAGAATATGTCGGTTATTCTGAAGGTAGTCATAACACTGCAGAATTCGATATTTCAAAATATATTAGAGACGGCAAAAACGAACTAGTAGCGGTCGTTCATCGTTGGTGTAACGGCACATATTTAGAATGCCAAGACATGTTTAGAAATAATGGTATATTTAGAGATGTTTTATTAAGGGTTAACGAACCAAGCGATATCTTTGATATCGATGTTAAAACAGTTAAAGTGAACAAACGTTATAACTTAAAAGTCAGAGTAAAAACATTCTCCGACACTGAAGTTAATGTCAGCATTGAAGGATTTGGCATCGTTAATAAAAGCAGTATTAAAACTACTGATAATGAAGCGGAATTCAATTTTACTGGTTTAGCGGTTAAGACTTGGAATGCCGAAGAACCAAATCTTTATGATTTATATATTGAAACTCCAACCTGTGCGGTGAAAGAGAGTATCGGTTTTAAAGATGTGAAAATCGTTGGAGATAAGTTTTATATCAACGATAGTCTAGTTAAATTCCATGGGGTTAACCATCATGATACTTCCCCAACAAATGGTTATACGATGACTCCTGATGAGATTGAAAAAGATATTTTGCTTTGCAAAGAATATAACATCGATATGATTAGAACTTCTCATTATCCGCCTGATCCATATCTTCTTGAACTCGCGGATTATCATGGTATATATATCGTCGATGAAAACGATTTAGAAACCCATGGTGTGTGGTCGATGTCCTTCCCCCCAAGCGTTCACGGCTATCATAAAATCAGTCATGATTCACGATGGGAAAGTCATTATTTAGATAGAATTAAACGTCTCTATCAAAGAGATAAAATCCATGGGAATACATCGATTGTGATGTGGTCTTTAGGTAATGAAGCGGGTGGATACCGCAATATGGATAAGATGTATGAATATCTTAAAAGCGTTTCCTCTTTACCAGTTCATTATGAAAGCGTCATCCACTGCAAACGCACTGCATATGATGTCGGCAGTGAAATGTATCCTTCTGTTGAGAAAGTCGAATTAGTCGGTGAACATAAACGTAAGCAAACCCTTCTTAATAATCGACCATACTTCTTATGTGAATATGCCCATGCGATGGGTGTTGGCCCTGGCAATATGGAAGCGTATTGGGAAAAGATTTATAAATACGATAACCTCATCGGTGGCTGCGTTTGGGAAATGGTGGACCATGCGGTTAAAGAAAAAGATGGCAGTTATACATATGGTGGTGACCACCAAGAATGGGAACACGATGGTAACTTCTGCGTGGACGGCATTTTCTATCCTGACCGCAAACCATCAACAGGTGCCTATATCGTTAAATATATCTATCGCCCATTAAGAGTGAGGCATATCATCGATGATGAATTTGAAATATTTAATACCCGTAGTTTCCTTAATGGCAGCGAATATGTTTTAAGATTTACTTTTAATGATGGTACAGAAGCTGATTATGTTAGTGATGTCACTCCACTTAATAAGAAATCATTAAGAGTGAAGATGGGTAAAGAAATAGATGGCAACCTTTCTGTCATCATCACTACATTAGATAAGAATAAGAAGTTCGTTTATAGCCAAGAACAAATAGTAATTCGCGAAAATATTTTGAAAATGTCCGCAAATAAGGGATTATTTAATGCTTTTAGAATGGATAAAGGAAAAGTGATTATCGCTTTAAATAACGGTGAATTCCTCACTTCTAATAAGGAATATAACATCCTTTATCGTGCGGGTACTGATAACGATTTAGATTTATTCTTCAATCATTCATTAGCCCCGTATTATCGTCAAAAAGAAAAAGCCCATAACGTCATCAATATTCCTCATGGTGTGATGGTGAAATATGAAGTTAAGAATAAGAAGAACAAATATATCATCACCGATACATATGAAGGATGTGTTGAAGGAGTGATTGTCACGAGCAAGATTCATCCAGTTAGGAAAAAAGGAGAAATCATTCGTTTTGGTAAATGTTTCTATCTCCCTTCTAGCTTTGATGATGTGCGATATATCGGTAGAAGTGGTGAATCATATAACGATATGAAAGATCAATTCGTCATCAAAGAAAATAAGATGAAAGTCATCGATATGGTGGAAGAAAACATCAGACCACAGGAAAGTGGAAATCGCACTGATGTCAGTGAAGTGAGCATATCTAACAAGAATAACACAGTGACTTTCCTCGCTTTAGATAAGCCATTTGAAATCGGTATCAAACCATATTCTGACCGTGAACTTCTCAAGATGCGTCATCGCAATGATGAAGTGAGAAGCGGCACTTATGTGACCATTGAAGCATTCCAAAAAGGTATCGGCACTGGTTCTTGTGGACCGAGAACCGCAAAAGAATATTCTTATCCGGCAGACAGGGATTACGAATTTAGATTCTTAATCAAAATCAATTAAATGTTCATACTCCTTGCTAGTATCGAATAGAAATAATAACTTAAAATCATAAAACTTATATATGGAGGTATATTTATGAGCAAATATCAATGTGGACCATGTGGTTACATCTATGACCCAGCAGTTGGTGATCCAGATAGCGGTATCCCAGCTGGTACAGCTTTTGAAGATTTACCAGATGATTGGTGCTGCCCAATATGCGGTGTCAGCAAAGACATGTTTGAAAAAATCGACTAATCTTATTTATTAATAGAAGGAATAGTTTTCATGAAAGTGAATGATTTAAAAGCGCGTGAAAAAGGAATTGCCCGTACATCTTTAATCGGAATATTAGGCAATGTTATCTTGGTCGGCATTAAAGCGACCATCGGTTTTATCGCGGGATCTATTTCCATTATTATGGACGCGGTCAATAACTTAACCGACGCTTTATCTTCTATCATCACGATTATTGGAACGAAATTATCTGGTAAAAAACCGGATAAAAAACATCCTTTTGGACATGGTAGAATTGAATATATCACTTCTGCTGTTATCGGCATCATCATTTTAATCGCTGGTATCACGGCGATATATGAATCAATTCTTTCAATTATCGACCACTTTAAAAATGGGACGATGGCGGATTATTCGACCATTTCCTTAATCATTATCGGAATAGCGATATTAATCAAAGCTTCCTTAGGTATCTTCTTTAAAATACAAGGCAAGAAATATGAAAGCGATGCTTTAAAAGCATCAGGGACAGATGCCTTATTTGATGTTTTATTGTCTCTTGGTACTTTAGTTGGCGCTTTAGTGTCTCGCTTTGCTAATTTCTACGTTGAAGGATATATCGGTATCGTTATCGGTTTATTCATCTTAAGAAGTGGTTTTGAAGTGATTAGAGGTGCGGTTACTTATATCATCGGTAGTAAATTCGATGAAGAACTCGCTAACGAAATCAAACTTGCAATTTCCCAAGTCAAAGGTGTCCACGGTGTTTATGACCTCATCTTAAATAATTATGGATATAACCGTTATATCGGTTCCGTCCATGTCGGGGTCAAAGATGATTTGACCGCGAAAGAGATTCAAGAAATCGAAAGAGCGATCACTTATTTGATGTATACAAAATATAATACGATTATGACTACAGGTATATATGCAGAAAATACGAGCAGTGAAATCGCAAGAAAAATCAAAGAAGATGCTATTAAAATCATCCAACAATATCCAAATATTACCCAATTACATGGCTTCTATATCGATGAAACGCGTAACTTAATCAACTTTGATTTAGTGATTAGTTTCGATGAAAAAGATACAGATGGCTTAGTGAAAAAAGTCACTGATGAACTTAATAATAAATACGAAGATTATACATTCTTCGTAAATGTTGATAGAGATTATTAGTTTTTTATAAATATTTATCATATCAGTTGCAAATATGAACGAGTATTCATATAATGTTTTCGGTGAATAAAAATGTACGTCAACGAAAACGCAATTGAAACGATGGAAGAAACACTTAAGATAGCCGCGGATAAAACGAGGTTAAAGATTTTATTTTCTTTGCTCGATGAATGCGATTCTCTTAAGGACAGTCGTGAGATTGAAAAATGCGTTGGTGATATTTCTAATCAAATTGGCGCGAGCCAGTCTCTTGTTTCTCACCAACTAAAAGTTCTTAAAGATGGTGATTTTGTGAAAACGCGAAAAGATGGAACAAAGATTTATTATTCACTTTCAGATGAACACGTGAGAGAAATAGTGCGTATTGCCTATGAACACGTGATGGAGAAGCTATTATGATTAAAAGAAGTTATACGATTAAAGGATTTGACTGTGCTCACTGCGCGGCTAAAAGTGAAGCTCATTTAAATAAACACCCCGATATTGAAAAAGCGACCATTGATTTTGCAATGGATAGACTCGATGTCGTCTATCGCGAAAAAGAATTAGCAATCGATGATATCAAAGCCTGCATTGCAGAAGTGGAAAGCGATCCATTAACAATTGTTCCTCTTGGTCAAAAAACAAATAAATACCGCATATTTGACAAGAATTTCTTCATTTTGCTTGGAAGAATCATCTATGTTTTAGTTGTCGTTTTACTATCCTTTACTGCTTTTAAAGATCCTTCATTCTTCTGGCTTAATTTCGGATTATATCTCTCCGCGATATTAGTGATCACTTATGATATCTTCTATAAAGTTATTCTAAGAATAGTTCATTTAGAAAACCCATTAGATGAATATCTATTAATTGTGATTGCAACCGTTGGGGCATTTACTATCGCAGTCATTGAAAAAGAAACGCATGAATTCATGGAAGCAGTGATGGTCTCAACCCTTTTCCAAATCGGGCAAGTGATCGAAGGTATTGCCACTAACAAGAGTAAAGAAGCGGTTATTGAAGCGGTGGACTTACGCGTTGAATACGCGAATAAAATCGAAGGTGAAAATATTGAACGTGTCGCACCTGAACAACTTGAAGTTGGAGATTTAGTCGTTGTTTCTACAGGTGAAATCGTTCCTATCGATGGGGTAGTTACTGAAGGTAATGCATTAGTCGATATCTCTTCTTTAACTGGTGAATATGTCCCAATTAGCGCTGTTAAAGATAAAGTAGTTTATTCAGGCTGCTTAATTAAAGAAGGTAGTATCACTGTAAAAGCGACAGAAGAATATTCTAATTCGACAGTGAGCCGCATCATGAACCTCATCACTGAATCAAGAGATAAGAAATCAAAAGCTGATAAATTCGTCACAAAGTTTGCGAAATGGTATACTCCAACAATATTTGTGATTTCTTTATTGGTTGGATTAATCGGTTCATTAGTAACTTCTAACTGGAATGAATGGATGCTATTAGCTCTTAAGATGTTAGTAGTGGCCTGTCCATGTGCGATTGTTATTTCTATTCCTCTAGCTTATTTCTCTGGTATCGGTTTAGCGGGTAAAAACGGCATCGTTATTAAAGGAAGCAATTATTTAGATGAACTTGTTAGTCTAGATAAAGTATTAACTGATAAAACTGGTACTTTAACGGAAGGTGATTTCAAGATTCGTCAAACTGTTCCATATAATGTTAGTAAAGAAGAATTATTAAATTACTTATTCATCGTTGAAAGCTATTCAAATCACCCAGTCGGTAAAGCGATTTGTTTAAGCATTGAGAACTATCATGAACATCTCAAGGTTGATAATTTTATTGAGCGACCGGGATATGGGGTAGAATGCGACTATAAAGGCGATCACATCATCGCTGGTAGCAAGAAATTATTTGCTGAACATAATATCGTCATTGAAAGCCCAGTGGAAGATGGAGTGATCACGTATTGCGCGGTTAACGGTAAATATATCGGTTATGTCGTTCTCTCTGATGAGATTAAACGCGATGCTTATGATATGGTCAATCTTCTTGAAAAGAACAAAATTGATGTTGTCCTATTAACTGGAGATAAAAAGGAAAATGCTGAGATTTTGTGTAAAAAACTCGGTATATCCTCATTTTATTCCGAATTATTGCCTGAAGATAAAGTCACTTATTTAGATAAAGAACAATCAAGTGGCGATAAGATTGCTTATGTTGGTGACGGCATCAATGACGCGCCGACAATCAAGCGTGCAGATGTCGGATTTGCAATGGGCGGCATCGGTAGTGATAGCGCGGTTGAAAATGCCGACATTGTTCTCATGACAGATAATCCACGCAAGATATATGATGCCTTTAAGATTGCAAAGATGACGAGAAATGTTGCTGTCTTTAATATCGTCTTTGCATTAGTCATTAAGATTGGTATTGAAGTTGCGGCCTTCCTCACTAGTATATTAGGAAGACCTGAAATCATTCCAATGTGGGCTGCCGTATTAGCGGATACCGGATTAACAGTCTTATTGGTCATCAATTCGCTCCTTCTATTATATAGAAAAGTTAAAAAATAATTCTTTGATAAAAGCCTATAATGAACCATCTCGATGTATTTGAGGTGGTTTTTTATAATAATAATTGACATATTGAGAAATAAATATAGAATAATAGTTAGTTATGTCTAACTCACGTGATATAACATTTTATTTTGAAAGGTAGTTAGTGATGACTAACCAAGGGTGACATTATGCCAATCGTAATCGCTCCACAAGATGTGGAATTAACAATCGTCAAAATACTGATCAGTGACGATAAAACCAAAAAGCATTTGGAGTCATTAGGAATTATCCCTACTGGCAAAATCAGAGTTGTATCCGTCAATGGTGGTAACGCCATCGTCGTGGTCAAAGGCGTGAGATTAGGTCTTAATCGCGATATCGCGACTAAAATTCTTGTAGCATAGGAGAAAAATTATGGAAAAGACTTTAGACCAAGTAGAGGTCAAACATTCCGTAAAAGTGCTCAAAGTAGGAGGGGAAGGACGCATTCGTCATCACCTTTTCGACTTAGGAGTCACACCAGGAGTAGAAATCTACGTTAGAAAAGTAGCCCCATTAGGTGATCCAATCGAAGTGACTATTAGGGGATATGAGCTCTCTCTTAGAAAAAGTGAAGCACAATTAATCAGTGTAACGGAGGGCAAATAAATGGCAGAAAAAGAAAGAATTACCATCGCTTTAGCGGGTAACCCTAACTGTGGTAAAACAACATTATTTAACTCTCTTACTGGTGCAACTGCCCACGTTGGTAACTGGCCAGGAGTTACAGTCGATAAAAAAGAAGGTACTTATAAGAAATTAAGCGAACCAATTCATATCATCGACTTACCAGGTATTTATTCCCTTTCACCATATACACCAGAAGAAGTAGTTTCAAGAAACTACATCTTAGATGAAAAACCAAACTGTGTGATCAACGTCGTCGATGCGACTAACTTAGAAAGAAACTTATATTTAACAACGCAGTTATTAGAAATTGATATTCCCGTCGTTGTCGCCCTTAATATGGCCGATATCGTTAGAAAAAATGGCGATAAAATCGACGCGAAGGGATTACAAGAAAAACTTGGTGTCCCAGTTGTTGAAATCTCCGCATTACGTAGCGAAGGTTTAAAAGAGTTGATGGATGCCGCATATGATGCATGCCATCATTACCGCAAAGGAACAACAATTCTTGAAGATAAAGAATTAGCCCATCTTATAAGCGATGTTACAATTGCTTTTAGAGGCAAAGGAGTGCAATCTCCATTATTCCATGCGATCAAACTCGTCGAACTCGATGAAATCGAAACGAAGATGCATCCCGAACTCATCAGCATGGTCGATGAATATAAAGAAAGTCATAAAGATGACATCTTTGCCGATGATTTTGAAGCTTTGGTCGCCGATGCTAGATATAAATATATTGCCAAAAATTATGCGACCCATTATCAAAAAAATGAAAAAAGTGAGAAGAATGATGATGGTGAACAAGTAACTAGATCCGATAAAATCGATAAGGTTTTAACCCATCGTATTTGGGCGCTTCCGATCTTTGTTCTCATCATGTTCCTCGTCTTCCATCTCACATTCTCTGAAGACTTATTCTTCTTAAATAGATGGTTCCATGTAGAATTCAACCATGAGATATTTATTAATATCTGTACTGGTATGGGTTATGAAGGAGAACCGATGGCAGGTCTTCCTTCCCCAGGTGTCTTCTTACAGAACTGGATGGGATTCCTCACTGGTTCATTAATCGATTGGTTTAGATCGTTTATGCCAGAAGGACAGTGGTATACTTCTCTAGTTTGTGATGGTTTATTAACTGGTTTAGATGCAGTATTAAGCTTTGTTCCACAAGTGATGGTCCTCTTCTTATTCATCGCAATCTTAGAAGATTCTGGTTATATGTCTCGTGTCGCCTTTATCTTAGACCGTGCCTTTAGAAAATTCGGTTTATCTGGACGTGCCTTTATCCCAATGTTATCCGGCTTTGGCTGTTCGGTTCCTGCCATTATGGCCACGCGTACATTAGAAGATAAAAGAGAAAGAAATAGAGTGATTAGACTCATGACTTGCTTCTCTTGTGGAGCTAAAGCTCCAATCTGGGCACTTATCGCTGGTATTGGTGCATTAGCAGGATTTGCGGGTGATATCTTCGTCTTCTCCATATATTTAGGCGGTATTGCCGCGGCGATTATCTTCGCTTTATTCATGAAATTATTCTCCAAAGATCAATATGTTTCCCCATTTGTCATGGAACTTCCTGCTTATCACGCTCCACAAGCGAGAAACGTCGGTGCCTATTTATGGGAAAAATTCAAACATTATATGATCAAAGCAGCAACTATTATTGCGGCTGCCACAATCGTCATCTGGTTCTTATCTAACTTCAACTGGAATTTAACTTTAGGTTTAGTGGACATTGAACAATCTATCCTTGCAGATTTAGGTAGAGTATTCGCTTACTTCTATTACCCACTTGGCTGGGCTCAAGGTGTGGATGGTTGGAAATACACTGTTTCCACAATTACTGGTTTAATCGCGAAAGAACAAGTTGTCGATACGATGGCGGTTCTCGGATTAAATGAAGAAACTGTCTTATTAACTGGCGCTCAAGCATATTCATTCGCCGTTTATAACTTATTCACAATTCCTTGTTTTGCCGCTATCGGTGCCGCATTTGGTGAACAAAAAGGCAAAGAATTCTGGCTCACCATGTTATGGTGGTTTGTGATGAGCTATGCGGTTGCTGCATTAGTCTTCGGTGTTGGAGCATTATATGGTGTGGCTATCTGGGCTGGCATATTATTAACTCTTGCCATCATCGGATTAGTGGTTGCTGCTGGTATTATTGTTACTAGACGTAATAAAAAGGTGGCACAAGCGGCCTAATAAAAGGGAAATTATTATGGAGTGGTTTGAATATCTCATCATCGTTGCAGTAGTCTTGTTCGTCCTAAGCGTTACTTTCGTCGCGATTAGAAATAAGATTAAAGGCAAATCTAGCTGTGGCTGTGGTGGTAACTGCTCTGGATGTAATAAATGCTGCAACGCTAAACAGCATTTAGAAGAATATTTGAAATCAAAGTAATAGACCCCATATAACAAAAAAGCTAGTTCGTGGTTGGACTAGCTTTTAATTTTACTTTTAAGTAATTAGTTATTTTGTTGAAGTTCCGCTCTATGTTTGAAGCAAGCGACGACGAGTAAGATATCGATGAGTAAACTGATGATGCTGATAGTGATTGTAAGCGCGCTTGATTTATTGGAAATATCACTGACGACGCTATAAATACCAGAAACAGCACTGAGGATAGAGACGACAATACAGAAGATGCCCCATTTACCTTTAAGTGAGAACATGAAGCCACTGATGATTTTGAGAATGCTAAAGATACTAGCAATAACAAAGGCAGCGATAACTGCTCCAATAGCGATGCTCACTGCTAAATCAACTTCTGCTTGTGGAGTACCTTGATCGATAGCGGCTTGTCTAGCGGCGGCGATAGTCGCTGGTAAACCAACTGCAAGGACAACGATGCTCGCGACTAATGCGATTAATGAAATGATAGTGGCTACTAAGATTATTGTTGCCCATACTGATTTTTTATTTTCTGCCATAATAAAACTCCTTTCATTACAATTATACATTTTTTAGATATTGACCCAAATAAAAACTCCCCACAAAAGTGAGGAGTAGTGTATAGTTTGTAATCCTTATTGCTTTACAAAGATGGCAACATTGCCTTGCCCGGATGCATTAGCTTGGAGAGTGCCGCCATTAACTTGATAAGTGGAACCGCTATATAAGTCCTTATAAGTTCCATTTGGTAAGTTATTAAAGCTACCGCTTCCAGAGATGACAACACAGGCGATGGAATCGACACCGTTAGCGGTATATCTTCTGGTAAACCCAATACCATTACCGTTGAAGTTGCTGTTAGTGTATTGTCCTCTTCTAAGAGCAATACAAGATAGTCTTGCTTGATTGAGTTTTTGTAAATGTTTGGATAAAGTACCATTTAATGCAGAAGCCATTTTACCAGAAGCATTAGAATATTTTCCGAAGTCAGAGACCTTGACATTACCTTCGATTTCTTCTCCGAAATAAGCTCTACCAGAATCCGCTAAAGCGATATTTGGTCCTTCGTCGATGGTTTTACCAGCTTGGAATTGAATCTCACTGCCATAGTAGATACAAGGAATGCCACGGAATGTGAACATGAGAGACATGTTTTCTTTCCAAGCACTTTCACCCATATTGAATCTCACTTTATAAATTCCATCTGGGCCGTCGTCGTGGGAGTCGACATAGACAACATTGTATGTTGCATCGTTATAATATTTGTCGTTACCAACAGCAACATTATATGCGTTTTGTGCGCTTTCAAAGTTCCAGTGCATTGGGAAGTCAATCACACCCATGCCGCTTGATTTAGAATGATCTGGGGCATGATAAGTAGTGCCATTTAAGTATGCGTTACTAGTTGTTGGTTGAGTGGCAGAAGAAGAATTATCGTTCCAGTTTTTTAAAGTGGATTCTTCGTTAACTGCTCTAGTACCCCATGGATAATCTTTGCTTTCTTTCCAAGTATAGAATGGAGCAGAATCAGCTGGGTTATCATGGTTCCAAACCTCTCTGACACGAGTACAGACTTCGCCGAACATGAAGAAGTTTGGATTACCGCATTTAGCAGCGATAGCTTTAAAGGCTGGTAAGTAATATTTGTTAAAGGAGAGACGTGAAATGTGCTTCACTGTATCGATACGGAAGGCATCGACACCCATATGAATGAATTTAGCGTAGGCTTCTACTAAGTAGTTAGCGACAGTTGGGTTTTCGGTGTTGAGGTCAACGCAGTCACCGGCCATTTGACCAGTTTGTTCTATATATTGCTCATAGGCCATACTCTTTTCATGGTGATAGATATTCTCTGTATCACCTTCATCGTTTTTCATCGCATCGATACGCATACCGTATGGATTAGATGAAGTATCATAACTATCAGGAAGTTTGCCGTAGTCAGTTCTATTTCTCGTCATCGCTTTCATTGTCGTATTGTTTTTGACATCGTAATAGAACATTGGGAATAAGTTCTCTTCACCGAAGTTACCAGTGTGATTTAAAACGATATCGAGAATGATTTTCATATCGCGTTTATGCGCTTCGTTAATCACAGTTTGGAAAGAGACATCTTCTGATTCATAACGTGGGTCAACTTCTTTGAAGTTAATCGCGTGATAGCCATGGTAATCAAAGCCAGATGCATTCTTGACGATTGGAGTGATCCAAATCGCTGTAAAGCCTTGGGCTTTGATATAATCCATCTTTTCGATTAAACCCTTGAAGTCACCTCTCCAGTTTGGATCAGTAGAAGCATCTTGCTTTGCATCCCAACAGTGGGTGTTGTTGCTTTTATCACCATCATAGAATCTCGTAGTAATAGTGAAATAGATGCTCTCATCACGGAAATCATCACGTTTACCGTTATATTTGTTGATGACGGATGTTTTGTTCCAATTTTTAACAACAGGGAGTTCAGAATAGTCTTTTGCTGAATTCACTTTGTTATGGGTAGGTTTGAGGATTCTTTCCGGCTGTTTATAGTCTTTGCTATCTTTATAGATATTAGTGGCTTTTGGATTCCAATCAGTGGAGCCACTTCCTGAGGATTGTTCAGGTTCGGTATCAGTCTTTGTTAATTGACCGTTGACGAGCCAGTAGTGGCCAGCTCCATCAAGAGTAAGGTCACCTGTTTTACCTGGTGTATTAAAAATGAGGTTGAATGATGTGCTTCCAGCAGGGAAATCAAACATTTTCCAACGGGAATTGTATTCCTTAAGAGCAGTACCTGGCCAAGCACCTAACAACTCGGTGTTGGTGCCTCCAGTTGTGGTCCAAGCATAAATGTTGGTAAATGTGGTTGGACAGAAGACTTGAACATTTGAAATTGGACTAAATTGCACTGGAGTGAATGGTTCGACAGCTTGCTGTGGTCCATTTGAAATCCATTCTCTGCCATCTTCGTCATAATCGATATAACTATATTGGGTGTTTCCGCCTCCGCTTTGAGAACTGCCACTAGGATCAGCGCCACCTCCTCCGCCTTCGCCTTTACTCGTAGGATCAGTGCTAGCTGTTCCACAAGCGGCAAGTGAAAATAAAAGTAATAATGAAATACTTGAGAGAGTTTTCTTCTTCATTTTATGTCTCCTTATAATTCCATTTTATTGATAAATATATTTTTTGCAATATGCGTACGTATTTATTTTATATGAAGATGAATATATAAAAATCTATTATTTTCGAAATAAGGTATTAATTTATTTAATTAATGTGTATAATAACCACGTTATGTTTTTTAGAAAAAAGAGGAAAAAAGAAATGAAAAAAGTATTCGAATTAGAATTCGAAGGAAAGAAGTTCGTCGTTGAAGCGGGCGAAATCGCCAAACAAGCAGACGGCGCGGTCCTCGTTAGATTAAACGAAACTGTCGTTCTTTCCACAGTGTGTGCCTCAGATCTTCCAAAGGAAGGAGATTTCTTCCCATTAACAGTCGGCTATGAAGAGAAACAATACGCCGTCGGTAAGATCCCAGGCTCATTTTTACGTAGAGAAGGTAGAGCGGGAGAACACGCTACCTTAACTGCCAGATTGATTGATAGACCAATCAGACCAATGTTCTCCGAAGGTTTTAGAAACGAAGTTCAAATCGTCAACACTGTGATGTCTGTTGATACGGACTGCACTCCAGAAATGACTGCGATGCTTGGTTCTTCCTTGGCATTAGGTATCTCCGATATCCCATTCGATGGTCCTATCGCTGGTGTCTATGTCGGTAGAGTCAACGGCAAGTTCATCATCAACCCAACAGTGGAAGAAGATAAACAGTCTGACATTCAACTCGCTGTCGCTGGTACTAAAGAAGCCATTAATATGGTTGAAGCGGGTGCCCAACAAGTCAGCGAAGAAGATATGCTCGATGCTTTGATGTTCGGTCATGAAGCGATTAAGAAATTATGTGCATGGCAAGAAAAGATCATCAAAGAAATCGGTAAACCAAAAAGAGAAATCGAACTCTATAAATGCGATCCAGTCATCGAAAAAGATATCACTGAAAGAGCCAACGCTCGTTTGGTGAAAGCTATCTCTATCTTTGATAAATTAGAGAGACAAGACGCTGTCGATGCCATCAAGAACGAAATCATTGAAGATTATGATTCTCGTACTTATGAAAATGAAAAAGAACATCAAAAAGTCATGCATATGGTCAACGAGACTTTAGAAAACCTCGTCGCCAAAGAAGTGCGTAGACTTATCACTGATGAAAAGATTAGACCAGATGGTCGTAAAGTCGATGAAATCCGTCCATTAGACGCACAAGTCGATTTATTACCACGCACTCATGGTTCTGCGATGTTTACTAGAGGCCAAACTCAAGTCATCTCTGTTACTACTTTAGGTGCTAAATCTGATGAACAAATCATCGATAACTTAACTGAAGAAGATACTCGTCACTGGATGCATCATTATAACTTCCCACCATATTCTGTTGGTGAAGTTGGTAGAATGGGCTCCCCAGGAAGAAGAGAAATCGGACATGGTAAATTAGGCGAAAGAGCCTTATCATATGTCATTCCTTCAGTTGAAGAATTCCCATATACGATTAGAACTGTCGCGGAAGTCGTGGAATCTAATGGTTCTTCTTCCCAAGCTTCTATCTGTGCTTCCTGTATGTCCTTAATGGCGGCTGGCGTCCCAATCAAAGCTATGGTGTCCGGCATTGCCATGGGCTTAATCAGCTCTGGACCACTTGACGGCAAACACCCATATACTATCCTTACTGATATTCAAGGCTTAGAAGATCACTTCGGTGATATGGACTTCAAAGTTGCTGGTACTGAAAAAGGTATCACTGCCTTACAGATGGATATCAAGATTAAAGGTGTCACTAAAGAAGTATTACGCGAAGCGTTAGCACAAGCTCATGAAGCGAGAGCAAAGATTCGTGAAGTGATGAAAAAAGCTATTGCTGAACCAAGACCAGATGTCGGTAAATATGCGCCTAAGATGGATACATTCCATATCGATGTTGACAAGATTAGAGATGTCATCGGTACTGGTGGAAAAGTCATCAATGAAATCATCGCTCAATGTGACGATGTCAAAATTGATATCGAAGATGACGGTCAAGTCACTATCTATCATATGGATAGAGAAACTATCAATAAGGCCAAGAATATGATTCTTGATATCGTCAAGGAAGCCCAAGTTGGCGAAGAATATACTGGTGAAGTTACCCGTGTTGAAGACTATGGTGCATTTGTCAAACTCTTCGGTAATGTTGAAGGTTTATGCCACGTCTCAAGACTTGGCTGGGGATTCGTCTCTAGAGCTCAAGATGTTGTCAAAGTCGGCGATACATTAAGAGTTCGCGTCATTGAAATTGACGATCACGGAAAAGTCAAAGTATCCGCGAGAGAGTTTATGGAAAAACCAGCGGACTTTGAAGAAAAAGAAAGACCGCTTAGACAAGCTAAACCAGATCGTTCCATCAAGGGACCAAGAAAATTTAAAAAATAAATAATATGTTAAAGGTGTCGGTGGCTAATGCTACCGACATTTTTATTGTCCTTGCTAAAATTGAACAATTCTCCTTATAATTACAATAAGGAGCACAATTAATGTTTAAAAAACTAGGAATAACAATCTTATTAACTTCCATAATTGGTGTTCTATCGTCGTGCTCGGGCAATTATAATATTGTTAAAGAATTCAATAGTTTTTTTGAAACTGAAGATGGCTTCAATATCGCTGAGACAGCTTCATTTCGCGTCAACCAAAAATCATCAGCATTTTTATGCAATAACAAGGATGTAAAAAATGTTATTTTAGAAAGTTTTGGAAATCTAAATTACGATAAGATAACATTTGATAATATTCCCGCATATATTTACGATGGTAGCCAATACGTTCGTTGGATAGGCTCTGGGAAAGGTAATCTAACAACAGGTAGCATCGGCTGGAATATTGAGTTCAATTTAAATGAAATATATATCCGTTTTCAAAAAGGTAATAAAGATAATTACATTGTTGCTTATTATCGTAGCAAAGTTAGCGATGAAGTAGGCGATCAAATATATAAAGATATCAGTACAACTTTTGCCTATTATTCAATCTGGAAATAAGAGAGCGTTGTTTCGTTTATTTTGCCAGTATTTTATATCAAAAATAATATAGTCGGTGTATAATATCTTTGTTATGAAAGATATAGTTATTATTGGCGCTGGTGTGACAGGAGCGTTAATCGCTAGAGAGTTATCCAAATATAATCTAGATGTTTTAGTCTTAGAAAAAGAACATGATGTTGGTAATGTTACTTCTTCAGCTAACTCAGCCATCATCCACTCTGGATACGATCCAAAGCCAGGAACGTTAAAAGCGAAGCTTAATGTAAAGGGAGCTTCCTTGTATCCTGCTTTATGTGATGAACTAGATGTTTCGTATTCGATGTGCGGAACTCTCACGATTATCGACGATGAATCGCAGTGGCCTATTTTTAAAGAATTATTAGAGAGAAGCAAAGCTAATGGAGTTGAAATGCTCTCTTTATCTAAAGAAGAACTCCTTAAATTAGAACCAAATATTTCACCAAATGCTTTAGGTGCTTTATATGCCAAGAAAGCTGGTATCGTCAATCCATTTGAATTAGTTGTTAATGCGATGGAAAATGCGGTCGATAATGGCGTTGTTCTCCATGTTAATGAAGGCGTGGTTGATATTAAAGCAAAAGATAACTACTTTGTAGTTAAAACTAATAAAGATGAATATGAAACAAAAGTGGTGATCAACGCTGCTGGTTTATATTCTGATAAGATTGCCGCGATGGTTAGCGATATCGACTGGCATATCATTCCACGTAAAGGTGAATATATTTTATTAGACCACCGTACAGCGGGATTAGTTCGTAGACCAATCTTCCCTCTTCCAAGTGAAAAGGGTAAAGGTATTTTAGTGGCCCCAACAACTTCTGGTAATTATTATTTAGGTCCGAGTAGTGAACCTCAAGAAGATAGAGATGATTATTCAACTGATTCAGCGACATTAGCGAATATTAAAGCTAATGCTTCTAGATTAGTTCCAAATATTCCTTACGGCGACACGATTAGAGTGTTTGCCGGTGTGAGATCAACTCCTTCAACACATGATTTCATCATTGGACCAAATGGCAAATATGATAATTTCATTAATGTTGCAGGCGTTGAATCTCCAGGTTTGGCTTCTTCTCCAGCGATTGCCCAATATGTTGTTCATGATTTTGTTGAAAAAGTTCTTCCTTTAAAAGCAAAAGATAACTTCAATCCTCATATTCGTAAACATATTAAGATTAAGTTGCTCAGTGAAGAAGAAAGAAATAAATTAGTGAAAGAAAATCCAGATTACGGACGCATCGTCTGTAACTGTGAACAAGTATCTTTAGGGGAACTTAAAGATGCACTTAATAGAAGTGTTCCACCTCATTCAATCAAGGGAATGAAGCGCAGAACCAGAGCGGGATTTGGCCGTTGCCAAGGCGGATATTGCTTAGGGACAGTCTCTATGTTACTCGCGGAGAAATACGGCATTGAACTCACCGAAGTCAATTATGATAACGATGGTTCAAATCTCATTGTCGAAAAGATAAAGAAGGTTAACAATGATTAAGAAAGATTTAGTGATTATCGGTGGAGGAGCGGGTGGCTTAGCGGCCGCTATTTCCGCATACGATAATGGTGTTAAAGATATCTTGCTTCTTGAAAGAGAAGATCATTTGGGTGGTATCCTTGATCAATGCATCCATAACGGTTTTGGACTTACAACTTTTAAAGAAGAATTAACTGGTCCAGAATACGCAGATAGATTTATCAAAGAATTAAAAAAGAGAAATATCGAATACAAATTATTAACACAAGTCAGCAAAATAACTAAGAATAAAGAGGTTTTTTATTCAAATAGCCAAGAAGGATTTGTGAAAGTAGAAGCCAAAGCAATTATTCTTGCAACCGGTTCCTATGAAAGAACTCCTGGTGCAATTATGGTTCCTGGAGATAGATGTAGCGGTGTCACAACAGCAGGTACTGCACAGAAGATTTTAAATACTACTGGCCATTTAGTCGGTAAGAAAATCGTCATTCTTGGTAGTGGTGATATCGGTCTTATCATGGCTAGACGTCTCACTCTTGAAGGAGCGAAAGTCATCTGTGTTGCTGAGATTATGCCTTTCTCAAATGGGTTAAATCGTAACATCGTGCAATGCTTACAAGATTTCAATATTCCATTATATCTATCAAAGACAGTTAGTAACGTTATTGGTAAGAATAGAGTAGAGAAAGTTGAACTCTCTTCTGTCGATGAAAATTTAAAAGTCATTCCTGGCACACAAAGAGAGATTGAATGTGACTGTTTGATCCTCTCTGTTGGTTTATTACCACAGACGACATTGCTTGAAGAGATGGGTGGTGTGAAATTTGAAAGAAATAGAGGACCATCTGTCGACAATAATTTTGAACTTCAAATCCCAGGTATCTTCACTTGTGGTAACTGTTTACATGTTCACGACTTAGTGGACTTCGTCTCTCAAGAAGGAACAGCTGCTGGTAAATCTGCCGCGGAATATATCGTTAATAATAAAGAAGATAATGACCGCATTCCAGTCACTGCTGGTGGACTGATGGGATATGTCGTTCCTAACTTTGTTAGCAAATCCGCGGATGAACTCAATTTCAAATTCCGCGTTAGAAAACCAACTGATAAAGCTTTCTTATATATTAAGCAAGGCGATAGATTACTTAAGAAACAAGTCTTAACTCTCCTTTTACCTTCCATTATGGTTGAAGGAAAGGTGAAGCTTGAAAACTTAAGCGATGAACCAATAGAAATGAGGGTGGATTATGAATAGAGAATTTACTTGCATCGTTTGCCCACGTGGTTGTCATATCACTGTCGATGAAGCGAATAATGTTTCCGGCAATTTCTGTCCAAGAGGCAAAAATTATGTTCTTAAGGAGATGACTTCTCCAGAGAGAACTTTAACTTCTTCTATTAGGATAACTAATAGAAATAACTGTGTTGTTTCCGTAAAAACTTCTAAACCAATTCCAAAGGGAAAGATCTTTGAAATGATGGATGTGGTCAATTCTTTACATGCGGAAGCACCCGTTTATGTCGGCGATGTTATTTGCCATAATCCACTAGGATTAGACACTGATATCGTCATCACAAAGAATATCCTGTTAAATAAAATAGTCATCTCCAAAAATATATAGGAAATTAAAATTTTAAGTTTTTCTTAAGAAAGTTATTTCTAA